>CAYMMK010000073.1:0-12540 GCA_964391575.1 uncultured Limnohabitans sp.
TCGGGGTTGCCGCTGCCCACCAGCACAAAGCGGGCAGGGTGGCGCAGGCTCAGGCCTTCACGCTCGACCAGGTTTTCGCCCGAGGCGGCCACATCGATCAGCAGATCCACCAGGTGGTCGTCGAGCAGGTTGACCTCGTCGATGTAGAGAAAACCGCGGTGCGCCTGCGCCAGCAAGCCCGGAGCGAAGGACTTGATGCCCTGGGAAAGGGCTTTTTCGAGGTCGAGTGCGCCCACCACACGGTCTTCGGTGGCGCCCAGCGGCAGATCGACCACCGCCACCGGTCGGCGTTCAACGGCGTTCTTGCGGGCTTTCCTGCCCTGGCCTTCGGGCGGATTGCAGCGCTCGCACAGGGCGGCCGGGCGCTTGGGGTCGCAGCGGTAGGCGCAGCCGCTGACCACCTCGATGGGCGGCAACAGATCGGCCAGGGCCCGCACGGCGGTGGATTTGCCGGTGCCCCGGTCACCGAGCACCAGCACGCCGCCGATGGAGGGGTCGACCGCCACGACCTGGATGGCCAGGGTCATGTCGTCCTGCCCCACGATGGCAGCAAATGGAAAGGTCGAGGCCATGGGCACAGTCCGTGATGGGATGCGCCATCATCGGAAAGCCACCTTGAACTGTCAAGTTTTATTTACACTTGGAGGCTGCTCGTCTGCCCTGGGGCGCAGGCCGTAGGGGGCCACCAGGGCCCAGACATGGGCGGGCACCATGGACTTGAGTTTGGCCGGCGCCTGTCGGCGCAGGTGCAGCACGGTCTCGATGGCCTTCATCTCCAGCCGGGCGCGGGCAAACTCCAGCCCGCGCGGACCGATGCGCGGCATCAGCCAGCCCACCAGCGGACGCAGCCATGCCGGCATGCGCCGCAGTGGCAAGCCACCCGCAGCCCGTTCGGTGTTGGCCAGAAACCCCCGCACCGCCCCGGCCCGGCGGCCTGCGCTGCTCGGGGTGCATGTGAGCACCTCCTGCCCAAGTAACGCCAGCAGCGCCGCGCCGCGCGGGTTGCGCACCAGCAGCCATTGCTGTCCGTCCCCCCCCATATACCCCACGGTGATGTCGGCCAGCACATTGGTGTAGTCCACGCAGGTGCGACAGGTGAGGGGGAAAAAGTCGGCCGGCAGATCGGCCAGCGGCAGTTGCAGGAAAGGGATGCGCCGCTGCTGTCCCTGATCGGTGCGGATTTCGACGTGGTAATCAGCCCGGAACTCCAGGTACCGGATGTCCTGCGGACGCGGTGACAGCCGGCCCAGGAAGTCGTGGAAGTTTTCGGTGCTGGTGTTGTCCGAGCAGGGGGTGCCGATCACATGCAGCGACTGCAGCCCGTGCTCGCGTTCGAGTTGCGGCTGCAGCACCCGCAAGGCGTAAATCTGGCAGGGAATGCCAATCACGGCCAGCCGTTTGTAGCCTTGCGCCAGCGCCGGCTCCACCAGACTGATCAGGGGCGCATAGCCCATGCGCATGCCCCGGCAGCGGGCCATGTCCTGGGCCCGGGTGACCAGCACCGGAAGCGGCCGCCAGCGGTCCTCGGGGTGGGGGGCCATGGCAATCACCGCGTCGACCTGGCCGGTTTCCAGCAGGCGCTCGGCCAGCCGCGTGGTCAAGCCGGTCCACTGGGCGCCTTCCAGGGGCTGGCGCAGGCGCGCAGCATGCATGCCGCTGTAGGGGCCGAAAAAAACTTCGTCGGGCTGGGCCTGGCCCTCGCCACGAGCACGGCCATGCACACGCCGCTCCAGGCGGGGGTAGTCGGGGGCGATGAACTGACAGGCTTGGGCACAACGGGCGGGCTCAGCGCTGCGCGATACACCGCAGTCGGTGCACAGACGCCGGTGAGGCGGGGCGTTCATGCCCCCATGCTGCCCAGCGGATTCACACCGATCAGATGCGCATGCAAACCGCCCCACAGAAACAAGGCCCAGACCCCGAGGCCCAGCATCACCGTCGCAACGGTAGCCGTTATCGAGGCCGGCCGCTCGGCGGCGGGCGCAACGGGCCGGCGCCGGGCCGAGCGGAACACCACCACCGCCCACAGCAAAAAGGTGCCAAACAGCATCAGGTCGGCGAGCGTGCCGTTGGCCAGCAGATGCGCCAGGGCCCAGACCTTGATGCCCAGGGTCATCGGGTGGCGCAGGCGGGCCCGGATCTGGTTGCGTGGCCAGTATGCGGCCACCAGCAGGACCATCGAAATGCCCATGAGCAGGAAACTGGCATGCACCAGAGCGCGAGGGGGCTCGAAGATCACCACTGGATGATGGCGGGCTTCGCCATAACCCCAGACCATCAGCACCAGGCCGGCCAGAGAGAGCAGGGAATAAAGGCCCTTGTAGGCCCCAGCACCCCATCGTGCCTGCCACAACTGGCGCTGTTCAGGCAGCAAAGCCTGCACCGAGTGCACGCCCAGAAAGACCACAAGCCCCAGAAAAAGTGTCAGCATGGTTTTTAGTGAAGAAACGACCGATGAAGTTGACAGGTATTCTTGCATGGCCCTCGGTCCGGGTACAGGGGTGCAACGCCTGGCGAGCGGCGGTTTCCACCTGTTTTGCTCGGGTATACGCCAAGGTGTGACAGAAGACCTGATAGAGCGCAAAATGAACCACCCAGTATTTTCTGGTGATTCCAAGGAGTGACAAATGTCCGTGCGTTCCCACAGCAACCGCCGTGTGTTCATGATGCAGCTGGCCACAGCCACCGGCGCCGCCCTGCTGGTGCAGGAGGCCGCTGCCCAGGCCATGGTGTCCGAGAGCGACCCGCAAGCCGCAGGCGTCGGCTACAAGGCGGATGCCAGCAAGGTCGACAAGGCCAAGTTCCCGAAATTTGCGGCCAGCCAGAACTGCGCCAACTGTGCCCTCTACCAGGGCAAGGCCGGTTCCGCTGCGGGCGGCTGTGGCCTGTTCCCGGGCAAGCAGGTCGCCGCCAAGGGCTGGTGTTCGGCCTGGGCGAAGAAGGCCTGATGAGGGTTGCGCTGCCGCAAGGGACTTTGCGGCAGCGCAGTCTTCAGAAATTGACGTTGAAGCGGCCCTTGAGCTGCAACATTTCACGCGCCTCGTCAGGACTGGCCACCTCGATCGAAAGTGCCTCAAGAATCGAGCGGATGCGCTGCACCTGACGCGCGTTGCTAACGGCCAGTGTCCCCGGGCCATCCCACAAGGAGTCTTCCAGTCCTACCCTCACGTTGCCGCCGAGCAAGGCACTGAGAGTGGCAATGGGCATTTGCTGCCGGCCGGCACCCAGCACCGACCAGACATAGTTCTCGCCAAACAGACGATCGGCGGTCAGTTTCATCTGGGACACATGATCGAGGTGTCCGCCAATCCCGCCGAGAATGCCGAACACCGACTGAATGAACAGCGGTGGCCTGAGCAGCTGGCGCTCCATGAAATGGGCGGCTGTGTAGAGGTGGCCGATGTCGTAGCACTCGATCTCGAAACGGGTCTGGTGGGCGCTGCAGGAACGCAGGATGTGCTCGATGTCACGAAAAGTATTTTTGAAGATGCGCTGGTCCGACTGCTGCAG
The DNA here is from genome assembly GCA_964391575.1 of uncultured Limnohabitans sp. GTDB lineage: Bacteria > Pseudomonadota > Gammaproteobacteria > Burkholderiales > Burkholderiaceae_C > Limnohabitans_A. The sequence continues at coordinate 3,511 of CAYMMK010000073.1, forward strand.
GTAAGGCTCTTCCCAGTCGTGCTCGAAATGGCTGTAGCGCTGCAGCATCGGATACAGACCGAAGTTCATCGAGCCCATGTTCAGCGAAGCCACCTCGGGCTGCAATTGCAACGCCGGCTGCAGGCGTTCCTCGACATCCATGGTCGGTGCGCCGCCCGTGGTCAGATTGATGACCACATCCGAGGCTTGCTTGATGCGGGTGACAAAGGGCCGAAACAGGGCCACTTCCTGCGAGGGCTTGCCGCTGGACGGATCGCGCGCATGCAAATGCACGATGGCCGCCCCGGCCTGCGCCGCCTCGATGGCCGCCTGCGCGATTTCATCGGCGGTGATGGGCAGGTGCGGGGACATGCTGGGCGTATGGATCGCTCCGGTGACTGCACAGGTGATGATGACTTTCTGTCGGCGTCTGGACATGGTCAGGCTTTCGGTGTTCAGCGTCCGCCGGCCACGTCGATCACGGCGCCGTGGACATAAGAGGCCTCTTCGCTGGCAAGCCACAGGGCCACATGGGCGACCTCGTCGGCCGTTCCCTCGCGCCCCATCGGCACCGCAGTGCGGGCCAGCTGCTGCATCTGGGCGATGCCGCCATGGACATTGTGAATTTCGGTGGCGATCAGCCCCGGACGTAGGGCATTGACCCGGATGCCCTCGCTGCCGACTTCCTTGGCCAGCGCCAGATTGAAAGCATCGAGCGCCCCCTTGGAGCCGGCGTAGGCCGTCCCGCCACCCAGACCGCCCAGGCGTGCCGCCACCGAGGACATATTGACGATCACGCCGCCCGGGCCTCCACGTGAGCGGGCCATGCGCAACACGGCTTCACGGGCACAAAAATAGGCGCCAAACACATTGGCACCGAAGAGCGCTGCCAGCTTGTCCTCGTCGGCCTCGGTGATCGGGTAACTGGCCAGCATGCCGGCATTGTTGATCAGCACATCGGGGGTCCCAAAGGCGGCATCAAAATCGGTAAACAGGGCCTTGACCTGGGCCAGCCGGCTGACGTCGGCCTGCAGCGCCACCGCCTGCCCGCCGCTGCTGCTGATGTCGCGCACCAGCGCCTCGGCGGCCTGCGCGCTGCGGTGGTAATTGACCCCCACCTGCCAGCCCTTGCTGCCGGCCAGTCGGGCGATGGCAGCGCCAATGCCGCGGCTGGCGCCCGTGATCAGGATCTTGCGTGGCATGTTCACTCCGGCTGGATGTTCGATTCCCTGACAAGACGGATCCATTTGCTGACTTCGCTGGCCATGAAGGCTCTGAGCTCGGACGGGTTCAGCGCCATCGGCTGGATACCGATGCCCGCCAGCTTCTCGCGCGCCTCTGCACTTCGCAGGACCTGGGCAATGGCCCCGTGCAGTTTGTCGACCACCTCGCGTGGCATGCCCGCAGGCCCCAGCACTGCAAACCAGGCGGTGATGTCAAAGCCCGGCAAGGTTTCGGCGAGGGCCGGCCAGTCGGCCACCAGGGGTGAGCGCTTGGGCGCGGTGATGCCCAGGGCCCGCATGCGGCCGCCTCTGGACTGTGCGATGGCATTGCCCAGATCAACGAAGGTGAAATCGACGACTCCCCCAAGCACATCGTTGACCGCCAGCGGAATGCCCTTGTAGGGCACCATCTGGGCGTCGACCTTGCCAATGCGATTGAAGACGGCAATGCTGACCTGCGAGCTCGAGGAGCCATAGCCGGCCGAGACCTTGCCCGGCCGCTGGGCCACATGGGCCACCAGTTCCTGTGCCGTGCGGGCGGGGTGGTCGGCCTTGACCATCAGCACCAGCATGTTCTCGCCTATGCCGGCCACAGGTGAAAAATCCTTGAGCGGGTCGTAGGGCATGCTTTTGAGCAGAGCGACATTGGAAGCGGCTGCCGAATTGGAGGAAAACAGCAGTGTGTGGCCGTCGGGGGCCGATCGAATGACCTCCATCGCTGCAATCGACCCACCCGCCCCGGGTTTGTTTTCGACCACGAAACTCTGGCCCATGGCGCTTTGGAGCTGCTGTGCCATCAGCCGGGCCGCCATGTCGGTGGCGCTGCCCGCCGGGAAGGGCACCACCAGCTTCACGGGCCGGGAGGGAAAGCCCTGGGCCTGAACCAGGCAGGGCAAGGACAACATCGTGCAGGCCATGCACAGGATGTGAAGAAAGCGGCGTGTATTCATGGGGAATCCTCGGTCGGTGATTGTTGTGGAGAGGGGACTCGCATCGCAAGCAAATGAAAGGACAGGGACTTGCCATGCATGTCCAGATTGAGCGAGTCGTTGACACCGCCATCGAGCACGTTGTCAAGGACGAAATTCATGGCCCACAGCCCGGGCAGCAGGTAACGGCGCACCGAAGTGGGCTGCCGGGCCGAAAACCATTCGGCCACCTTCTCGGCCGTGACTTCCTGCTCAAGCAGTGGATAGTCCTCGGCGCGGTAGGCGATCAGGCTGATATTGGCGTGATTGCCCTTGTCACCGGTGCGTGCGTGGGCAATATCGTGCAGAGCAATCAGGTGCATGCAGACTCCCTCAGAGAAATTCCAGCCGGGCAACAATCTGTTCGCGCGGGACCAGACAATCCCTCTGGGACAGACGTTGCCTTTTGGCCACCCGCACACCGCCACCGCCTGCCGGTCCACCGGTCCACAGGGCCGTGACCTCCCGGATCAACAGATCCACCATCTCCTGCGAGACATGCCGGCCGGCCACGCGCAAGCGCACGTCCTCGGCCTGCCCTGCAGGCAGGGCCTGCAAGAGTCTGCCGCGGTCATCGCCGAGAATGCTCATGCAGCCCATGAGGTCAAAGCGCAGGGGCAGTTGATGGCCCAGTCTTTTGCGCATGACGTCCATGGCCAGTCGGGCACGCGCTTCGGCGTGGGCGCCCGCATAGGAAATTTCGGCTTCCCCCAGCCAGCCGCCATCAAAATAGGCCAGCACCTTCAGTGTGGCCGTGCGGGGATGACCGCGCACACCGCTCAGACGCACCCGGTCGGGCCCCACCTGGTCCACGCGGCAGCGGGTGATGTCGGCGACCACGTCGGGCGTGATGTAGCGCGAAGGGTCATGGACTTCGTAGAGCAGCTGTTCCTTGACCGTGCGGCAGTCCACCAGCCCGCCGGTGTGATCGGCCTTGCTGATCGTGCAGCCGCCATCGGCCTCGATGTCTGCGATCGGAAAGCCCACATTGTCCAGACCGGGCACCTCCTTGCGCCCCGGATCGGCAAAATAACCGCCCGTCACCTGCGCCCCGCATTCGAGCAGGTGCCCGGCCATCGTGGCGCCGGCCAGCGCGTCCCAGTTCGTGGGCCCCCAGCCATGGTGCGCGATCGCCGGGCCCAGGGTCAGGGCAGGGTCGGCCACCCGCCCGGTGACCACCACCTGCGCGCCCTGGCGCAGGGCCTGGGCAATTTCGAACGCACCCAGATAGGCGTTGGCGCACACAAAGTGTTCGTCGTCGAAGGAGTGTCCGATGTGCTCCCGAACCAGATCGCGCCCCATGGGCGACGACAGATCGTCGCCTGTGACGATGGCGATGCGCGGACGCGGCAGCCCCAGCGCCCGGGCCAGCGCCAGGATGGCCTGGGCAGCCCCCTGCGGATTGGCTGCCCCGAAGTTACCCACGATCGGGATGCCGTGTTCCATGCACAGCCCCAGCACCGGCGTCAGTTCGCCTTCGAGCAACGGTTCATAACCCGACTCGGGCCGGTTGCGGCGCGCCAGCTGCTGGTGGGCCAGGGTTCTTTCGGCAAGGTTCTCGAACATCAGTGCACCCGGACCGCCTCGTGCGATCAGGGTTCTGACCACTGGAAGTGCGGCATCCAGACGGTCACCTGAAAATCCGGCGCCGCAACCGATGGCAATTGAGCTCATGTGCAAGGTTTGACCAGGGTGTGATGGCGAGATTTTGTGGAGTCGAAATTGATTTGTAAAATTAAAATAAAAAAACAACTGTTCAAATTCCATGAACAATTTATCGACCCGTTTGCTGGATGCATTTCTGGCTTTGGTGGAAACCCGTCACTTTGGTCTGGCCGCCCAGCGGTGCCACATCACGCCCTCGGCGCTCAGTCAGATGATCAGTCGGCTCGAGTCGCAATTGCAGGTGCGGCTGTTTGACCGGGACACCCGCAATGTGTCGCTCACCCCGGAAGGGGAAACTTTCGCCCAGGGTGTGGCCCGCATCACCCACGAGTTGCAAAGCACCCTGAAGATGGTGCACGACAGGCTGCACAAGAAAACCGGGCGGGTGCGACTGGCCGCTCCACCTTCTGTCGCCGCCGACTGGCTGCCCCAGCGCATGGCGCGGTTTCGCCAGCAGTATCCGGGGGTCACGCTGAGTCTGTCGGATGTGGTCTCCGACCGCTGTCTTGAAATGCTGCGACAGGGACAGGCGGACATTGGCATCAACGCCCAGCCGGGCAATCCGCTGGAATTTGATTCATGCCAGCTGTTTCGTGAACCGATGTATGTGCTGTGCAGGACTGACCACCCTCTGGCGCAGCGCAAGCGTGTGCATGTTCGCGAACTGCGCCATCAACCCTTCATCCATACCACCCGCGACGGCAGTGTCTGGCAGCATGCCCAGCCGCTGGTGCTCGAGGCGGGCGTGGTCGATACCGGGCTGGAGGTGACCCAGCTGGCCACACTCTCCGGCCTTGTGGCACACGGTTTCGGTATCAGTCTGGTGCCGCAGTTTGCGCTGGCCTTGTGCAACCGCAGCGATGTGGTCGCCATCCCCCTGGCCGACCGCAAGGTGGCCCGGCCGATGTACCTGGTGCGACTGCGTCAGCAAAGTCTGTCGGTGGCCGCGCAGGCTTTCTACGATCTGTTGCGCGAGGGATGAGGGGGCCGAACTCAGCGCTGCGGGATCAGCCGCAACAACTGTCCGTTGGATGCATCGGTGAGCACATACAGCCAGCCGTCCGGGCCCTCGCGGACATCACGCACCCGCTGGTTCAGTCCGGCGACCTGCATCGGCTCGTCAGCGAGCAGACGGTTGCCATCCCAGACCAGCCGGTGAATCCGGTTGAACTTGAGCGAGCCCACGACCATCTGGCCGCGCCACTGGGGACCATAGCGGTCGCTGGCGATGAACGCCATGCCGGAGGGCGCAATGGACGGTGTCCAATGGTGCAGGGGCTGCTCCAGACCTTCGCGCTGGGTCAGACCGGCACCGATCTTGCCACCCCCATACTGTTCGCCGTAGGTGATGACGGGCCAGCCGTAATTGCGCCCGGCTTCAATGCGGTTGATTTCATCGCCTCCCTGCGGACCATGCTCGTGCACCCACAGGCTGCCGTCGGGGCCTATTGTTGCCCCCTGGGGATTGCGATGGCCCAGGCTCCAGATTTCCGCACGGGCGGATGCGCGGCCCACGAAAGGGTTGTCCGCCGGCACTCGACCGTCGCGGTGCAGCCGGATGATTTTGCCCAGGTGGTTGTCCAGGGTTTGCGCCAGCTGCATGCCGGAAAAGCGTTCGCCCAGGGTGACATAAAGATCGCCCTTGCGATCGATCACGATACGGCAGCCATAGTGGTGGCGCCCGGCCATCTTGGGTTGCTGACGAAACAGCACCTGCACTTCTTCCAGGCTGCGCAGGTCGGCAGCCAGACGGGCACGCGCCAGGGCTGTGCCGTTGGCGCCGCCCTCGCCCGGCTCGGTGTAGCAAAAATAGAGCTGCCGGTTGCGAGCAAAGTCGGGATCGGTGATCAGATCGAGCAGGCCCCCCTGGCCCACTGCATCGACCCTGGGCAGGCCGCCCAGCGGCGGATCGATGCGGCCGTCCGCGTGGACCAGTCGAAGACGTCCGGGCCGTTCGGTGACCAGAAAACGTTGCCCGTCCACAAACGCCACCGCCCAGGGGTTTTCAAAGCCCTGTGCGACCGTCTGGGCCTGCAGGGCGCGGGGCGAGTTGGCAAGCGATGGCAGGCAGAGGGTGGCCAGCAGGGTACATCCCAGCAAAGCAAGGCGGGCAGAAAAATGCGGCAGGGTCGGCATACAAGCTCCATGGGCAGGCACATCCTGTGCCAGACACTGCTTTATACCGGCTTGGCAGGCGGGACGCTTCAATGGCCCGGGGCGGGCAGCGCCTGGGTCGAAGCTGTATCGCCGGTACGCCGTCCGCGGCTGACTTTTTTGCTGGCCCCCGGGCCCGGCCGTTGCTTGCGTTCATGCGCCACGCTGGCCGGCACCACTGCAGCGGCCATGGACAAGGCCTGTGAGAGCGTGTCAATCACATCATCGCGCGAAACCAGTCCCAGCAGATGCTCATTGTCGTCGAGCACCGGGATGCGACGCAGGCCCTGGCTGCGCATTTGCTGCAGCAGGGTCATCAGGGAGTCGTCCCGTCGGGCACAGACCAGGGGCTGGCTCATCACATCACCCACATTCACCCGGACCGGGTCGAGCCCCTTGGCGATGACGGCAGTCACGATGTCCCGGTCGGTCAACATGCCGATTGCGCGGCGATGGCCGTCGGTCTCGTCGACCACCACCAGGGTGCCGACATGGTTTTCACGCATCCGTCGCGCCGCCTCGCTCAGGTCATTGCGCCGGAAAATGGTCTCGGGTTCGTGTGTGCAGATCGATCCCGCAGTGAGCTGCTTTTTCATCTGGATCTCCTCAATGCCGGTCCTCAGCCACGCCCCGGCACCACGCCTGGACTGGCGGCCTCGACCGGTTTAAAGCATCGGCATGCGTCGTGGCGCTGTCGGTGCGCCCGTGCGCCTACAGCGCATGGGCGTTGGGGCACAGAAGATGCCGCGATTCATGCGCAGACTGTGCTGGCCGCGCGAAATCCGCAGGCCGCGACCCGACGGAGTTTTTTTGCTATGAACCGTGACCCGATGCACACCGCCTCCAAAGCCCAGATGGGCGCCCTTTTCGACATGGCCCAACACAGCGTGGGCGAATTCGAAAACTGGCTCAACCTCAATCTGAGCGTCTACAAGGAGATCATGGGCGAGTTCGCCGACTGCTGCGACACCGCCTTTGACATCCAGGACTATCCGTCCGCGATGCAATGGCAGGCGGGCGTGTTCAGGCCCTTTCTCGAGCGTGCCGTGCAATACAACACCCGACTGATGGGTCTGGCCAGCGGTTCGGCGCGTGAACTCTCGAAAGTGTTTGAAAACCGATTCCACCACCTGCAGCCGCAGCTGTCCTTGAATGCCCTGTCGCCAACGGCATGGCCCTGGCCCCGTTCTGGCGATGTCTCCATGGCGGCCTTTCAGGAGGCCACCCGGGCCATGATGTCCCTGTGGGCTACGATGAGTTCCCCCGTGGCCGCAGCTTCCAGCCCGGCAGCGGCGCGGTCTGACTTGCACGCGCTGCATAACGGTCGCAACGGGGACAAGGCCCGTTCAGCAGCCCATTGAGTCTTCTTCGGATTGTGCGATGCAAGCCTTTACCGGCCGGGCCCGCTGGCGGGCACAGGATTGAAGCTTGACGGTGCCTGCGCCGCCAGGTAAGCCACAGCAGCCCAGCAGGCGACGTTTTGCTGAAGATCAGTTGCATCGAGCGCATCGATGGTGTCGCGCTCGGTGTGATGCACATCGAAATAACGGGTCCCATCCTGGCTAAGGGCCATGGCCGGCCAACGGTGAGCGCGCATCAGGAAAGCTGCATCCGGGCCCGGGTTGCCATCATTGGATCCTGGTGCAACGCCCAGTGGTTCCAGTAAGGCGGCCATCTGGGCGACAAGGGGCAAGGCGGCTGCCTGCACACGGCTGCTGATGCGGTAGATACGGCCGCCGCCAAAATCGCTTTCGGCCACCATCTGATGAATTTCTGAAGCGTGTGCCTTGCCATAGGCGACGGCGCCGTCAAAGCCATTTTCCTCGTTGGCAAACAGCACCACGCGGATGGTTCTTCGAGGTCTCAAGGCCGGCTGTGTCCGGACAGACTGTTCGATCAAGGCGGCGGCCGCACTCACGATGGCCACCCCGGCGCCATCGTCCACCGCTCCCTGACCGAGATCCCAGGAGTCCAGGTGGGCGCCAATAAGCACCACTTCATGGGCCAGATCAGTCCCCGGCACCTCTGCCAACACATTGTGGGTCAGGCTGGGCACCTGGGTACGATTTTGCAGGTTCAATCGCAAACTGAGAGACTGACCACGGGCCACCCGGGCGGCGATCACGTCTGCATCGGCCACGGACACTGCGAAGGCCGGTATCGGCTGCACCCGCAGGTCGTAGCGGGTCGCACCGGTATGAGCAATACGCTCCCGGTCTCGAACCGAATCCGTACTCTCTGCCGATTGACTCGTGCCGCCCGAGGTTCCCACCGAACGCAAACCATAGGCCAAAGCGCCGCGGCGTCCAGCTTCGATGGGGCCGTTGACACGCGCCCCCACGGCGCGACCATATCCGCTGCCATCCCGGGTACGTTCTGTCTTCTGGTCCACGAATACGATCCGACCCGCTGCCTTTGATCGGGTCGGGTCGGCGGGTTCTTGCATCAACGCCGCCAGACTCGGATACCAGGCCACCTCTGCCTGCAAACCTTCGACCGGGGTGGAGATGCTGTTGCCCAGGGCGGCCAGGACCAGGTCACGAGGGAGCTGACCGTCTGCGTTGACTGTGAGGGTCGCCGAGGCAGACACGCGTTGCCATGTGTTGAGCTCGATTGGCTGGACGCGTACACGGGAGAGTCCCAGTGCGGAGAGGGATTGCTGAGCCCAAGCCACAGCCCGTCGATCACCTTCGGAGCCCGCGGGCCGTGGCCCAATGCCCACCGCCAGCTCATGCACCAGCCTCCAGGCGGTATCGCTGCGCATAGCCTGCGCCATGAGCAAGCGGGCGTGGGCGAGTTCTGATCCGCTGAAAACGGGAGCTGCCAATGGCTGTGCGGCGCCAATACAGGGTGGACCGATCCATGACCCGGGTGCCGCAATGACGGCCAATGCCCTACGAATCCACGCCCGCCGTGCAAGCGACGTGCTGACCATGATCGGACTCTCCTTATGACAGGCAGACCCGTTTCAGCCGAGGTCTGACGGGTGTGTAGTCAGGGGCATGGCGCCCCCGACAGGAATCGAACCTGTATCTAGCGCT
>CAYMMK010000074.1:0-12519 GCA_964391575.1 uncultured Limnohabitans sp.
TCCACCAGAAACACCTCATTGTGGGTCGTGTCGCGGCTTTCACAGTCGGTCAGCTTGCCCGGCAGCACGGCCACGCCCGAGCTCTTGCGCTTTTCGACCTTCTGGCCAGCGCGCTGGCGGGTTTGCGCGGCCTTGATCGCCAGCTCGGCCAGCTTCTTGCCGTAGTCCACATGCTGGTTCAGCCAGAGTTCGAGCGCCGGGCGCACGAAGCTGGACACCAGGCGCACCGCATCACGGGAGTTCAGACGCTCTTTCACCTGGCCCTGAAACTGCGGGTCCAGCACCTTGGCAGACAGCACATAGCTGGCGCGTGCAAACACGTCTTCGGGCAGCAGCTTGACGCCCTTGGGCAGCAGGCTGTGCAGCTCGATGAAGCTCTTGACGGCATTGAACAGGCCGTCGCGCAGGCCGCTGTCGTGCGTTCCGCCCGCTGGCGTGGGAATCAGGTTGACGTAGCTCTCGCGCACCGGCGCGCCTTCTTCGGTGAAGGCCACCGCCCAGGCCGCGCCCTCGCCTTCGGCAAAACTGTCGTTGTTGCCGTCTGCATAGCCTTCGCCAGCAAACAGCGGGATCACCGGGTCCGCGCTCAGGGTCTGACCCAGGTAGTCCCCCAGGCCGCCCTTGTACTGCCAGCTTTGCGTCTCCTTGGTCTTTTCGTTGACCAGCGCGACGCTCACACCCGGCATCAGCACCGCCTTGCTGCGCAGCAGGTGCACCAGCTCGGCCATCGGCAGCGCAGGCGAATCGAAGTATTGGGCGTCTGGCCAGACACGCACGGTGGTGCCTTGCTTGCGGTCGCCGGACTCCTGGGCGCGGGCCTTGAGCGGCTCAATCACGTCGCCCCCGGAAAATACCAGGGAGGCCACTTGCCCTTCACGATGGCTGGTGGCCTCCAGGCGCCGGGCCAGCGCATTGGTCACCGACACGCCCACGCCATGCAGGCCGCCCGAGAAACTGTAGGCGCCGCCCTTGCCCTTGTCGAACTTGCCGCCCGCGTGAAGTCGGGTAAACACAAGTTCGATGACCGGGGCCTTTTCCTCCGGGTGCAGGCCAAACGGGATGCCACGGCCGTCGTCTTCGACGCTGACCGAACCGTCGGCGTGCAGGGTCACCCTGATCTTCCTGCCAAAGCCTGCCAGCGCTTCGTCGGCCGCATTGTCCAGCACTTCCTGGACGATGTGCAGCGGGTTGTCGGTGCGGGTGTACATACCCGGCCTTTGCTTGACCGGCTCCAGACCCTTGAGAACCCGGATGGAGGCTTCGGCGTAATCGCCGGGAGACTTGACGGAGTGAGTAGCCATGGCGGGCAATTGTAGTGCGATTCGGCCTTGGATACTGGATAAAAAATCAGTCCCAGATCGCCTTCCCGCACACCGGAGACAGTCTTGCCGGGTGGCGGGGCCGGGATTGGTTACATTTTGGGGATGCACGCCCCAGCACTTCCTCTGGCCCGGGTCCTCGCCTGTGGCGCCGCCATCGTCACCCTGTCCATGGGCATCCGCCATGGTTTTGGCCTGTGGCTGCAGCCGATCACCCAGGCCCAGGACTGGGGACGCGCAGACTTTGCCTTTGCCATGGCAGTGCAGAACCTGGCCTGGGGCTTTTTCGGCATTTTTGCCGGCATGATCGCCGACCGCTTTGGCGCTTTCCGCGTGATTGCAGCCGGCGCACTGCTCTACGCCGCGGGGCTGCTGGGCATGGCCGGGTCCACCTCGCCCTGGGCTTTTGCCCTGTTCACCGGGGTCATCATCGGCATGGCGCAGGCTGCGACGACCTATGCGGTGATTTACGGGGTGATCGGGCGCAATGTGAGCGCCGAACGCCGGTCATGGGCCATGGGCATTGCGGCAGCGGCCGGATCATTTGGCCAGTTCCTGATGGTGCCGGTCGAGGGACTGTTGATCAACTTCGCCGGCTGGCAGAACGCCTTGCTGATCCTGGCAGCGGCGGCGCTGATGATGGCGCCACTGGCCTGGGGCCTGCGCGAGCCAGGGCTCGCCAGTGCCGCGGCGGCCAGGCGGGAGCAAACGATTGGTCAGGCCCTGCGCGAGGCTTTTGGCTACCGCAGTTTCCAGCTGCTGATGGCCGGCTACTTTGTCTGCGGCTTTCAGGTGGTGTTCATCGGCGTGCACATGCCCAGTTACCTTAAGGACGCCGGACTGTCGCCCCAGGTGGCCAGCTATGCCCTGGCGCTGATCGGCCTGTTCAATGTGTTGGGCACCTACGCGGCCGGCGCCCTGGGCCAGAGGCTGGCCAAACGCAAGATCCTGGCCTTCATCTACTTTGCGCGTTCGGTGGCCATTGTGCTGTTCCTGCTGGCCCCGCTCACACCATGGAGTGTGTACATCTTCTCTGCGGTCATGGGGCTGTTGTGGTTGTCCACCGTGCCACCGACGAATGCGGTGGTGGCCCAGATTTTCGGTGTGGCCCATTTGTCGATGCTCAGTGGCTTCATCTTCTTGAGCCACCAGATCGGCTCCTTTTTGGGCGTCTGGCTGGGCGGCTTCCTCTACGACAGAACCGGCAGCTACGATGAGGTCTGGTATCTGGCCATCGCGCTGGGTGTGTTCGCTGCAGTGGTGAACCTGCCGGTGCGCGAAAGCGCCATCACCCGCAGCCAGCCCCAGGCCGCGTGACCCTGAACCGCCCACCATGCACCACCGACCCATGCATTGGCCCCTGATCATCGTCTTGGCGGTGGTGCTGGCATTGACGGCCTGGCTTTATGCCCGACCCGAAATAGCCATTTTGCTCGCCGAGCAGCTCTGGGCCTGTTTTGGAGCCCTGTGATGCACGGCACCGAGGCGCCTTCGGGCTGGATCGTCCGCTGGAGTCACCTGGTGCCTGCCGCGGGCCGGGTGCTAGATCTGGCCTGCGGCGCAGGCCGTCACATGCAGTGGTTTGCCGGCCGCGGCCACCCGGTGCTGGGTGTGGACTGCCACAACGAAGCCCTGGATCGGGCGGGCGCGTTCGGTCCCACGCTGCTGGCCGATCTTGAGCATGCTCCCTGGCCACTGCCAGGCCAGACTTTTGACGCGGTGGTGGTGACGAACTATCTGTGGCGACCCCTGTGGCCTCATGTGCTCGAGAGCATTGCAGCTGGCGGCGTGCTGCTGTACGAAACTTTCGCAAGGGGCCAGGAAACCGTGGGTCGCCCTTCTCGGCCCGAATTTCTGCTCGAGCAGGGCGAGTTGCTGCGGGTCACCCGCAGCCTGAGGACCGTGGCCTTTGAGGAAGGCTTCGAGTCCTCAACTCCTCGCTTTGTCCAACGGATCGCGGCCGTTCGTGAGCATGACGGCGCTGAAGCTGTCCGCTGGTCCCTGGCCTGATCCCGCCGCCATCGCCCTGAGAGCCCCTGCGCAGCGCCCCCGGTGTCGTTAGAATGAATGGTTTGAGTCTCTGCTGACAGACATGACGCCTGCATACCCATCCATCAAGGGCAGCATCCCGGCCCTGGTCACACCGTTGTACACGGACGGGGGCGTGGACTATCCGACCTTGCGCAAATTGATCGACTGGCACGTGGCCGAAGGCACCGATGGCCTGGTGATCGTGGGAACCTCGGGGGAGTCCCCCACCGTCAGTTTCGAGGAGCATCGCGAGATCCTGCGCGTCTCGGTCGAACAGGCTGCCGGGCGCATTCCCATCATTGCCGGCTGCGGGGGTAACGCGACTGCAGAGGCCATCGAGCTGGCCCAGTATGCTCAATCCATCGGCGCGGACGCCCAGTTGCAGGTAGTTCCTTACTACAACAAGCCTACCCAGCAGGGGCTGTACCTTCACTTCAGGTCGATTGCAGAATCGACGCCTGAGTTGCCTGTGATCCTCTACAACGTGCCCGGCCGGACTGTGGCCGACCTGCACCACGAGACCGTGCTGCGTCTGGCCGAGGTGCCCGGCATTGTCGGTATCAAGGAGGCTACGGGCAATATCGAGCGCGCCCAATGGCTGATCCGTGAATTGCCCGCTTCGTTTTCGGTCTACTCCGGAGACGATCCCACCGCTGTTGCGCTCATGCTGTGCGGCGGCGCTGGCAACATCAGCGTGACGGCCAACGTGGCTCCCCGGTTGATGCACGAGTTGTGCATGGCCGCCCTGCGCGGCGATGTTCGCGAGGCCATGCGCATCCAAATGTTGCTTTTACCCGTCCACAAAAACCTGTTTGTCGAAGCCAATCCGATTCCGGTCAAATGGGCCATGGCCCGCATGGGTCTATGTGGCCCGGCCATGCGTCTGCCTCTGACCGAATTGTCTGAACACCAGCGCCCTGCGGTTGAAGCCGCGCTGAAGGCCGCCGGCCTGCTGTAACCCGTGCCTGAAAGATTTTTTGTGAAATCCCTGAACCGACTTGTTGTTGCCCCCTCCCTGCTGACTCTGGCCCTGGCGGGCTGCTCCTCGCTGGATGAGGAAAAGATCAATTACAAAAGCGCCCGAACCGCCTCAACCCTTGATGTCCCCCCCGACCTGACGCAATTGCGGCGGGACTCCCGCTACAACCTGGAGAGCACCTCGGCCACGGCCTCGGGATTCCAGGCAGCTGCCAGCCGGGTCAGCGATGCCGGCACAGCAGCCAACGCCATGGGCGATGTGCGCATGGAACGTAACGGCACACAACGCTGGCTGGTGGTTAACCGGCCCGCAGACAAGATTTGGGAGCCGCTCAAGGAGTTCTGGACCAGCAACGGATTTGTGCTGACCACCGATGCGCCCGAACTGGGCATCATGGAGACTGACTGGGCCGAGAACCGGGCCAAGCTGCCACAGGATTTCCTGCGCCGCTCGTTGGGCAAATTGTTTGATAACCTGTACTCCACTGGTGAGAGGGACCGGTTCCGCACGCGGATCGAACGCAATGCCCAGGGCGGCGTCGACATCTACATCAGCCACCGGGGCATGCAAGAGGTCTATACCAGCTCCAACAAGGACAACACCACCTGGCAGGCGCGGCCTGCAGATATCGAGCTGGAAATCGAATTCCTCAGACGTCTGATGGTCAAGCTGGGCGGTAAACCCGAGCTGGTTGCCGCCACTGGCAGTGCTGCCAATGCGCCGGGGGCAACTGTAGGCGGGGCTGCGCCCAGCGCCAGTGTGACCCTGCAGGGCGGTCAGCCGGTCATCAGTCTCAACGACGATCTCGAGCGCAGCTGGCGGCGTCTGGGTGTGGCCCTGGATCGCACGGGTTTTACGGTGGAAGACCGTGACCGTCGCCAGGGCATCTATTTCGTGCGCTACGTTGCTTCCACCGACCCGGGCAAGGAGCCGGGCTTCCTGTCACGCCTGTTCAGCCGGGCCGACAGCAAGGCTCCGGCCTTGGCGCGCTACCGGATTGTGGTCAGCACCAGCGCCACAGGCAGCGTGGTCAGTGTGCTCAATGCCCAGGGCCAGCCCGAGTCCTCGGCCAATGCCGAAAAAATCCTCAAACTGCTGGCGCCTGAAATCCGCTGAGACTTCCATCCCCGGCCTTGGGGCTGGGCGCACGCAAAAAAATCCCCGCCGGAGCGGGGATTTTTCATGCACAGCCGGCACCCGAAAGTGCCGGCCCGGGCATCACTTCTTGGCTTCGGAGGCCGCGGCAGAAGCGTCGGCAGCGGGAGCGGAAGCAGCCGATGCGTCAGCAGCAGGAGCCGGAGCAGCGGCAGGAGCCGGTGCAGCAGGAGCCGGAGCTTCTGCTTTTTTGCCGCAGGCAGCCAAAGCAGCAGCAGCGATCACGGTAGCCAGAACGAGGGACTTGTTCATTTGATTTTCCTTTGATGATTCAAGAAACAATTTCCGGAAATTGTCGCGGACCCGAAGGCCTGCAATCGAGAATGCCCGGCTCTTGACGACCAGGCATTCAACCGTAAATTATAGCCGGACCGCGAGAGTGTCTCAGGACATACCCTTACCAGGAGTGCAACCAGCCCTGGGCCACCCACTGCGCCACCACCTGCCGGGCTTCATGGCTGAGCTGGTTCATGCCTGGGGTGTCCAACTGTCGCTCGTCGGCCAGTTGCCTGAGCCAGCGGGCATCGCGCCCCGCGACCCGGAAAGCCTCGCCATTGAGGAACAGGTGTTGCCGGTCATACAGCATGCGGCTGCGACGGTCCAGCACCACCCCCTGGCCGACCGCCAGGGGCAGCGCGGACGGCTCGAACCAGACCTGCGGCTTGGGCGTGGTCAGGTATTCACCGATCAGCATCAGGGGCACTGCCGGATCACGCAGAGCCTGGCGCAAGGCATCGAGGGCGAAGTCCTGCAAGGCAGCTGGGATTTTTCCGGGTTCATGGGTGGCCGTCTGCGACGGATCGCGATAGAAGGTCTGCGCAAGATCGTCCAAGGCCTCATCGGCCAGACCCAGCAACAATTCACGCACCATCTCGGCACGCTGTGGTGAACGAAAACCGACCGACCAGGTCATGCACTCGCCCTCGGCAATCCCCTCATGGGCATAACGGGGCGGCAAGTAAAGCATGTCCCCAGGCTCCAGCAGATACTCCTGCTCGGGCTGGAAATTCTTCAGGATCCTGAGCGGAACCCCCTCCTGCAGAGACAGATCCTTTTGGCGGCCAATGCGCCACCGGCGGCGGCCGTGCGCCTGAAACAGAAACACGTCATAGCTGTCGAAATGCGGGCCGACACCGCCTGCGTCACTGGCATAACTGATCATCACATCATCGAGCCGTGCCTCGGGCACAAACCGGAACTGCTGCAGGAAGCGGTGGACGCCTTCATGGTGAAGGTCCACGCCCTGAACCAGAAATGTCCAGCGCTTTTGGCGCAGGGCCGGGAAACTGCGACGATTGAAGGGACCGGCACGCATCTTCCAGCCTTGATCGCCCTGCACGATCAGGCGCGACTCAACATCCTCGCGCTGCGCCAGCGCCATCAGTTCGGTCCGACCGATACACGGTGAAAAATCTGCCACGGCCTGCCTGACCAGCAGCGGTTTTTTTTGCCAGTGGCGTTGCATGAACTGGGTCGGCGTGAGGCCGCCCAGCAATCTCAGGGGCAGTTGGGTATCCATGGTGCGACAATTGTCCCATGGACATTACAGAACAATGCGTGGTTGCCCTGACCTGGACCCTCAAGGACACCCTGGGCGAAACCCTTGACGAGTTGCAGGAGCCGGTCGAATTTCTGCTCGGCGGACAGGACCTGTTGCCCAGGATCGAAGCCGCCCTTCAAGGGCACGGTGTGGGCGCCAGGGTCGACCTGCATCTGGAGCCCGAAGACGCCTTCGGTGATTTCAATGACCAACTGCTGTTCCTGGAGCCACGCGCCCTGTTTCCCGCAGACATCGAAGAAGGGCTGACGATCGAGGGTCATGCGCTGCCGCAGGGCTGCAACCCTCTGGCTCCGCGCGACGTGCTCTACACCATCGCCCAGATCTACCCGGAGCATGTGGTGCTCGACGGTAACCACCCGCTGGCCGGCATTGCACTGCGTCTGCACCTGACGGTGGCCGGCGTGCGCGATGCGTCCGAAGCAGAAGTGGGACGCGGTTCTTGCGGTACGGGTTTTTTCCGTATCGAGGTGGGACGGCCAGCGTCACCCGAGGGCCAAACCCTGCACTGAGGGTCGTCTTGGCCCCGGAGCCCGTCTGATTGGTGCATGGCGCGATCAGTTGCCCCGGCCTGAAGCCGTCGGCAGGCAGGCGGGGGCTATTGCTTGCCAGTCGAGCCGTAACCGCCCGCCCCTCGGGCCGTTACATCCCCAAATTCAGCGACCACCCGAAAGCGCGCCTGAACCACCGGTACGATCACCATCTGCGCGATGCGCTCCATGGGCTCGAGGGTGAACGCCACATCGCTGCGGTTCCAGCAACTGACCATCAGCTGACCCTGGTAATCGCTGTCGATCAGCCCCACCAGGTTACCCAGAACGATCCCGTGCTTGTGCCCCAGGCCTGAACGCGGCAGCAGCATGGCCGCATAGCCCGGGTCTTTCAGATGAATCGCGATGCCGGTAGGCACCAGCTGCCAGGCATTGGGGGCCAAGGTCAGGGGCGCGTCCAGACAGGCACGCAGGTCCAGCCCGGCACTGCCAGGCGTGGCGTAGTGGGGCAGTTGCCCCTGCATGCGGGGGTCGAGAATCTTGACGTCGAGTTCCATCTTCAGGCTTTCGCGGCGCCGAGCCGGCGGGCAATGTCGTGGATAAGTTGATTGGCCAGCACCTGTTTGGAGGCGCGCGGCAGTTCATGGGCTCCCAGGGCATCCACCAGCAGCAAGGCATTGTCATCCCGCCCAAAGGTACTCGGGCCGATGTTGCCCACCAGCAGCGGAACACCTTTGCGTTCGCGCTTGGCGGTGGCATGCGCCAGCAGGTCATGGCTTTCGGCAGCAAAGCCGACGCAAAACAGTTCGCCCGAAAGGGCGCGTGCCGACCGGGCGACGGTGGCCAGGATGTCGGGGTTTTCTACAAAGCCCAGCGCAGGCATCTGGCCTGAGCCGTCTTTTTTGATCTTGTGGGCTGCCGAAGTGGCCGGTCGCCAGTCGGCTACCGCAGCAGTGGCAATGAAAATCTGAGCGGCGCCCGCATGCTGCTCGACGGCCTGCAGCATGTCACGGGCCGAGCGCACATCAACCCGGCGCACGCCGCGTGGGGTAGACAGGCTCACCGGACCGGCCACCAGGGTGACTTCAGCTCCGGCCATGCGGGCCGCGCGGGCGATCGCAAAGCCCATCTTGCCGCTCGACAGATTGGTGATGCCCCGCACCGGGTCAATGGCTTCGTAGGTCGGCCCGGCTGTGACCAGCACCGCCTGGCCCGCAAGCGCCTTGGGCGTGAAAAAGGCTTCCAGGTCTTCCAGGATTTCTTCGGCTTCCAGCATGCGGCCGTCGCCTATCTCGCCGCAGGCCTGATCACCCTGCCCCACCTCCAGCACATGGATGCCATCGGCCTGCAACTGCGCCACATTGCGACGCGTGGCCGGGTTGGCCCACATTTCGCGGTTCATGGCAGGCGCCACGATCAGCGGCACCTTGTCGATTGGGCGGGCCAGGCACATCAGACTGAGCAGTTCGTCGGCCCGCCCATGCAGGAGCTTGGCCATGAAATCGGCGCTGGCCGGCGCCACAAGGATCGCATCGGCCTCGCGGCTGAGGTTGATGTGGGCCATGTTGTTGGGCTCGCGCACGTCCCATTGGGAGGTGTAGACCGGTCGCCCCGAGAGCGCCTGCATGGTGACGGCGGTCATGAAATGTTCGGCCGCCTCGGTCATCACGACCTGCACCGTGGCCCCGGCCTTGACCAGGGCCCGGCAAATCTCCGCAGACTTGAAGGCTGCAATGCCGCCCGACAAGCCCAGAACAATGTGTTTTCCAGCAAGATGGCTCATGAGCGGCAATGTAGCAGACCCGACCCCCTCTATAATCTCGCTTTACCACCAGACGGGAGCCTGTCCTCCCCACCGGACATGACCAAATTCGTCTTCGTCACCGGCGGTGTGGTGTCTTCCCTGGGCAAGGGAATCGCCTCCGCCTCTCTGGCTGCCTTGCTTGAATCGCGCGGCCTGTCTGTCACCCTCATCAAACTCGATCCTTACCTGAACGTCGACCCCGGCACCATGTCGCCTTTCCACCATGGCGAGGTGTTCGTGACCGATGACGGGGCAGAAACCGACCTGGACCTGGGCCACTACGAGCGCTTCATCAACACACGGATGAAGAAGGCCAACAACTTCACCACCGGCCAGATCTACAAAAGCGTGCTCGAAAAGGAGCGCCGGGGCGACTATCTGGGCAAGACCGTGCAGGTCATTCCGCATGTCACCAATGAAATCCAGGACTTCATCAAGCGCGGGGCGGGCTTTCAGACCCCCGATGCGGTGGATGTGGCGATTGTCGAGATCGGCGGTACCGTTGGCGACATCGAGTCGCTGCCTTTCCTGGAGGCCGTTCGCCAGCTCAGTTTGCGCCTGGGACCCAACAATGCCGCGTTTGTCCACCTGACCTACCTGCCCTGGATCGCCACGGCCGGCGAACTCAAGACCAAGCCCACGCAGCACACGGTGCAAAAGCTGCGCGAAATCGGCATCCAGCCCGACGCACTGCTCTGCCGCGCCGATCGGCGCATTCCAGACGAGGAACGAGAGAAAATTTCCCTGTTCACCAACGTCAACAGCTGGGGCGTGATCTCGATGCCCGATGTGGACACCATCTACAAGGTGCCCCGGGTCCTGCACGAGCAGGGCCTTGACGGTTTGATCTGCGACAAATTGCGGCTCAACACCCCTCCTGCCAGCCTGCGCCGCTGGGACGACCTGGTCTACGAGACCGAGCACCCCCAAGGCCAGGTCACGATTGCCATGGTCGGCAAATACGTCGAACTCACCGACAGCTACAAATCGGTCAACGAGGCTCTCAAGCATGCCGGCCTGCGCAACCACGTGGGCGTGCAGATTGAGCACATCGATTCCGAAACCATCACGTCCGAAACCCTTGCCCAGCTGGCACGGTTCGACGCCATTCTGGTACCGGGCGGTTTTGGCAAGCGTGGCATCGAGGGCAAGATCCAGACTGCCCGCTTTGCACGCGAAAACAAGGTGCCTTACCTGGGTATCTGCCTGGGCATGCAGGTCGCCACCATCGAATATGCCCGCCATGTGGCCGGGCTGCAGCACGCCAACAGCACCGAATTCGAACCCGGCACCCCCCATCCGGTGATTGCCCTGATCCAGGAGTGGAAAGACGCCGATGGTTCGATCCAGCAACGCGACGAACACTCCGACCTCGGCGGGACCATGCGGCTCGGTGCACAAAGCTCCGATGTGGCCAAGGGCACACTGGCCCACCAGATCTATGGCGATGTGGTGACCGAGCGTCACCGCCACCGGTACGAAGCGAACGTGAATTACCTGGCCCGGCTCAGGCAAGCGGGTCTGGTCATCTCGGCGCTGACTCAGCGCGAACAGCTCACAGAAATCGTGGAGCTTCCTCTCGAAGTCCACCCCTGGTTCATGGGCGTTCAGTTCCATCCCGAATTCAAATCGACCCCCTGGGACGGCCACCCCCTGTTCAATGCCTTCATCAAGGCCGCCCTCGATCACAAAACCCGTGGCCACAAACTTAAGGCGGCCTGAAGCCGGCATCTGACATGCAACTGTGCGGATTTGACGTTGGCCTGCACCGGCCCTTTTTCCTGATAGCAGGTACCTGCTCGATCGAAGGCCTCGACATGTCGCTTGAAGTCGCAGGTCGCCTCAAGGAAGCCTGTGAACCCCTGGGCATTCCTCTCATTTACAAAGGCTCGTTCGATAAAGCCAACCGATCCTCGGGCAACACCCGGCGCGGCGTCGGCATGGATGCGGGCCTGAAAATCCTGGATGAAGTGCGCAGGCAGCTGAACCTGCCCATCCTCACTGATGTGCACGACGAGTCCCAGGTCGAACCGGTGGCCCATGTGGTCGATGTGCTACAGACTCCGGCCTTTTTGTGCAGACAGACCGACTTCATCCGGGCCGTGGCCAAATCGGGCAAGCCCGTGAACATCAAGAAGGGGCAGTTCCTTGCACCCTGGGACATGAAGAATGTGATCGACAAGGCCCGTGCCGCTGCACTCGAAGCCGGCCTGTCCGAAGACCGTTTCCTGGCGTGCGAGCGCGGGGTGAGTTTTGGCTACAACAACCTGGTGGCCGACATGACGAGCCTGGCCGAGATGCGCAAGTCAGGGGCTCCGGTGGTCTTCGATGTGACCCACTCGGTGCAAAAACCTGGCGGCCAGGGCACCAGCAGCGGCGGCGCCCGAGAAATGGTGCCGGTGCTGGCGCGTGCAGGCGTAGCCGCCGGAGTGGCTGGCCTGTTCATGGAAACCCACCCCCGTCCCGAGCAGGCCTGGTCGGACGGGCCCAACGCAGTCCCGCTGGGCAAGATGAAAGCTCTGCTGCAAACGCTGGTGCAGATTGACGCCCTCACGAAGCGCAACCCTTTGCTGGAGGACGACTTCCAGTAAGCCGCCCTCCCTGTCCCGTTCTTTCCTGTGATCTGAAGAGTACATTTCATGAGTGCAATTGTTGATATTGTCGGCCGCGAAATCCTGGACAGCCGAGGCAACCCCACCGTCGAATGCGACGTCCTGCTGGAGTCAGGCGTGATGGGCCGCGCCGCTGTGCCTTCCGGTGCCTCCACTGGCAGCCGCGAGGCCATCGAACTGCGCGATGGCGACAAGAGCCGCTACCTGGGCAAGGGCGTGCTCAAAGCCGTCGAGCACATCAACACCGAGATTTCCGAGGCCGTACTGGGCCTGGACGCCTCCGAGCAGGCCTTCCTGGACAAGACCCTGATCGATCTGGACGGCACCGACAACAAGAGCCGCCTGGGGGCCAATGCCATGCTGGCCGTGTCCATGGCCGTGGCCCGAGCCGCGGCCGAAGAAGCCGGTCTGCCGCTGTACCGCTACTTTGGCGGCATGGCCGGCAAGGAACTGCCGGTGCCAATGATGAACGTCATCAATGGTGGCGCCCACGCCAACAACTCGCTGGACCTGCAGGAGCTGATGATCATCCCGGTGGGCGCACCGAGCTTCCGTGAAGCCATCCGCTGG
>CAYMMK010000075.1:0-8635 GCA_964391575.1 uncultured Limnohabitans sp.
GCCGGGTCACGCTCACCGTGCCGGGCTTGAGCGGGGTGATCTGGGGCGGGGCGGGCAGGCGGTAAAGGCGTGCAGCGCCGTCGACCGTGCCAGTGTTGTCTGCAAGGGCAGGAAGCGACAGTGCTGCAAAAGGAAATCTGAACTTCAGCGCGCTCGGGATGTTCTTCACTGTGAGCGCCGAACTTGGCCACACAGGCGACACAGGCAGATCTTTAAAGGGCCACAGGCGCCGCCTTGCAGTGTTCGCGAATGAACTGGCTGTGCTCGGGCATCACAGCTACGCATTTTTCGATCACCAGTCGCACGCTCTCGAGGTATTGGTGGATGTCGTCCTCGCTTTGCAGATCGACCAACGGCTGGTATTGATCGGGCACCAGATTCTGCCCCTCCATGACCTGCAGCCAGCCGACTTCGGAGAACAGTTCGTTGTCCACCCGCAGCAGCCGGCCCGTGGCCTTGTAGAGGTCGATCTTGTGCTGCAGCGTGTCCGGGATCGGCATGTGGGCGCAGGCTTGCCAGAAGGGCGAATCGGTACGCTGGTTGAGGTGGTAGTGCAGGATGATGAAGTCGCGAATGCGCTCGAAATGGAATCGGCTGAGCCGGTTGAATTCGGCGGTCTCGGTCGGATTGAAGCCCTGGTCCGGGAAGAAGTCGATCAGCTGGGCAATCGTGCTCTGGATCAGGTGAATGCTGGTCGACTCCAGCGGCTCCAGAAAGCCGCTGGAAAGTCCTACGGCCACGACGTTGCGGTTCCAGCATTGCTTGCGCATGCCGGTCACAAAGCGCAGCGGCCGCGGATCGGCCAGTGCCTTGCCGTCCAGGTGGGCCAGCAGGGTGTGGGCGGCTTCGTCATCGCTGACAAAGTCGCTGCAGTACACATGGCCGTTGCCGGTACGGTGCTGCAGCGGAATGCGCCACTGCCAGCCGGCACGGTGGGCGGTGGAGCGGGTGTAGGGGGTGAGCATCGGGGCGCTTTCGCAGGGTACGGCCAGGGCCCGGTCGCACGGCAGCCAGTGGCGCCAGTCCTCATAGCCTGTGTGCAGGGTTTCCTCGATGAGCAGGCCACGAAATCCTGAGCAGTCAATGAACAGATCACCTTCAATGCGCTCGCCGTTTTCGAGGACCACCGCACGCACAAAGCCGTCCGCCTCGCGTTGCTCGACACGGGTGATCTTGCCCTCGGTGCGCTGCACGCCGCGCCCTTCGGCCAATTTGCGCAGGTAGCGTGCATACAGGCCGGCATCAAAGTGGTAGGCGTAAGCAATGTCATTGAGCGGGGAATTGCTCACGCTCGTGTCGGGTGGCATGAAGCGGTTGGCCTTGCTGGCCATCCGGGTGATGGAATACGCCTCCAGGGGCGCGGCTTTGCCCAGCTTGCGCATCTTGTGCCAGTACTGGTCAAAGCGTACGGTCCACAGGTCCTGGCCGATCGGCCCGAAGCCGTGCATGTATCGCTCGCCCAATCGGCCCCAATTGACGAATTCAATGCCCAGCTTGAAGCTGCCCTGGGTCTCGCGCACGAACTCGGCCTCGTCCAGTCCGATGATCTTGTTGTAGCGCTGGATCATCGGGATCGTGGCTTCGCCCACGCCCACGATGCCAATTTCTTCGGATTCGATCAGGCGGATGGGGTAGCGCCCCCGCAGCACCGTGGCCAGGGCGGTGGCCGTCATCCAGCCGGCGGTGCCGCCACCGACGATGACGATGTTCTTGATCAGGGACTGTGGCATGGCAGTGATGGAAGCAGTGATGGTCAAAAAAAGGGGGGCTTGCGCCCCCATGTTAATGCCCCGCCGCCTTGGTCCCGGCGGGGCCCCGATGCTCTTTTCGCGGATCAGTACTTGTAGGTCACACCCAGCAGGTAAACCTTGCCGTACTTGACCTTTTCGACCACGTTGTCCGGCGTGTTGCTGTAGCGCTGGAACTGGGCGTTGGACATGTTGTTGCCCTGGAACAGCACCGACAGGCCCTTGAGCCGGCCGGTCTGGAACTCGTAGCCCAATTGCATGTCAACCACGGTTTCGCCCTTGATGAAGGTCAGCTGGCGGTTGTCCTGGAAGTCGCTGATCTCGCCCAGGAAATCCGAGCGCTGGCGACCGGCCACGGAAACCTGGAAGCCGTTCTTCTCGTAGTAGGCGCGCAGGTTGGTGACGTTCTTGGACAGGCCCGGCAGCGGAATCTTGTCGCGGCCAATGTCGTTGGTGCTGAAGCCGCTGGTGGGCAGGCTCACATTGCTGTTGGTCGAGGAAATATTGGCCATCACACCAAAACCGTCAAGCGCCGGGGTCAGCATGGAGAACGGCATGTTCAGGGCCACTTCCACGCCATGGATGGTGCCGCCGCTGCCGTTGACCGGGCGCGTCATCATGCCTTTCGTGGCATAGGGCAGCGCAGGATTCGCGAAGGGCTTGAAGTCGAACGGTGTAGCGCTGCGGATGATGTAGGTGTCCAGATCCTTGTAGAAGCCAGCAATGCTGACATAGCCTTTCTTGCCGAAATACTTTTCGTACGACAGGTCGAAAGACTTGGCGCGGAACGGCTCCAGGTCCGGGTTGCCGCCATCGCCGGTATACATCTGCTTGCTGTTGTCATAGCTGAAGCCCACGCTGGCACGCATGTCGCCCATGTTGGGTCGTGCCAGCACCTTGGCCACACCCAGACGCACGACTTGATCGTTGCCAGCGTCAAAGTTCAGGTTCAGGCTGGGGTTGAAGTCGGTGAAGCTTCTGCCGGCTCCCACCGTGGCGCCAGGACAGGTGGCTGCTGTGTTGCCGACACAAGTGGCCCGATCGACGTTGAAGCCGGTCGAGTTCTGTTGGGTCTGCACGATCTGTGCGCCCACATTGCCGCGGTAGGGCATGCCGAACAGGTTGCCGTCAAGATCGCCCTTGACATACGAAGTCGTGACTTTTTCCTTGACCGACCAGTCCTTGTTAAGGATGTCGCTGTCGACCTTGCGGGCCAGTTCGTAAATAGTGCCCAAAGAGCCACGCGGATCCCATGACACCACCGGAATGCCTGTGGTGCCAGCCACCGATACGCCGCTGCCAGGCACATTGGCCACGCCATAGGGGTTGCCGCCGGCAATCATCAGGCGGCCTTCCTGGGTGGTGCGGACCTTGGTACGGTCGGCCATGTTCAAACCCAGTTCAACGCTGTTGAGGTGACCCATGTTCAGATTGCGACGGGCACTGAGGCGGATGTTGTCGACCTGGTCGGTGACCTGAGGCACGGCCGCATAGCCGGCCTGGGGAGAGCTTGGGCCGCCACTCCAGCCCATCACGTCGGTCAGTTTGATCACGCTGCGGTCGGCGTAATTGAGACCCGGTGTGAACTTCACGCTGTCGAAGTTGCTGCCGTTGAAGCCGGAGTAGGTCATGGTGTCCTGGCTCGCGGAGTTGCCGGCCAGGCCGGCCGTGGTTTCATAGCGTGAGCTCACCCGATTCACCTTGGAGCTGGCGATGTCACCTGTGGCGGTCCAGTCCCCCATCTTGAACTTGGTGTTCCAGCCAAAGGAGTCCAGCTTATCGTCACCGGCTTCGAGGTGGTTGCGTACCACGCCCCGGTAATTGGAGAACTTGCCATCGGTGATGAAGCCGTTGGCCACCACCGCATTGCTGACCACGGCATTGGGGTCGTACATGCCGGCGCTGCCCACAATGGCCCCTTCCAGCCCGGTTTTCTTCAGGCCGAAGGAGCCTTTGGACTTGAACACATCCAGGGTGGATTCGAAATTGCGGTTGGGCTTGAACTGCAGGACTGCCATCATGCCTTCCCGGTTCAGGGAGCTTTGCTCGGTATCGGCACCAAAACCCCCTATGCCCTTGACGCCTGCCAGGCTGGGGTTGAGCTTGGCGTCCACTTCGGGGGTCCAGCCACCCCAGGAGTTGAACTTGAGCTGTTCTGCGCCGCTGTCCTTGAGCTTCGTAAAACCCAACGCCACCCCGATGGTGCGATCGGCAAACTGGTCGACGTAGGAGAAAGACTGGCGATTGCCGCTGCCCTCGCCCGCGCCCGAATCAATGCCCGAGCGCTGCTTGCGCACATTGACGGCCAGGGTGCGCTTGTTGAAGTCCAGAGGACGCACTGTCCGCAGGTCGATGGTGGACGACAGGCCCTGGCCGACCAGGGAGGCCTCGGGGGTCTTGTGGATCACGATCGAGCCCAGCAGCTCGGCCGGGAACTGGTCGAACTCGACGCCACGGCTGTCACCGGTGGAGGCCTGTTCGCGGCCATTGAGCAGGGCACCATTGAAGTCGGGCGACATGCCGCGTACGCTGATCGATTGCGCCCGGCCGGTGGACTTGTTGCGTTGCGCGGTCACCCCGGGCAAGCGCGAGATCGAATCCGCCACGGTGGCATCGGGCAGCTTGCCGATGTCTTCTGCGGAGATGGCTTCCACAATGCCATCGGCATTGCGCTTGGTGGCAATCGCGTTTTCAATCGATGCCCGGATGCCGGTCACCACCACAGTGTCGCTGGCTTGCTGGGCCTGCGCGGCGCCGGTGGCGATCAAAAGAACGGCACAGCCCGCGGCTACGGGATGGACCCGGAATCCGGTCTTGCGCGTCATGCTTGACTTGTTTGTCATGGGGTTGGACCTCGGAGGTGTGATCTGGAAAAGGCGGTTACAGGTTTTCCGGTAACACGCAAGGGATTTTGTAGTAAAACTAGATTTGATCCACCCTAGTGAAAACCCTTTATGCAGCGGTGATGATTCCGGACTCGAAATAGTCACTACTTTGAATTAATAAATTTGAAATTTCAGGTCGGTCCAGGCGTCCTGAGGCTGCGGCGACAACCGTGGTGTATCGAAATTACAACCGCACGGGTGCGCCCGGCACTGCCCCGGTGGTGCCCGGGGGGTACAGCCGTCGAAAGATCGGCGAGGCCATCAGGGTGGTGACAATGGCCATGAGGACCATGATGGTGAACAGCGGCGCGGTGATCAGGCCGGCCTGCAGGCCAATGTTGAGGATGATCAGCTCCATCAGGCCACGGGCGTTCATGAGGGTGCCCACGGCCAGGGCCTCGCGGGTGCCGTAGCCATTGAGGCGGGCGGCCGCAAAACAGGCCACGCCCTTGCCCGCCACGGCCGCCAGCAGCACCAGTGCGGCAATGCCCCAGAGGGCCGGCTGGTTGACCAGCTGGATCTGGGTGTGCAGGCCCGAGTAGGTGAAAAACACCGGCAGCAGCAGGCTGCGGGTGACCGGCTCGATGCGGCTTTGCAGGGCCTCGGTCAGGGCGCCACGCGGCATGGACAGTCCCATGAGGAAGGCGCCGAACACGGCATAGATCTGGATGTAGTCGGTGAACCAGGCGCCCAGCACCAGCAGCAGCAAAACGAAGGTCAGCTGCATGGGCTGCAGGCCGCGCGCCTGCACCGAACGGCCCAGCGGGGCCAGCAGGGGGCGCAGCCAGGCCAGGCAAACCCAGGCGTAGGCCACACTGCCGCCCAGGGCCAGGTACGCCAGAGCAGGGTCCTGGCGCAGCAGGGCCAGCACCACCGCCAGTACACACCAGGCGATGGCGTCATCGAAGGCGCCCGCGGCCAGCGCCAGCGTGCCCAGGGGGGTGCGCGCCAGACCTTGCTCGTGAATGATGCGCGCCAGCATCGGGAAGGCCGTGATCGACATGGCCGCACCAAGGAACATCATCGCCAGCAGGGGTGTGACCCCCGGCCCGAAAAACCCCGGTTCCTGGACCAGGGCCAGGGCCAGCAATGCCCCCAGCGTGAAGGGCACCACAATCCCGGCGGCAGACACGCTGGCGGCGGCCCCCAGGCGCTGGCGCAACTGCCCCAGGTCAAACTCGCAGCCCACCACGAACATGTAGAGCACCAGTCCGATCTGCGCCACGACATACAGCACCGGTGTGCTGCTGGCCGGAAAAAGCTGGGCACTCAGGGAGGGTGCCAGCCATCCCAGCAAGGAGGGCCCCAGCAGCACCCCGGCGATCATTTCACTGACCACCTGCGACTGCCCCAGCCGGGCCATCACCCAGCCGCACAGGCGGCAGGCGGCCAGGATGACCGCCATCTGGAGAAAAAAGAGCGTTGCGAGATCGTGGTTGGACATGGCCGGCGAGTGTGCCATGGGGACAGGAACCCCCGGGTTTTTTCAGGGTACCGGCGGTTTCAGGGTCGCCAGGGGGGCCAGATTGTGGCGACAATCGCCACCCAGGAGAGCCCGAGATGTACTTTTCTTTCATGAACCGCCCTGTCCGTCAACTGGCCCTGGCCAATCTCTGCCTGTGGGCCGCTTTGATGGCCCAGGCCCAGGTGGTGGTGCGGCCTGAGTTGGTCAAGCCCCTGCAGGCGTTGCAGGAAGCCCTGTCGGCCCAAAAGCACCAGGATGTGCTCGATCAATTGCGGCCGCTGTTGCAAACGGCCGGACTGACGCCGGCCGAACTGGGCGTCATGCGTCGCATGCAGGCCGTGGCCGCTCTGGGGGCGAAAAACTGGGATCTGGCCATTGGCAGCCTGCAGGAGATGCTGCTGGCGCCTGACCTGCCGGCGTCCGACCGGCGCGCCTTGCAGGAGTCCCTGATGAATGCGGCCCAGCAAAAGCAGGACCATGCCCTGCTGGTGCGCACGGCGCGTCAATACCTCCAGGAAGGGGGCACCAACCCCTCCATCCGGCCCGCGTTGATCCAGGCCCTGGCCCTGAGCCAGCAGCATGCCGAGGTGATTCGCGAGCTGCAAGAAAAAATGCGGCTCGATGCCGCGTCCGGTCAAAAGACCCCCGAGAACCAGCTGCGGCTGCTGGCGTTGAGTTACCGTCAACTCAAGGATGACGCCGGCTACCATGCAACGGTCAAGCAATTGCTGGCCAGCTACCCCTCGCGCGATTACTGGGCCGAAGTGGCCGGCCGGATGATCACCCTGCCAGGCTTCAACAACCGTTTCGAACTCGATGTGTTCCGTCTGCTCGAACAGTCCGGCAATCTTCAGCAGCCGGTGGATTTCACCGAAATGGCCGGGTTGGCCATGCAGGCTGGCCTGCCGGCCGAGGCGCTGCGCGTCCTCAACCTGGGCTACGACAAAGGGATTCTGGGCCAGGGCGCACAGGCCGCGGCCCACAGCAAGCTGCGCACCGAGGCCCAGACCAAGGTGCGCGAAGACGACCGCGGCTTTGCCCAACTCGAAAAATCAGCCCGGGACGGCAACACCCTGGCCAGTGTGGCCGCTGTGTATGGCTCGCGCCAGGACTGGACCCAGGCGCAGGCCGTCTATGCCCGCGCCCTGGCCGCGGGCGGGCTGCGGCGCGAGCAGGAGGTGCGTCTGCACTACGCCATCAGCCTGTTCAAGACAGGCCAGAAGGAGCCGGCGCTGGCCCAGCTCAAGACCATTCAAGGGGATGCGACCGCGGTCGAGCTCGCCAGTCTTTGGGCCTTGATGATGCGCTGAATCGCCCCGCCCGCAGGACCCATCGCCGGGTTCAGGGGGCGTCGTGCAGCATGCCCTGGGCGCGGATGATGGCGCCGCCTTGCTCGAGTTCTGCCAGCAGGGCCTCGACCCAGTCGGACAGCTGCAGACCCTGCCCGTGCCTGCGGTGCATGCGCTGCAGAAACGGAACGTCATGGGCCCAGCGCACAAAGGCATCGTGCGGCACACTGCCCAGCTCCAGCAGCTTGAACTTCAGCAGCACCTTGGCGCCATGGCGCAGGTGTTTGGCCGGCATGCGGGCAAAGCCCTCGAGCTTGCGCCGCGCGGTGGCCAGGGCAGCCGCCACCTCACAGAAGACGGCGCCATGCCCGGGAATCACCGTCAGCGGGGCCAGCCGCTCAATCAAATCCAGCGTGGCCGCCACATCGCCGAAGCCCGCAATGTCGTCGAGTTCCGGAAACACCACCCCGAAACCCTGCTGCCACAGCGCATCGGCCGAAATCAGCAGCCTGGCGGCCGGCGCAAACAGGATCACCGAATGCGGATCATGGCCTGGGGCGGCATGCACCTCCCACAGCAGGCCACCCCAGCGGTGGCTGCTGCCCGGTTGCAGCAGAGCGTCGATGCGAAAGGGCTCGCACAACTGGCCGGTGGGCCGGTAGCTCAGGCGGTCCTCGTCCCAGGCAGCGACGGCCTCGGCCTGTCCGGGGGGAATCCAGGTTTGCAGCCGGGGCCAGTGGCGCTGCAACCGGGCATTACCGCCACAGTGATCACTGTGCAGGTGGGTGTTGACCAGCAGGTCCAGGGGTCGATCGCCCAGGGTGCGGGCCACCAGGGCACAGGTCTGGTCGGCATGGGTCTTGTAGCCGCTGTCGACCAGCACGCGGGTCTGGGCATCGCACAACAGGATGTTGTTGGCCGACAGCCAGCCGCGCTCGAACACGGTGACTCCATCAGGCAGGGTGGGGCGGTTCATGGGCGGGAGGACAAGGGCACAACAGCGGGGATTGTCCAGTGCCCGGGCAGGCCGCATCCGGGCAGCGTGGATGTGCGCGGTCTCACCCGTGACAGGGCCGGGCCTGCCGCCGGGTCGGAACATGGAGCAAAATAAGGGAAAACCCTTAATTTATCCCCCCCTTCCGCTGCTTTGGATTCCTGTGAAACCCATCCCCTCGAACCACAGCCGGCCGCGATGGACCCGCTGGCTGTCGGCCATTGTCCCCTGGTGGGCGCGGTGGTCGTCGCTGC
>CAYMMK010000075.1:8735-12387 GCA_964391575.1 uncultured Limnohabitans sp.
TGGACCCGCTGGCTGTCGGCCATTGTCCCCTGGTGGGCGCGGTGGTCGTCGCTGCGCATGGCCCGGTGGGTGCCCATCCGGCCCCTGTCGCCCCGCCACATGCCGCGCATCCTGGCGCATCTGCTGGGGCTGTCGGCCCACGACCGGTATTTGCGGTTCGGCTACCTGGCCACCGATGAACAGATCGGTCGCTATGTCCGTCAGCTCGATTTCAGCCGGGATGAGATTTTCGGTGTCTTCAATCGTCGCCTGGAACTCGCAGCGGTGGCCCACCTGGCCTTCAGTGCCGACGCCCGGTGGGCCGCCTGCGCCGAGTTTGGGGTGTCGGTGGCCGCCCCGTACCGGGGCCGGTCGCTTGGGGGACGTCTTTTCGGCCGTGCGGTCAGGCAGGCGCGCAACCGGGGGGTGGTCATGGTGTTCATCCATGCCCTGAGTGAGAACGCGGCGATGCTCGCCATCGCCCGGCGTGCCGGTGCGCGCATCGAACGCGATGGCGCCGAAAGCGAAGCCTTCCTGCACCTGCCCGAGGCCACGCTGGACACCCGGCTGGGCGCGCTGATCGAAGACCAGATGGCCGAACTGGACTACAGCCTCAAGCAGCAGGCGCGCCAGTTTCGCCAATGGCTGGCCACCGCCCAGGAGGTGCGTCAGGGGGTGCGCGATGCCCGCCACCATGCCGGCTCCTGAGGGATCGGGGACCGCCGCGAAGGCTTGCAGCCTGAATCCGCTATCCTTGCATCATCGCAACAACCGCATGTCCTGCACCCCCAGACTGTGTCTGACCCTCACCCTGCGCGCCTGTCCGATCGCGAAGACAAGCGCAGCCTCCTGCAGAAAATTGCCGAGTTCCTGCACCCCGGCCCGGACTCCAAGGACGAACTGATCGACACCCTCGTCGAGGCCGAAGACAACCGCATCATCAACACCGAGAGCCGCCAGATGCTCGAAGGGGTCATCCGCATGGCTGACATGAGCGCCGGCGATGTGATGGTGGCCGCGCCCCGGATGGACCTGCTGTCGATCGACGCCCCGCTTGACGAGATCCTCAACCAGGTCATCGAGACGGCCCATTCGCGTTTCCCGGTGTTCGAGGGCGAGCGGGAAAACATCATCGGCATCCTGATGGCCAAGGACCTGCTCAAGCTGCAGCGGGCGCCGGAACTCAATATCCGCGCCCTGCTGCGCCCGGCGGTTTTTGTGCCCGAGAGCAAGGGCCTCAATGACCTGCTGCGGCAGTTCAGGGACAACCGCAACCATCTGGCCATCGTGATCGACGAGTTTGGCCGCACGGCCGGGCTGATCACCATCGAGGATGTGCTCGAGCAGATCGTCGGCGAGATCGAGGACGAGTTCGACATCGCCGACGACGAGGGCGACATTTTCGGCCTGCCCGACCGCAGTTTCCGTGTCAGCGGCGACACCTCCCTCGAGCGGGTGCAGGAGGCCTTCGGTGTCTCCCTGCAGACCGATCAGCAAGAGCGCGATGCCCCCAGTTTCGACACCATTGGCGGTCTGATTGCGCACTCCATGGGCCATGTTCCGCGTCGGGGCGAGCGCCACGTGATGGGCGGCCTGGAGTTCGTGGTGTTGCACACCCGTGCCGGCGCGGTGCGCTGGTTCAAGGTCAAGCCGGTGCGCGCGGCCACCGATGCCGCCAGCGGGCCAGCGGCACCCCATTGAAGACTTTCGCCTTGCGCATGGGGCTGCCGGGCTGGGGCACGGCGATCCTGGCCGGTGGCCTGCAG
Organism: uncultured Limnohabitans sp.; assembly: GCA_964391575.1. GTDB lineage: Bacteria > Pseudomonadota > Gammaproteobacteria > Burkholderiales > Burkholderiaceae_C > Limnohabitans_A. The sequence goes on from CAYMMK010000075.1 coordinate 10,481, forward strand.
GCCCTGTCGCTGGCCTGGCCGGGCAGTGGCGAGCCGACGGCGTGGCTGCAGGTATTGAGCCTGGCCTGGCTGGCCCACGGCCTGCAGCGCCTGGCTCGCCAGTCGGTCACGCTGCGATCGGCCCTGTGGGCAGGGGCCAGGCATGGGGGCGTGTTTGCCACGGTCTGGCTGGCCGGCAGTTTCTGGTGGTTGCAGGTTTCGATGCACCGTTTTGGCGGCCTGCCGGCCTGGGCGGCAGCCCTGGCCGTGCTGGCCCTGGCGGCAGCCCTGGCCCTGTACTACGCCCTGGCCTGTGCGGTGTGGACGGCTTGGCGGGCCCGCTGGTTCCAAAATGCTGCACCGGCACCGGCTTTCGCATCGGCGATGCTGTTTGCCGCCCTGTGGACCCTGGCCGAACTGATGCGGGGGCGCTGGTGGACCGGTTTCCCCTGGGGCGCAGGGGGGTATGCACATGTCGAAGGGATCTTGCAGGTATGGGCCCCCTGGGTCGGTGTGTACGGCATCGGCGCCATCGCCGCCTCGCTGGCGGTGTGGATCGGGGCCGCGCAGGGCGCCCCCGGGCGCTGGCGCGCGCTGATCGGTGTGCTGGCACTGACCGCATGGATGAGCCTGTGGTCCCCTTCCTGGACCCGCAGCAGCGGCGAGCAGCAGGTGCAGCTGTTGCAGGCCAATATCGCCCAGGACGACAAGTTCAACCAGGCCGGCGGCATCCGCGAGGCCCTGCAGTGGTACGCCGAGCAGTTGCAAACCGCCACAGCCCCACTGGTGGTGGCGCCCGAAACCGCGATCCCTTTGCTGCCCAGGCACCTGCCCGAGGGTTACTGGGACGCCTTGAAGGCCCGTTACGCCGGCCAGAGTGCCCAGACCGCCCTGGTGGGGGTGCCGCTGGGCGAGGCCACGCGTGGCTACACCAACAGTGTGGTGGCGCTGGGACCGCTGGGTCAGCCGTCCTACCGCTATGACAAACACCATCTGGTGCCCTTTGGCGAATTCATTCCCCCGGGGTTCGCCTGGTTCGTGCGGCAGATGAACATTCCTCTGGGCCAGTTCAAGGCCGGGCCGGTGGACGCGGCCCCCCTGCACTGGCAAGGGCAGATGCTGGCGCCCAACATCTGCTACGAGGATGTGTTCGGCGAGGAGCTGGCGCGGCGCTTTACCGATCCCCAAAATGCCCCGACGGTGTTTGTCAACGTGAGCAACATTGCCTGGTTTGGCAACACGGTGGCGGTCGACCAGCATTTGCTCATCTCGCGCATGCGCGCACTCGAGTTCGAGCGCCCGATGCTGCGGGCGACCAATACCGGCGCCACGGCCATCATCGATCACCGGGGCCAGGTGCTGCAGCTGTTGCCGCGTTTCACCCGGGGCAGCCTGACCGGGCGCTATGAGGGTCGAACCGGCCTGACTCCCTATGCGCGCTGGGCGGGGGCATGGGGGCTGGGTCCGCTGTGGGCGCTGGCACTGGGTGTGGCGGGATGGGTGTTGTGGCGGACCAGGCGTTTGCTGCGATGAGCGGTTGACGGCGCTTCGCACCCGATGACAGCATGACCCGGAGGCTTTGGATCCACGGTGTGCAACGCCGTCATCGATGCGAAGCGGGGCCCTTTGGTGGCCAGGCCGGGCAGTAAAATCTGCAGATGAGGCCCGCAGCCTGTTGTCTGTGGGTGGTCTCACCCACTTTGAACCGGCTCGCAGCCGGCTCCGCAAGTCATGTTGACTTTCCAGCAAATCATTTTGAAACTGCAGCAGTACTGGGATGCCCACGGCTGCGCCTTGCTCCAGCCCTACGACATGGAAGTGGGCGCCGGCACCAGCCACACCGCCACCTTTTTGCGCGCCATCGGCCCCGAACCCTGGAAAGCCGCCTATGTGCAGCCCAGCCGCCGCCCCAAGGACGGCCGCTACGG
>CAYMMK010000076.1:0-12384 GCA_964391575.1 uncultured Limnohabitans sp.
ACCCAGGCCACCTCGGGGTCGGTGTAGGCCACGCTCGGGATCACGCGGGCGTTGAAGGCGGCACTGGCCAGCTCTTTGTTGCCCTGCAATTCACCGGCAATCACTTCGGCCGCCACATGCGCTTCGTGCACCGCCTTGTGCGCCAGCATGGGCTGACCCACCACGTCGCCGATGGCAAAGATGTGCGGCACATTGGTGCGCATCTGGATGTCGACGTTGATGAAGCCGCGGTCCGTCACGGCCACGCCGACCTTGTCAGCCGCGATCTTCTTGCCATTGGGCGTGCGGCCCACGGCCTGCAGCACCAGGTCGTAAGTGCCTTCTGACTTGCTGCCGTCCAGGCCTTCAAACTGGACCTGGATGCCTTCGGGGGTGGCTTGCGCACCCACCGTCTTGGTCTTGAGCATGATATTGTCGAAGCGGTGCTTGTTCATCTTTTCCCAGACTTTGACCAGGTCGCGGTCGGCGCCCTGCATCAGGCCGTCCATCATTTCCACCACGTCCAGACGCGTGCCCAGCGTGCTGTAGACGGTGCCCATTTCCAGACCAATGATGCCGCCGCCGACGATCAGCATTTTCTTGGGCACACCGGCCAGGGCCAGCGCGCCAGTCGAGTCCACCACGCGTGGGTCATCGGGCATGAAGGGCAAGCGCACGGCTTGCGAACCCGCAGCGATGATGGCGCGCTTGAAGGCGACGACCTTCTTGCTGCCGGTCTTGTCCTGCCCTGCCCCGGTCGTTTCTTCCACCTCAATGTGGTTGGCGCCCACAAAGCTGCCGTAGCCGCGCACGACGGTGACCTTGCGCATCTTGGCCATGGCGGCCAGACCGCCGGTCAGCTTGCCAATGACCTTTTCCTTGTGGCCGCGCAGCTTGTCCACATTTAATTTGGCGGCACCGAATTCCACACCCAGATCGGCCATGTGGCTGACTTCGTCCATCACCGCCGCCACGTGCAGCAGCGCCTTGGACGGGATGCAGCCCACGTTCAGGCAGACACCACCCAGCGTGCTGTAGCGCTCGACCACCACGACCTTGAGGCCGAGATCGGCTGCGCGGAAGGCGGCCGAATAGCCCCCAGGGCCACCGCCGAGCACGACCACATCGCACTCGATGTCGGCCGAACCGCCGAAGCTGGCGGCGGTCGGTGCGGTCACAGAAAAGACGGGGGCTGCAGGTGCAGCGGCTGGAGCAGCCGCAGGGGCCGGAGCGGTTGCAGGTGCAGCAGCGCCTTCGCTGGCTTCGAGCACCAGCACCACCGAGCCTTGCTTGACCTTGTCGCCCAGCTTGACCTGGAGTTCCTTGACCACGCCACCGTGGCTCGACGGGATTTCCATCGAGGCCTTGTCGGATTCGACGGTGATCAGGCTTTGTTCGGGCTTGACCGTATCACCGGGCTTGACCAGCAACTCGATCACCGCCACTTCGTCGAAGTCGCCGATGTCTGGGACCTTGATATCTAGCAATGCCATCGCTATTTCCAATCAGTTGAGGACAGAGCAAAGCTTTGCGTTGCTCTGTCCCACAAGGTTTAAAGAAGGACGCGACGGAAGTCGCTGAGAATTTGGCCCAGATAGGTATTGAATCGCGCCGCCGCAGCACCGTCGATCACGCGGTGGTCCCAGGTCAGTGACAGCGGCAGCATGAGGCGCGGCACGAACTGCTTGCCGTCCCAGACCGGCTCCATATTGCTCTTGCAGACACCCAGGATGGCAACTTCGGGTGCGTTGATGATGGGCGTGAAATAACGGCCACCGATCCCCCCCAAGCTGGAGATGGTGAAGGTCGCGCCCGACATGTCGGCGGGACCGAGCTTGCCGTCGCGAGCTTTCTTGGCCAGTTCGGACATTTCCAGGCTGATCTGTAGCACGCCTTTCTTGTCGGCGTCCTTGATGACGGGCACCACCAGACCATTGGGCGTGTCAGCGGCAAAACCGATGTGGTAATACTGCTTGTAAATCAGCGCATCGCCATCCAGAGAGCTGTTGAACTCGGGGAACTTCCTGAGCGCGGCCACGCAGGCCTTGATCAGGAAGGCCAGCATGGTGACTTTGATGCCCGACTTTTCGTTCTCTTTGTTGGTGGAGACGCGAAAGGCTTCGAGGTCGGTGATGTCGGCATCGTCATGGTTGGTGACGGCCGGAATCATGATCGCGTTGCGAGTGAGGTTAGCGCCGCTGATCTTCTTGATGCGCGACATTTCCTTGCGCTCGATCGGGCCGAACTTGGCAAAGTCCACCTTGGGCCAGGGCAGCAGGTCCAGACCCACGCCCAAACCACCAGCGGGAGCCTTGGCGGCCTGGGCCTGGGTCTGGGTCGCGCCACTCATCACAAGCTGAGTGAACTTCTGAATGTCTTCAAAAGTGATGCGGCCTTTCTGGCCCGAGCCCTTGACCTCGCCCAGCGGCACGCCGAGTTCGCGCGCGAACTTGCGCACCGCGGGTGAAGCGTGTGGCAACCCCACCGCCGGGGTGGCAGTGGGGTTATGGGCCAGTGCAGCACTGGCGCTGGCGGGTGCTGAAACCGCTGCAAGCACAGCAGGGGCCACTGCAGGCGCAAGTGCCACCGAGGCTGCTGCGGCCACAGGTGCGGCAGCACTGCCCTCGAGTATAGCCAGCAGGTCGCCGATGTTGACCTTGTCACCCACCTTGACTTTGAGTTCCTTAAGTAAGCCTGCGGCAGATGACGGGATTTCCATCGAGGCCTTGTCGGATTCGACGGTGATCAGGCTTTGCTCAACCTTGATGCTGTCACCAGGCTTGACGAAAACTTCGATGACCGCCACGTCTTTGAAATCTCCGATGTCGGGCACACGCACCTCGACCGGAGAGGCGGCCACCGGGGCTGCGGATGGTGCGGCTGCGGGAGCCGGGTCAGTGGCGGGGGCAGCCACAGTCGGTGCGGGCGCCAAAGCAGCCGCAGGCAAAGTGTCTGCGCCTTCGGCCTCGATCAACAAGACCACCGAGCCTTGCTTGACCTTGTCACCCAGCTTGACCTGGAGTTCCTTGACCACACCCGCGTGCGAGGACGGAATTTCCATCGAGGCCTTGTCAGACTCGACGGTGATCAGCGATTGCTCGGCTTTGACGATGTCCCCGGGCTTGACCAACAGTTCGATGACGGCGACTTCGTCGAAATCCCCGATATCCGGGACTTTTACTTGTACCAATGCCATGTGTGTCTCCGGTATTTAGGCGTACAGGGGGTTGACCTTATCGACTTTGATGCCGTACTTCTGGATGGCCTCGGCCACCTTGGCAACTGGCAAGAGGCCTTCGTCGGCCAGCGATTTGAGCGCAGCAATCACGATGTAATGGCGGTTGATCTCGAAATGCTCGCGCAGCTTGCTGCGGAAGTCCGAGCGGCCGAAACCGTCGGTGCCCAGCACCTTGTAGGTGCGGCCCTTCGGGATGAAGGGTCGTATCTGCTCGGCATAGTTCTTCATGTAATCGGTCGAAGCTATGACTGGCCCAGCGTGCTTGGACAACTGCTGCTCGACAAACGAGACCTGCGGCATGTCGGTGGGATGCAGCAGGTTGTGGCGTTCAACGGCCTGGCCATCGCGGGCCAGCTCGTTGAAGCTCGGGCAACTCCAGACATCGGCCTGAATACCCCAGTCGGTGGCCAGCAAGGTCTGCGCGACGATTGACTCTCGCAGGATGGAGCCACAACCCAGCAGTTGCACGCGGTTCTTGCCCTTGGCGCCGGGCTTACACAGGTACATGCCCTTGATGATCTGCTCTTGCGTGCCAGCGGTCAGGCCCGGCATGGCGTAGTTTTCGTTGAGCAGGGTCAGATAGTAGAAGACATTGTCCTGTTTTTCCACCATGCGCTTGAGCCCATGGTGCAGGATCACGCCCACTTCGTGCGCAAAAGTGGGATCGTAGGAAATGCAGTTCGGGATGGTGCCGGCCAAGATGTGACTGTGGCCGTCCTCATGCTGCAGGCCTTCGCCGTTGAGCGTGGTTCGGCCCGAGGTGCCGCCGAGCAGGAAGCCCCGAGCCTGCATGTCACCAGCTGCCCAGGCCAGGTCGCCGATGCGCTGGAAACCGAACATGGAGTAGTACACGTAAAACGGGATCATGATCCGGTTGGAGGTGCTGTAGCTGGTGGCCGCCGCGATCCAGCTGGACATGCCACCGGCTTCGTTGATGCCCTCCTGCAGGATCTGGCCGGCCTTGTCCTCCTTGTAGTACATGACCTGGTCCTTGTCGACGGGCGTGTACTGCTGGCCAGCCGGGTTGTAGATGCCCACCTGCCGGAACAAACCTTCCATACCGAAGGTCCGGGCCTCATCGACCAGGATGGGCACCACACGCGGCCCCAGGGCCTGATCGCGCAGCAGCTGGGTCAGGAAGCGCACATAGGCCTGGGTGGTGGAGATTTCGCGACCTTCTGCGGTAGGCTCAATCACAGCCTTGAAGGTTTCGAGTGAAGGCACTGTAAAACTCTCATCGGCCCGGGTCCGACGGTGGGGAAGATACCCTCCCAGGGCTTTGCGGCGCTCATGCAGATACCGCATTTCCGGTGTGTCATCGGCCGGTTTGTAGAAAGGGATCCTGGGCAATTCACTGTCAGGAATCGGAATGTTGAAACGGTCACGCATGTAGCGGATGTCATCCTCCGTGAGCTTCTTGGTCTGGTGTACGGTGTTCTTGCCCTCACCAGCCTTACCCATGCCAAAGCCCTTGACGGTTTTCATCAGCAGCACGGTCGGTTGGCCTTTGTGATTGACCGCAGCGTGGTAAGCGGCAAAGACCTTTTGCGGGTCGTGACCGCCACGACGCAAGTTCCAGATGTCCTGATCGCTCAAGTGGGCGACCATTTCCAGGGTGCGAGGATCGCGGCCAAAGAAGTGCTTGCGGACGTAAGCCCCATCGTTGGCCTTGAAGGCCTGGTAATCACCGTCAAGGGTGTCCATCATCAGTTGACGCAGTGCGCCATCCTTGTCACGGGCCAGCAGTGGATCCCAGTCGCTGCCCCACAGACATTTGATGACATTCCAGCCTGCGCCCCGAAACTCGCCTTCAAGCTCCTGGATGATCTTGCCATTGCCCCGGACCGGGCCGTCCAGACGCTGCAGGTTGCAGTTGATCACGAAAATCAGGTTGTCCAGACCCTCACGGGAAGCCAGGCCAATCGCCCCCAGCGATTCCACTTCATCCATTTCACCATCGCCGCAGAACACCCACACCTTGCGGTTTTCGGTGTTGGCGATACCACGGGCATGCAGGTACTTGAGAAAGCGCGCCTGGTAAATGGCCATCAGCGGTCCCAGCCCCATCGACACCGTGGGGAACTGCCAGAACTCGGGCATGAGTTTGGGATGCGGGTAGCTTGAAAGCCCCTTGCCGTCGACCTCCTGGCGGAAGTGCAGCAACTGCTCCTCGGTCAAGCGCCCTTCGAGGTAAGCTCGGGCATACACACCGGGGGCCACATGGCCCTGGATGTAAATGCAGTCGCCCCCGTGATTCTCGTTTTCAGCGTGCCAGAAATGATTGAATCCGGCACCGAACATGTGGGCCAGCGAGGCAAATGACCCGATATGCCCGCCCAGATCGCCACCGTCCTCGGGGTTGTGGCGATTCGCCTTGACCACCATGGCCATGGCATTCCAGCGCATGTAGGCGCGCAATCGTTCCTCGATTTCGATGTTGCCAGGGCACCGGGCTTCTTGCGCAGGCTCGATGGTGTTGACATAACCCGTTGTGGCCGAAAACGGCATGTCAATGCTGTTTTCGCGCGCATGCTCAAGCAATTGCTCCAGCAGGTAGTGGGCCCGTTCGTCCCCCTCTTTTTCGATGACAGCCGACAGCGCGTCCATCCACTCTCGGGTCTCCTGGGCGTCTGTTTCCTGCATTGGGGCCACGGGCTTACCTGCGGTCATGAGCTTGTCTCCTTGGGATTGATCAGTAGGTTTTTGTGAGTGTCGCATAAATTGTTTTATTTTTCAAATTATGCTTTTGTTTTTCACATAATGAGATTTCACTCCGCTTTGGGTCCCCTGCTCCCCTACACTCGGGACATGACCTCCCAAAAGTCGATGACCACCGAAACAGGCCGACCCTGGCAATGGTGGACGCAATGGTGGCGGCGTCAAACCCCGCAACATCAGGACCGGTTTGCCAATCTGGCACCGATGCTTGCGGTACTGCTTTTTTTGCTGGCCATCGCAACCTCGTTCTGGTACTTGCGCACAGAGGAACACGAGCGTGAACAAGAGGCCGTCAAAAGAGATGTGGAGTATGCACAGCAGCGCTTGAGACTGCGCCTGCTGGAGCGCCAGGAACAGGTCATGCGTCTGGCGCGCGATCTCTCGGCCAGAGAAATCCGTGCTGATCAATTTTCGGTGAGGGCCGAAGCTTTGGTCATGCAATACCCTGAACTTCAATCCATCACCTGGATTGACGATCGACGCAGGGTGGTGGCCTCGCAATCGGTGCCCAGTTACACAGCATCGCGGCGCTGGCTGCCCGGCATGCTGGTGCCCGCAGACGCAACAGAAACTCACTACAGCCTGGCGCGGGATCTGATGCAACCGGTTTACGGGCTGATTGACCCCTCCAACGGGAAAGACCCTGGCAACCAGTTGCTGCAATTGCACACCCCCTTGAACATTCATCAAGGACGCTTCAGTGGTGTGATCCTGGCGGAATACACCATCGAAGGCTTGCTGCGCTATGGCGTGCCGACCGAGGTTCTGGCCAAATACGCGGTGTCCTTCGCAGACAGCGATGGCTTGCGACTGGCTGGACAGACCATCGAGCCCCGGCACCGCATCTGGTCGTGGCTGACCGCACAACGGCCCGAAAACAATGAATACGAGGTCCCTGTCTCCCCGGTGGGCAACGGCCTGGTGCTCAAGGCACAAACCTGGAGGACCTCGCAGGGCCTGGTCGGCAGCGGCCTGTTTTGGATGGTCAGCGTTTTGAGCGTGATGACCGCCTGGATGCTGATCGCCAACTGGCGCCACACCCGACGCAGAATGCAGGCCCAGAAAGCCCTGATTGCCGAAACCAGTTTCCGCAGGGCCATGGAAAACTCGGTGATCACCGGCATGCGTGCCCTGGACATGCGCGGTCGGATCATCTACGTCAACCCGGGCTTTTGCTCCATGACCGGTTGGAGCGAGGCCGAGCTGGTGGGTGCAACCGCCCCGTTTCCCTATTGGCCCGAGGAGGACAGAGAGCTCCTGATGGCGCGTCTGGAGGAGGAGCTCAGTGGGCGACACAATGCGGGTGGGTTCCAGGTCCGCGTCAAACGCAAGGATGCAAGCCTGTTTGATGCCCGCATGTATGTTTCACCCCTGATTGACGCCTCAGGTCGGCAAACAGGCTGGATGACGTCGATGACCGATATCACCGAACCCAACCGGATCCGCGAACAACTGGCCAGTGCCCACGAGCGATTTACTATCGTGCTCGAAGCGCTCGACGCAGCCGTTTCGGTGGCACCCTTGGGCCGTGAAGAGCTGCTGTTCGCCAACAAGCTCTACCGCCAGTGGTTTGGAAGTCTGGCACGCGGTCATCTGACCCTGGTGGAGCAGGCCGGCGCCTACAACCTGCCGGAATCGTCAGACACCGTGGTGGGCGACGATGTAGATGGACTGGCCGGACTGCCCACAAGCCACCTGACCCATGCGCAAGCTGAAAACGCCGAAATTTTCTTGCCTGAACTCGGAAAGTGGCTGGAGGTGCGATCGCGCTACATCACCTGGGCCGATGGCAGACTGGCACAAATGGTGATTGCCACCGACATCACCCCACGTCGTCGGGCTGAAGAGCTCTCCGAGCAACAAGCCGAACGGGCGCAGAATGCCAGCCGCTTGATCACCATGGGGGAAATGGCTTCAAGCGTGGCGCATGAACTCAACCAGCCCCTGACAGCGATCAACAACTACTGCAATGGGATGATTTCCCGCATCCGCAACCACCAAATGCAGGAAACCGATTTGCTGGTGGCCCTGGACAAAACCGCACACCAGGCCCAGAGGGCGGGACAAATCATTCAGCGCATCCGGGCTTTCGTCAAACGCAGCGAACCCAATCGCACGGCCTCTGATGTCACCTCGATGGTCAGTGAGGCGGTTGAACTCGCCGAGATCGAGTTGCGCAGGCGCAATGTCCGTCTGGCCCACTATGTGGCGGCCCGACTGCCCCTTCTGATGGTCGATCCCATCCTCATCGAGCAGGTGTTGATCAATCTGATGAAAAACGCTGCCGAATCGATTGACAACGCCAGGCGGTCCCCGGGTCAGCGCAATGTGGAGCTGCGTGTTGTGCCCAGACTGGTGAACAATCAGACCGTGGTCGAATTTTCCGTCACCGACAGTGGGCAGGGCCTGCCGCTGCAAGCCCTGGAAAGGCTGTACGAAGCCTTTTTCTCCACCAAGGCCGAAGGCATGGGCATGGGACTCAATCTGTGCCGCTCGATTGTCGAATCCCACCAGGGAAGGATCGAGGCCGAGAACCTCTACAATGCCGGTCAGGTGATCGGTTGCAGGTTTTCCTTCTGGATACCCGTGCACACCCAGGCGGCCGTGAGCGTATCAACCGGGGTTAATTGAATGAGTCTGATTCCCAAAAAAGGCACCGTTTACGTGGTCGACGACGACGAGGCCGTGCGTGACTCCCTGCAATGGTTGCTCGAGGGCAAGGACTACCGGGTGCGCTGCTTTGAATCCGCCGAGGCCTTTCTCAACCGTTACGATCCCCGTGAAATAGCCTGCCTGATTGTCGATGTGCGAATGGGCGGCATGACCGGTCTGGAGCTGCAGGACCGGCTGATGGAGCGGCGCTCGCCGTTGCCCATTGTTTTCATCACGGGTCATGGCGATGTCCCGATGGCTGTCACCACCATGAAAAAAGGGGCCATGGATTTCATCCAGAAACCCTTCAAGGAAGACGAATTGCTGAGCCTGGTGGAGCGCATGCTGGAGCTCGCGCGCGAGTCTTTTGCCGAATACCAGCAGGCCGCCAGCCGTGATGCCTTGCTGTCCAAACTGACCGGACGTGAATCCCAGGTGCTCGAGCGCATCGTGGCCGGGCGGCTCAACAAGCAGATTGCCGACGATCTGGGCATCAGCATCAAGACCGTTGAGGCCCATCGCGCCAACATCATGGAAAAGCTCAATGCCAATACAGTGGCCGATCTGCTCAAGATTGCCCTGGGCAAGGACGCAGCCAAATCCTGATTTCAACGGTTTCCCCCCGAACGCCCGTGTCCAGCCGGGCGTTTTTCATTGCAGACTTACAAACACAAGAACTTTCATGACAGCCCAACTGATTGACGGCACCCAGCTCTCCAAACAATTGCGTGCCGATGTCGCCCGTCGCGTGCAGGAACTGCAGACCCGGGGCGTGACGCCCGGGCTGGCGGTGATACTGGTGGGGGACAACCCCGCCAGCCAGGTCTATGTGCGCAACAAGGTGAAGGCCTGCCAGGAAAGCGGACTGCACTCGGTGCTGGAAACCTGCGATGCCCACCTCGATCAGGAGCAGCTGCTGGCCCGGATCCAGCGACTCAACGAGGACCCGTCCATTCATGGCATCCTGGTCCAGCTACCCTTGCCCGCACACATCGATGCGCACAAGGTGATCGAGTCCATCAGCCCGGCCAAGGATGTGGACGGCTTCCACATGGTCAGCGCTGGCGCCTTGATGACCGGCATGCCGGGCTTTTGGCCCTGCACCCCCTATGGCTGCATGAAGATGCTCGAGTCCATCGGCTATGACCTTCGGGGCAAACACGCTGTGGTGCTTGGGCGCAGCAATATTGTGGGCAAACCCATGGCCCTGATGCTCCTGCAAAAGGACGCCACCGTGACGGTCTGCCACTCCCGCACCCCGGACATCAAGAACCTGACTCTGCAGGCTGACGTCATTGTGGCCGCAGTCGGTCGGCGCAATGTGCTGACTGCAGACATGGTTAAACCCGGTGCAGTGGTGCTGGACGTGGGCATGAACCGCAACGAGCAAGGCAAACTGTGCGGGGATGTGGACTTTGAACACGTCCGGCAGGTGGCCGGTTGGATCACCCCCGTTCCGGGTGGGGTTGGCCCCATGACCATTACGATGCTGCTGGTCAACACCCTTGAAGCCGCTGAACGTACCCTCCGCTGAAACACCATGAACAATCCTCTCCTGCACTCCAGTTCCCTGCCCCTGTTTGACCAGATCGAGCCCTCTCATGTGGCAGAGGCCGTGGATGCCTTGCTGGCCGAAGCGGAAAGGGCCCTCACCGAGGCCACAGCAAACGATTTCCCGGCGCAATGGTCGGCGATGGCGCGTGTGCTCAATGTAGCCACCGAAAAACTTTCCCGGGCCTGGGGTGCCGTCAGCCACCTCAACGCCGTGGCCGACAGTCCGGCATTGCGCGAATCCTTCAACGCGGCCTTGCCTCGCGTGACCGAGTTCTGGACCCGCCTGGGCAGTGATGAACGGCTGTATGCCAAATACAAGGCCATGGATCCGGCCACGCTCACGGCCGATCAGCGACAGGCGCGTCAAAACGCCTTGCGGAATTTTGTGCTGGGGGGCGCCGAGTTGCAGGGCCAGGCCAAGATGCGCTACGCCGCCATCCAGGAGCGGCTGGCCGAACTGTCCCAGAAATTCAGCGAGAACGCGCTGGACGCCACCGACCACTGGAGCCTTCTGGTCGATCCCTCCGAGCTTGCGGGTGTGCCACAGGACGTGATCGATGCCGCCTGCGCGGCCGCACAAAAGGAGGGCCATGAAGGCAAGGCCCGGCTCAGTCTCAAAATGCCCTGCTACCTGCCGGTCATGCAATTTGCGCACAGCCAAGCCTTGCGGCAGACGCTTTACAGGGCCTACACCACCCGCGCATCAGATCAGGCACAAGGCCCGGCCGTGCAATGGGACAACTCGAGCCTGATGCAGGAAATCCTGCGCTTGCGAAAGGAAGAAGCCGGTTTGCTGGGTTATGAAAACTTTGCCCAGGTATCGGTGATTCCCAAGATGGCCGACTCACCTGAAAAAGTCATTACTTTCCTGCGTGACCTGGCGGCGCGGGCGCGCCCGTTTGCACAAAAGGACATGGAGGACTTGCGTGATTTTGCCCAGGCTCAGGGCTCTTTTGATGGTGAACTCCACGCCTGGGACATTCCTTACCTGAGCGAAAAACTCAAGGAGGAACGCTTTAGTTTCAGCGAGCAGGAAGTCAAGCAATACTTCACCGCCCCCAGGGTCCTGGCAGGCCTGTTCAAGATCATCGAAACTCTTTTTGAAGTCAGCATTCGCAAGGACCAAGCGCCGGTCTGGCATCCTGCGGTCGAGTTCTACCGCATTGAACGTGACGGCCTGCTGGTCGGACAGTTTTATCTCGACCCCCCCGCCCGCGCCGGCAAACGCGGCGGCGCCTGGATGGATGATGTGCGCAGTCGCTGGATGCGACCAGACAACGGTCAGTTGCAAACTCCGGTGGCCCACCTGGTCTGCAATTTTGCCGAAGGCGTCAATGGCAAGCCGCCACTGCTTACCCATGACGATGTGATCACTCTGTTTCATGAATTCGGACACGGCCTGCACCATATGCTCACGCAGGTCAATGAACGTGATGTCTCGGGCATCAGCGGCGTTGAATGGGATGCGGTGGAACTGCCCAGCCAGTTCATGGAGAATTTTTGCTGGGAATGGGCGGTACTTCGGCACATGACGGCGCATGTCGAGACGGGCGAGTCCCTGCCCCGCGAATTGTTCGACAAAATGATGGCGGCCCGCAATTTTCAAAGCGGTCTGCAAACCCTCAGGCAAGTCGAATTTGCCTTGTTCGACATGTTGTTGCACACGCAGCATGATCCCCAGCAGGATTTCATGCCCTTGTTGCAAGCGGTGCGCAAGGAAGTGGCCGTGGTCCACCCTCCGGCCTACAACCGCATGGCCCATACTTTCAGCCACATTTTTGCAGGAGGCTATGCAGCCGGTTATTACAGCTACAAGTGGGCGGAAGTCCTCTCAGCCGATGCCTATGCGGCCTTTGAGGAAACCGTCGACAGCGAGGGGGCGCACAACATTGAAACGGGGCGTCGATACCGCACGGCAATTCTTGAAGCGGGCGGTAGCCGGCCTGCACTTGACTCGTTCAAGGCCTTCAGGGGTCGAGAGCCTAGCATGGAGGCTTTGTTGCGTCACCAAGGCATGGCCTGAACCTCACCCGGGGTACTGCCCCTTGGGCCAGGCCAAAGAAAAAACCCTTGTAGACAATGCCTACAAGGGTTATGGATTGGTAGGCGCGATTGGACTCGAACCAACGACCCCCACCATGTCAAGGTGGTGCTCTAACCAGCTGAGCTACGCGCCTGCAAGACAAATATCATACCAGCAAATTCAGCGGCGCCTGGCGGTACGCACCCCTTGGACACCCTGG
>CAYMMK010000077.1:0-12313 GCA_964391575.1 uncultured Limnohabitans sp.
TGCAGCAACAGCGCGTTTTCATCGAACACGGTGAGCGCATCGCGCAATGCACCACGCTGCTGGCCCACCCCTTGGCGCGCAATCTCTTGCGCTTGCAACTGGTTCAAGCGGCGCTTGCTGCGCCCAAAGCGCAACCAACACAGGCCGTTGAAAAAGTCGTGCAAGTTGTCGCGGCTGGGGATGCGCTGCTGCGCATGGATAAAGGCCTCATAGGCCTGGCCCTTGCGTGGTTGAGAGATTCGGCCACGCTGAAACCAGAGACCACCGCCGCTTGCACCGGCTGGCCCAGAGGGGCCCAGGGCTTGAACCACGGCGCTTGCCAGTCGATGGCCCAGGCCGTTGCGCGGGGGTTCAGGCCTGCATGCGCCATGCCATCGTCTCGCCACCACACAGGGGTTTGATCTGGGCATCGCCAAAAGGCAGTGTTTCAGGCAAGGTCCAAGGCTCACGCTTCAAGGTGATGCGCCCGTTGTTGCGCGGCAGGCCATAAAAGTCGGGCCCATGAAAACTGGCAAAGCCTTCGAGCTGATCGAGCGCACCGGCCTCCTCAAAGGCTTGCGCGTACATCTCCATGGCGCTGAGCGCGGTGTAACAACCAGCGCATCCGCTGGCATGCTCTTTCAGGTGGGCCGGGTGGGGGGCGCTGTCGGTGCCCAAGAAAAATTTGGCGCTGCCCGAGGTGGCCGCCTTGACCAAGGCCAGGCGATGGGTTTCGCGCTTGAGCACCGGCAAGCAGTAGTAATGCGGCCGCACACCGCCCAAAAAAATGGCGTTGCGGTTGAACAGCAAATGGTGGGCGGTGATGGTGGCGGCGGTGGGGCCGTCGGCTTGGGCCACAAATTGCGCCGCCTCTTGGGTGGTGATGTGTTCGAGCACGATTTTCAATTGCGGAAAGTCGCGCCGCAGGGGCACCAAATGGCGCTCGATGAACACCGCTTCGCGGTCGAACAAATCCACCGACGGGTCGGTGACTTCGCCATGCACCAACAGCAACAGGCCATGGCGCTGCATGGCCTCCAAGGTGGCGCTGATCTTGCGCAAATCGGTCACGCCCGCATCGCTGTTGGTGGTGGCGCCGGCCGGGTAGAGCTTGCAGGCCACCACACCCGCCTGCCTGGCCCGCCGGATTTCATCGGGCGGCAGGTTGTCGGTCAGGTACAGCGTCATCAGGGGCTCGAAGGCCACGCCCGCCGGCACCGCGGCCAGGATGCGCTGCCGGTAGGCCAGTGCCTGCGCTGCGGTGGTCACCGGCGGCTTGAGGTTGGGCATGATGATGGCGCGACCGAACTGGGCGGCGGTGTGCGGCACCACGGTGCGCAGGGCCTCGCCGTCGCGCACATGCAGGTGCCAGTCGTCGGGGCGGGTAAGGGTGATTTCTCGGCTCATGGGCCTATTGTCGCAAAGGCCGGCACGGACGCCCGCCGGGGCCCCTGCCGAATAACGACGCGGCCGGGGTCCTCAGGCCTGCGATGGCACACCCGCGTCTGCCGCCAGATGCGCCCACAGCGCCTGCAGATCACGCCGCGGGCTGGGGCGCTGGCCCACGCGCGCCCGGTAGGCACGGATTTCCAGCGGCAGGCACCAGGGGGGCTCATGCGCTGGCGCCAGCGGCACCAGCAGCCCCTGGGCCACTTCCTTGCGCACGGCGCTGCTCGGTAAAAAGGCCAGCCCGTGGCCCTGCAGGGCCATGAGCTTGAGGCCCTCGGCCATGTCGGTTTCGTACACCCGGTCCAGATGGATCGGCACGCCGGCCTGCCTGAGGATGGCTTCAGTCGCCGTGCCCAGGTAAGCGCCAGGGGCATAGGCCAGAAAGGGCAAAGGCTGTGCGGTCGCCCCGGGCAGTCGGTAGCGGGGCTGGCCGTCGGCACCCGGCTGGGCATAAGGCGCCAGGGTTTCCTGGCCCAGGACCAGCATGTCGTAGCGTTCAGGGTCCAGTTGCAGGGGCAAGGCCGGATGGTGGTAGGCAATCAGCACATCGCACCCCCCCTCGACCAGGCGCATGACCGCATCGTGCACATTGAAGGCCATCAGACGGCTGCGTACCGGACCGAAACGCTCGCGCAAGCCGGCCATCCAGCCGGGAAAGAAGGTGAATGCCAGCGTGTGGGGCATCGCGAACTCGATCACATCGTGACCTGCCGAGACATGGGTGCGCAGCATGGCCCGCGTGCCCTGCAGCGATTGCAGCAACTCCAGGGCCTGCGCGTACAGGGTCTGGCCGGCGGGTGTGAGCGTGGTGGGGTAGGAGCTGCGGTCCACCAGGTCCACCCCGGCCCAGGCTTCAAGCGACTGGATGCGCCGGGAGAACGCCGGTTGTGTCACATGGCGCAACTGGGCCGAGCGGCTGAAGCTGCGGGTTTCGGCCAGGCTCACAAAATCTTCCAGCCATTTGGTTTCCATCTCATTCCCCGCTTTGCTGCAGCGCCCACATCTGTGCGTACCGCCCCTGCTGCGCCAGCAACTGCGCATGGGTGCCTCGCTCGACAATGCGGCCTGCCTCCATGACCAGGATTTCGTGGGCCTCGACCACGGTCGACAAACGGTGGGCAATCACCAGGGTGGACTTGTTGCGCGCCACACTGGTGAGCTCGGCCTGGATGGCGCGTTCATTGGCCGAGTCGAGCGCCGAGGTCGCTTCGTCAAACACCAGCACCGGCGGATTTTTCAGCAAGGTGCGGGCAATCGCTACGCGCTGCTTTTCGCCGCCCGAGAGTTTCAGACCACGCTCGCCGACCATCGTGCCATAGCCCTTCGGGCTGCCGGCAATGAAGTCGTGAATGCGGGCAGCGCGGGCGGCCTCTTCGATGTCGGTCTGGCTGGAGCCGGGACAGCCGTAGGCAATGTTGTAGGCCACGGTGTCATTGAAAAGCACCGTGTCCTGGGGCACGATGCCGATCGCCTGGCGCACACTGGCCTGGGTGACGCGTCGGATGTCCTGCCCGGCAATCTGCACGCTGCCTTGCTGCACGTCGTAGAAACGGAACAGCAGGCGAGCCAGCGTGGATTTGCCCGAGCCCGAGGGGCCGACCACGGCCACAGTCTGGCCCGCAGGAATCGCAAAGCTCACGCCGTGCAGGATCGGACGGTCAGCCTCGTAGGCGAAATGCACATTCTCAAAACGAACTTCGGGCGGGCCGTCCAGCGCGAGGGCAGGCGCGCCCGGGGCATCAGCCACCTCCCGTTCACGATCCATCAGGGCAAACATCTTGTCCAGATCGGTCAGGCTTTGCTTGATCTCCCGGTAGATCACCCCCAGGAAATTGAGCGGGATGTAGAGCTGGATCATGAAGGCATTGATCATGACCAGGTCGCCCAAGGTCATGCGGCCCTCGACCACCCCCTGGGTTGCACGCCAGAGCATCGCCACCAGCGCCAGCGCAATGATCAGTTGCTGGCCGGTGTTGAGCAGGGACAGGGTAGTTTGTGATTTCAGGCGGGCGCGACGCAACTTCTCCAGGCTCTCGTCATAGCGGCGAGCCTCGAAGGCCTCGTTGCCGAAGTATTTGACGGTTTCGTAATTGAGCAGCGAGTCAATGGCGGTGGTGTGGGCGGCCGAATCCGACTCGTTGGCCAGGCGGCGGAACTGGGTACGCCATTCGGTGATGCGCACGGTAAAGAAGATGTAGAGCGCCAGCGCAGCCAGGGTGATCCAGACAAAAAGGAGGTCGAACTTTGCGCCCAGTATGGCCAGCACCAGACCCACCTCGATCAGGGTCGGCACGATGCTGTAGAGCGAAAACGAAATCAGCGATTCGATCCCGCGCACGCCACGCTCGATGTCGCGGGTCATGCCGCCAGTCTGGCGGGCCAGGTGAAAGCGCAGGGAAAGGGCGTGCAGATGCTCGAAGGTCTGCAGGGCAATGCTGCGTGCTGCGCCCTGGGTGGCCTTGGCAAACACCAGCTCCCGCAATTCGGTAAATGCCGAGGTCAGCAGCCGCAGCAGACCGTAGGCCAGCAGCAGTGCGACCGGCACCACCAGCACCACCTTCGCGTCGCCGGGCGCCGGTGCCATGGCGTCCACCAGCTGCTTGAGCAGGACCGGCACGCCCACATTGGCGAACTTGGCCGCCACCATGAAAGCCAGCGCCAGCACCACACGCCATTTGTAGTGCCAAAGGTAAGGCAGCAGTCGCTGCAGGGTGCTCCAGTCACCACTGGGGGGACCGGGGGGGACGGGCGCTTGTGTGCTGGGGCCGTGGGGGCGCATGAGGGACAATCCTGCTGTGTTCAGTTCTGGATTGTGCCCATGTCCTCATCCCCTGCCCCGCTGACTCCCCTGCCCACCGACATGGAGCTGGTGCTCAAGGTTGTGCCCATGCCGGCCGACGTCAATGCGAACGGCGACATTTTTGGCGGCTGGGTGATGGCGCAGGTCGACGTGGCCGGCTCGATCCTGCCGGCGCGACGGGTCCGGGGCCGCATGGCCACGGTGGCGGTCAACGAGTTCATCTTCAAGCAGCCGGTGCGGGTGGGTGACATCCTGAGTTTCTTCGGCCGCATTGTGCGCGTCGGTCGCACCTCCATCACCGTCAAGGTCGAGGTGTATGCCGAGCGCTACCGCTCGCAAGGTGAATACACCAAGGTGACCGAGGCCCAGCTCACCTATGTGGCGATCGACCAGCACGGCCGGCCCCGCCCGGTGGACATGCTGCCGGATCAGGACACGATGTAGGCGGCTGCGCCCACCGACATCAGCGTGCCGTCCGGTCCACGAAACTCCATCCGGGAGGTCCCCACCCGGGATCCGGCCCGCAGGCACTGGGCATGCAGGGTGAAGAACTCGCCAATGCCCGGTCGCAGATAGTCAATGCGCAGATCGATCGTGCCCAGTCGCGCAAACCGTTCCAGCCGTTTGCGCGGATCTTCGTCCATGTGACGTGACGCCACATCGGCCATGACGGCCGCACTGCCAATGGCGTCGAGCGCGGCACTGATCACCCCGCCGTGGATACGGTGATAGGCAAAGTGACCCACCAGTTCCTCACGCATGTCGATTCGCGCCTGCACATGCCCGGGCTCGATCAGGGTCAGGCGCAGACCGAGCATGCGGTTGAAAACGATTTTTTCTTCGTAGATCTGGCGAAAGCCTTCGAGGTATTCGGGCTCGAAAGCCACGGGCACATGCTGTCGGGATGTCATGGGTGCATTGTAGGGACCGCCCCAGTCACGGCGGCTGGCACCCCCGGTCTCCAGGAGGGCGCCGCCTGACGGACCATGAAACCTTCGGACTGACAGGCCGCCCATGAGGGCTGCCAATAGACGGTCAGACCTGGCTGAAGTCCGGTTTGCGCTTTTGCATGAAGGCGCTGAACGCTTCGCGGGCAGCGGGTTCACGCAGCATGCGGCCAAAGCTCTGTCCCTCTTCGGCCATCACCGCCAGCACCGGCGCCTGCTGGCCTTTTTTCATCAGGCGCTTGGTCTCCACCAGTGAGGTCAGGGGTTTGGCCGCCAGTTTGCGGGCCTGGGCCTGCGCATAGGCATTGACCTCGGTGGGGGGCAGCACCCGGTTGACCAGCCCCACCTCCAGGGCGGCCTCGGCAAAAAAGGGCTCGCCCAGCAGCAAGGCCTCGGCGGCCCGGTGGTAGCCGAACATCTGGGGCATCAGCAAACTCGATGCCGCCTCGGGGCACAAGCCCAGATTGACAAAGGGGACCGAAAAAGCCGCATTGTCACCGGCATACACCAGGTCACAGTGCAGCAGCAGGGTGGTGCCAATGCCCACCGCCGGACCGGCCACCGCAGCGATCAGGGGCTTTTCAAAGGTGGCGATGGCTTGCAGGAAACGAAACACCGGCGAGTCCTGCGTGGTCGGCGGCTGGTCAAGAAAATCGCCGATGTCATTGCCGGCGCTGAAGACGCTCTCGTGACCCTGGATCAACACCACCCGCACCGCCGGGTTGGCTGCTGCCTGCTCGACGCCGTCGGCCAACGCACTGTACATGCCGCGGTGGATCGAATTTTTCTTGTCGACGCGATTGAGGGTCAGGGTGGTGACGCCGGCGTCGGTGTGCGCGAGGATGTCGGTCATGGGATTCCTTGGGGAAATAATACCGCCCGGCGGGCGGCGGCAATGGCATGCTCAGGGGGCCTTGACCCAGGTCTGGTTGCGCCACAGCGGCCCCAGGAAACCCCGCACCTGGAGTTTGGTGCCCCCCTCCTGGGGGGTCAGGCGCACGCGGTAGAGCTTGCCCTCTTCGGGGTCGAGAATTTCTCCACCGTCCCAATACTCGTTACCGGCGGATTTCCTGACGCCGCGGATGATTTCGAGGCCGAGCACCGGCTGGCCCTTGCGCTCGTCACTGCACTTGTCGCAACGCGCAGCCGGGTCGGCCCCCTTGCGCAGCAACTGTGTCACCTTGCCACTGAGCACGCCCTCCCGATCCTCGATGGTGACCAGACTCTTGATTTCGCCAGTTTTGTCATCGATGGTGTGCCAGCGACCCACCGGGGTGGTGGCCTGGGCTGCACCGGCCAGGCCCATACAGGCCAGAAAGAGCAATGGACGCATGAAAAACTCCTGGTTGGAACCCATTGAGAATGAGGAAGGATACGGCCCCGTCAGGCCAGTGCGGCGTCGGTGTCGAGCAGCACCTCGCTGCCGCTGCGGATGCGACGCATCAGGCTGGAGGTCTCGGGCATCAGGCGGGTGAAATAAAAGCGCGCCGTCTGCAATTTGCCCAGATAGAACGGGTCGGGACGCTGGGCCTCCTGCTCGGCCTGCGCAATCTTCTCGAGGGCCACCTTGGCCATGCGGGCCCAGAAGTAGGCAAACACCAGATGCCCGGCCACCCGCAGATAGTCGACGGCAGCAGCGCCCACCTCGTCGGCATTGGCCATGGCCTTCATGCCGATTTCACCGGTCAGCGCGGTGAGCTTCTGGCCCAGATCGGCCAAGGGCTTGACAAACTCGCCCATGGCCTCGTGCCCGATTTCGGCACGCACGAAGGCCTCTACCTGGGCGCCGAATTTCTTCAGACTAGCACCCTGGTTGCCCAGCACCTTGCGGCCCAGAAGATCGAGCGACTGGATGGTGTTGGTCCCTTCGTAGATCATGTTGATGCGGGCATCGCGCACATGCTGCTCCATGCCCCATTCCTTGATGAAGCCATGGCCGCCAAACACCTGCAGGCACTCGCTGACTGCAATCCAGCCGTTGTCGGTGAGAAAGGCCTTGACGATGGGGGTGAGCAAGGCCAGCAGTTCGGCGGCCTCCTTGCGCACGGTTTCGTCGGGATGGTTGACCTCCTGATCGAGCAGCAAGGCCACATGGCAAGCCAGTGCACGTCCACCCTCGCCATAGGCCTTGGCGGTCAGCAGCATGCGGCGCACATCGGGGTGAACAATGATCGGATCGGCCGGCTTGCCCGGCGCCTTCACCCCCGAAAGCGAACGCATCTGCACACGGTCCCTGGCATAGGCCAGCGCATTCTGGTAAGCCACTTCGGTCAGACCCAGCGACTGGTTGCCGACGCCCAGACGGGCTGCGTTCATCATCACGAACATGGCCTGCAGGCCCTTGTGAGGTTGGCCCACCAGGGTGCCCACCGCACCGTCCAGCACCATCTGGCACGTGGCATTGCCATGGATGCCCATCTTGTGCTCGAGCGCCCCACAATGAATGCCGTTGCGTGCACCCAGGGTGCCATCGGCCTGCACCATGAACTTGGGCACCAGGAACAGGCTGATGCCCTTGGAGCCGGGCGGCGCATCGGGCAGTCGGGCCAACACCAGGTGCACGATATTGGGTGCCAGGTCGTGTTCACCGGCGCTGATGAAGATTTTTTGCCCGGTGATGCGGTAGGTGCCATCGGCCTGCGGTTCGGCCTTGGTGCGCAACAGGCCCAGATCGGTACCGCAGTGCGGTTCGGTCAGGCACATCGTGCCCGTCCATTCACCGCTGGTCAGCCTGGGCAGGTAGGTGGCTTTCTGCTCTTGAGTGCCATGGGCATGCAGGCATTCGTAGGCGCCATGAGACAGACCCGGGTACATGGTCCAGGCCTGGTTGGCCGAGTTGAGCATTTCGTAGAAACACTGGTTGACCACAAAGGGCAAGCCCTGGCCCCCGAAGTCGGGATCGCAACTGAGCGAGGGCCAGCCGCCGGCCACATACTGGGCGTAGGCGGCCTTGAACCCGTCCGGGGTGCGGACCTCATGGGTGTCACGGTCGAGCTGGCAGCCCTGTGCGTCGCCACTGATGTTCAGGGGAAAGACCACCTCGGCTGCAAATTTGCCACCCTCCTCGAGCACGGCATTGATGGTGTCGGCATCGGTGTCGGCATGGGCGGGCAAGGTGCGCAGGGTGGCCGTGACATCGAGCAGTTCGTGCAGAACAAACTGCATGTCGCGCAGGGGGGGAGTGTAGACAGGCATGTGGATCGATACCGGTTGAGGTGGGAGAAAAAAGTTCAGGCCGGGCGGGGTTCACCGCTTGTCCAGGACTGCGGGTGAACCATAACGCTCGAGAATGCGTGCAAAGCCCTGGCGCGCACGCTCGGCGGCACCGGGCACCTTGAGAAAACGGGCCTCGTAATGCAGCGCGAGGATCAGGCCATGAATTTCAAAGGTCACTTGCAGGGGGTCCACCTGGTGCGTGAGATGACCGGCTTCCTGGGCCAGCATCACCGCCCGGCGAAGGGCCTCCTGCCAGCTGGTGACCGAGGAGGCCAGTGCATCGCGTACCGGACCGCTGCGGTCATCGAATTCCACCGCACCGCTGATGTAGATGCAGCCGGAATCGATTTCTGCCGAAGTCTGCACCATCCAGTTGTCAAACAGCGCCTGCAGGCGGGGAATGCCGCGGGGCTGATCCAGGGCCGGCTGGAACACCTCGGCTTCGAAGCGGTCGTGGTACTGCCGAATGACGGAGATCTGCAGTTCCTCACGCGAGCCGAAGTGGGCGAAGACGCCCGATTTGCTCATGCCCGTGATCTCGGCCAAGGCCCCGATCGACAGGCCCTCCAGACCGATCTGCGAAGCCAGCCCCAGGGCAGCATCGATGATGGCGGCCTTGGTGGTCTGCCCCTTGTGCATGGCCCGGCGGACAGGGGCCACCGGATCGGCCTTGCGCGTGGCCACGGGAATGGTGGGACGAGGGTTCATGAGCGTTAAAAAGAACGATCGTTCTATTTTGACACGGATCTGCCGGACTGTGTGCTGAAAACGAGCACTCAAGGGTTTTTCCGGGGTCCGCCCCCACCACGACCACCGGTCAGAGCAGGCGGGCGAGACTGGGCTGCAGGTCTTCGGTGGGCAGACGGCGAAAGCCTGAACGTGCATAGCGCAACACGCAGCCTTGCATCCAGACCAGCAGCTGGGCGGCCTGCAACTGGGCCATGCTGGCCGGCACTTCGGCGGCCCGCAGGGATTGCCGCAGCTGGGCCTCGATCTTGTCAAACAGAAGATTCACACGCTCCTGCAGCCGCTCGTGCTCGAGCAGCAAGGCGTCGCCCAGCACCACCCGGCACATGCCGGGATTCTTTTCAAAAAACTGCAGCAATAGAGCGGCGATTCGCGCGGCCTGAGCGCTGCCGGGCGGTTCGCGGTCGGTGACCTGCCGGATCAGTCCGAAGGCGGACTGTTCGACGAAATCGATCAGGGCTTCGAACATCTGCGCCTTGCTCGCGAAGTGCCGGTACAGGGCCGCTTCGCTGACCCCGATACGGGCGGCCAGCGCAGCGGTGGTGATGCGTTCAGCGCCCGGGCGTTCGAGCATGTTGGCCAGGGTCTGGAGAATCTGCAGACGGCGCTCGCCAGGCCGTGGTCGCTTGCGGGCAGGCGATGAGGGGGCCGCGTCCTGTGCGGACTCTGAATCTTCCGGCTCTGACATTGACGTGGTCTCCCTGGGAGTGTTCAGCGGTTGCGGATCATGGTACCAAAGGCCTGGTCGGAGAGGACTTCAAGCAACATGGCATGGGGCACACGGCCATCGATGATATGCACGGCATTCACGCCGCTGCGGGCAGCATCGAGGGCGCCAGCGATCTTGGGAATCATGCCGCCGCTGATGGTGCCGTCAGCGCACAGTTCATCGATGCGGCGTGGGGTGAGCTCGGTGAGCAGCTCGCCGGCTTTGTCCAGCACGCCGCGGATGTTGGTGAGCATGAGCAGCTTTTCGGCCTGCAGCGCCATCGCCAGTTTGGCGGCCACCACGTCGGCGTTGATGTTGTAGCTTTCGTTGCTCGCACCAAAACCGATGGGGCTGACCACCGGAATGAAAGCGTCATCCTGCAGGCACTGGAGGATGGACGGGTCGATGCTTTCGATATCACCCACCTGGCCCACATCGTGCACCTTGCCCGGATCCTGGCTGTCGAGCAGGCGCAGCTTTCTGGCGCGGATCAGCCCGCCGTCACGGCCGGTCAGTCCCACCGCCTTGCCTCCGGCGCGGTTGATCATGCCGACGATGTCCTGCTGGACTTCACCAGCCAGCACCCATTCAACCACTTCCATGGTCTCGGCGTCGGTCACGCGCATACCCTGGATGAATTCGCCTTTTTTGCCCAGGCGCTTGAGGGCGTTTTCAATCTGGGGGCCGCCGCCGTGCACCACCACCGGATTCATGCCCACCAGCTTGAGCAACACCACATCTTCGGCAAAGGCCTGCTGCAGGGCCGGATCGGTCATGGCATTGCCGCCGTATTTGATGACCAGGGTCTTGCCATGAAACTTGCGGATGTAGGGCATGGCCTGGGACAGGATCTGGGCCTGTTGCTCAGGGATCACAGCGGGTGCGGGGGTGTCGGTCATGTGGGGTTCGGGTTGGGGGTCTTTGACGCCGATTGTGCCGCAGCCGTATTAAAGGATTTCGGCCAGGAGACGGTCCACGCCCCGCTGCCAATGCGGCAGGGTCAGACCAAAGGCCTGCTGCAGTTTGTGCGTGTTCAGCCGCGAGTTGAGCGGTCGCTTGGCAGGCGTCGGGAAAGCGCTGGTGGGTACGCGGGCGATCTCATCCACCTTCCAGGCGAGATCGGGGCGCGACTCGCGAGCACAGGCAATGGCATGGCTGGCGTAACCGTGCCAGCTGGTCTCACCACTGGCCACCAGGTGGTACAGGCCCGAAAGGGCCGGTTGCTGCAGGGCGGCCCGGATGGCGTGCGCGGTCACGTCGGCGATCAGGTCGGCCCCCGTGGGCGCACCGCGCTGGTCGTCGATCACGGTCAGTCGCTCGCGCTCCTGCGCCAGCCGCAGCATGGTCCTGGCAAAGTTGCCGCCACGCGCCGCATACACCCAGCTGGTGCGAAAGATCAGGTGCTTGCATCCACTGGTGCCGATCGCCTGCTCGCCTTCGAGCTTGGTCTGGCCGTACACGCCCAGCGGCCCGGTGGCGTCGTCCTCTTGCCAGGGCTGCTGGCCGCTGCCGTCAAACACATAGTCGCTCGAGTAATGCACCAGCCAGGCGCCCGTCTCGGCCGCGGCCTGCGCCAGCGCGGCAGGTGCGGTGGCGTTGAGCGTGCGGGCCAGATCCACTTCACTCTCGGCCTTGTCGACGGCGGTGTGGGCTGCAGCATTGACGATGACATCGGGGCGCAGGGCGCGCACGGTGTCGGCCAGTCGCTCAGGCCGACTCAGGTCGCCACACGGCTCGCTGTGGCGATCAAGCGCGGTCAGCTCACCCAGCGGCGCCAGGCTGCGCTGCAGTTCCCAGCCCACCTGACCGTTCTTGCCGAGCAAGAGGATTTTCATGCCTGACGGTCCGCGTAGTTCTTGCTCACCCATTCACGATAGGCGCCGCTTTGCACGTTCTGCACCCACTCGGGGTTGGCCAGGTACCACTCGACGGTTTTACGAATGCCGGTCTCGAAGGTCTCGGCGGGCTTCCAGCCCAGCTCGCGTTCGAGCTTGCGGGCGTCGATGGCGTAGCGGCGGTCGTGTCCGGGGCGGTCGGTGACATAGGTGATCTGCGAGGCATAGCTGCTGCCATCGGCTTTGGGGCGCATGCCATCGAGCAGGGCACACACCGTCTGGACAATCTCGATGTTGGGCTTTTCGTTCCAGCCGCCCACGTTGTAGGTCTCGCCCAGGCGCCCGGCCTCGAGCACGCGGCGGATCGCACTGCAGTGGTCTTTCACATACAGCCAGTCGCGGATCTGCATGCCGTCACCATAGACCGGCAGGGGCTTGCCCGCCAGGGCGTTGACGATCATCAGCGGGATCAGCTTTTCAGGGAAGTGGTAGGGGCCGTAGTTGTTGGAACAGTTGGTGGTCAGCACCGGCAAGCCGTAGGTATGGTGCCAGGCGCGCACCAGGTGGTCGCTGGCTGCCTTGCTGGCGCTGTAGGGGCTGTTGGGCTCATAGCGGTTCGTCTCGGCAAAGG
>CAYMMK010000078.1:0-7988 GCA_964391575.1 uncultured Limnohabitans sp.
CATCCTCACCGTCCCGGATCGCGGTCGCGTCACCGGCGTCGCCATCGGCGGCAAGGACAAGGACACCGGGTACGACTTCACGGGCGACTATTTCGGTCTGCCCTGGCCCTGCTACGGTACGCCCGAGCTCAAGCACCCGGGCTCGCCCAATCTGTACGACACCTCCAAGCATGTGATGGACGGAGGCGGCAACTTCCGCGCCAACTTCGGTGTTGAACGCGAAGGCAAGACCCTGCTGGCCGAGGATGGCTCGCATTCCAAGGGTGCCGACATCACCACCGGCTACCCTGAACTCGATCACATCCTGCTCAAGAAACTGGGCTGGTGGGACGAACTGACCGAGGCCGAAAAGACCAAGGCCGAGGGCAAGAACTGGAAGACCGACAGCTCGGGCGGCATGATCCGGGTGTTCATGAAGAACCATGGTTGCCATCCTTTCGGCAATGCCAAGGCGCGGGCGGTGGTGTGGAACTTCCCCGACCCCATTCCGCAGCACCGTGAGCCGCTGTACGGCACCCGCCCGGACCTGATGGCCAAATACCCCACGCACGACGACCGCAAGGCCTTCTGGCGACTGCCCACCCTCTACAAGACGGTGCAGGACAAGAACATCGCCGACAAGGTGCACGAAAAATTCCCTCTGGTGCTGACCTCGGGCCGGCTGGTCGAGTACGAGGGCGGCGGCGAAGAAACCCGTGCCAACCCCTGGCTGGCCGAGCTGCAACAGGAAGCCTATGTCGAAATCCACCCCAAAACGGCCGCTGACCGCGGCATTCGCAACGGCGAGCGTGTGTGGTTGAAGAGCCCCACAGGCGCACGTTTGAACGTGCAAGCGTTGGTGACCGAGCGCGTGGACACAGGCACGGTTTGGATGCCTTTCCACTTCTCCGGCCGCTGGCAGGGGGCTGACATGCTGGCCTACTACCCCAAAGGGGCGGCGCCGATTGTGCGCGGCGAGGCGGTGAACACCGCCACCACCTATGGTTACGACACCGTGACCATGATGCAGGAAACCAAGACCACGGTCTGCAATATCGAGAAGGCTTGAGGAGAACACGATGGCACGCATGAAATTCATCTGTGACGCCGAGCGCTGCATCGAATGCAACGGTTGCGTCACCGCCTGCAAGAACGAGCACGAAGTGCCCTGGGGAGTCAATCGCCGACGTGTGGTGACGCTCAACGACGGGGTGCCCGGCGAAAAATCCATTTCGGTGGCCTGCATGCACTGCTCGGACGCGCCCTGCATGGCGGTGTGTCCGGTCAACTGCTTCTACAAGACCGAAGAAGGCGTGGTGCTGCACGACAAGGATGTGTGTATTGGCTGCGGCTACTGCTCCTACGCCTGCCCGTTCGGTGCGCCCCAGTTCCCCAGCCAGGGGACCTTCGGCGTGCGCGGCAAGATGGACAAGTGCACCTTTTGCGCCGGCGGCCCGGAGGACCATGGCAGCCAGGCCGAATTCGAGAAATACGGCCGCAACCGCCTGGCCGAGGGCAAGCTGCCGGCCTGTGCCGAGATGTGCTCGACCAAGGCCCTGCTGGCCGGTGACGGCGACGTGGTCGCCGACATCTTCCGCCAGCGGGTGGTCCAGCGTGGCAAGGGCGCCGAAGTGTGGGGCTGGGGCACGGCTTATGGCAGCGCCGCCAAGCAAGGAGCGTGATCATGCGTACCCCCTTTGTGTTGTCCGCCCTCCTGGGGGCGCTCATGCTCGCCGCTTGTGGCGAAAAGGTGCAGGACCAGACGGGCGCCCGCTCTGACAAACCTGCGCGTGCCGGCACGGGTGTGGCGGCCTTTACCGAGCCCGGCTGGAAAGCGGGCGATGAAGCCAGCTGGTCCAACCACCTGCGGGCCCGTGCCAGCTACGGCATGAATGACCACCAGCGCGCGCCCAAGTAAGGAGACGCTCATGCGACGCATCATCCTGATCTGCGCCTGGCTGCTGTGCAGCACAGCCGCCCTGGCGCAATCGGCAGCGCCGGCCGCAGCCCCTGCGGTGGCGGGCGTCAAGGACGCCAACATTTTCCAGATCGCGCCAGATGCGGACACCGATCCTCGCTACAAGTCGCAGTCCAATGCCGAACGCGGCAAAGTGCAACCGGGCAACAATGCGCCGATGTGGGGCCAGGTGGGGCAGGGCGTCAGCGGCTATACCAGTCTGTCCAGAGCCCAGGCCCCAGAGGCCGGCAATCTGATCCAGCCCTTTGTGCAGTATCCTGGCTCGCGTGTCACCAACGCCGGAGAGGCCTGGCGCCAGGTGCGCAACAACTGGCTCATTCCCTATGGGGGGTCCCTGCTGTTGATCGCCCTGGGTGCCGTGGCGCTTTTCTATTGGGGCAAGGGCACGATGGAGTTGCATGGCCA
Organism: uncultured Limnohabitans sp.; assembly: GCA_964391575.1. GTDB lineage: Bacteria > Pseudomonadota > Gammaproteobacteria > Burkholderiales > Burkholderiaceae_C > Limnohabitans_A. The sequence continues at coordinate 2,363 of CAYMMK010000078.1, forward strand.
GGAAACCGGTCGCAAGATCGAGCGCTTCACGCCCCTGGAGCGTTCGGCCCACTGGGCCAATGCCATTGCCTTTGTGGCCCTGGCCGTCTCCGGTATCGTCATGGCCTTTGGCCAGTTCTTCATTCTCCCCGTGATCGGTAAAACGCTGTTTGGCGGGCTGACCTACATCCTCAAGAACGTGCACAACTTTGCCGGCCCCCTGTTTGCCGTCTCGCTGGTCATTGTGATCATCACGTTTGTGCGCGACAACCTGCCCCGCAGCGAGGACTTGACCTGGTTGCTCAAGGGCGGGGGACTGTTCTCGGGCACCGAGGTGCCCTCGCACCGCTTCAACGCCGGCGAGAAGGTGCTCTTCTGGCTGGGGGTGTTCCTGCTGGGGCTGGTGGTGGTGGCATCCGGGCTGGTGCTCGACAAACTGGTGCCCGGCCTGCTCTACGAGCGCAGCACGATGCAGATCGGCCACATGATCCATGCCGCTGCTGCCTTCTTGATGATGGCCTTGTTCATCGGCCACATCTACATGGGCACCCTGGGCATGCGCGGCGCCTACAGCGCCATGCGCGAGGGCTATGTGGACGAAACCTGGGCCAAGGAGCATCACGAGCTTTGGTACAACGACATCCAGGCCGGCAAGATACCTGCCCAGCGCAGTCAGCCGGTTGCTCCTGCTGTCAAACCTGCCACCACCGCCTGATCCGGAGTTCGCCATGAAAAAACTTCTGTTGCTTGCCTGCATGCTGGCCCTGGGGGGATCGGCCTGGGCCAAATTGCCGCCGCCCAGCGACGAGGCCAAGGCCAAGGCGGCCGAGGCTGCCGCCAAGACCGCCCACGGCAACAAGGTGGCCGACTTCCAGTTGTGCAAGTCGCGCGAGAAGGTGGCGGCCCACTATTACAAGACCACCGGCAAGGGCAAGCCCGCGTCCAAGGAGGCCACACCGCCCTGCGCCGACCCTGGCCCCTACAAGCCGCCAGAACAGGCCGCCGCGCCTGCGCCCGCACCCGCCAAGCCGGCTGGCAAAGGCTGATCGACAGCCCTCGCTGCGCAGCCCCCACCCACCCCCCGCACGAATTTGCGGGGGTTTTTTGCGTTACGCTCGACACAATGTCTGTCGTTCTCTCCGACTCCCCGCCCCGCAAGCCGCGCCTGACCACTGCCCGTGCCCCCTTGACCGAGCGCGTGCAGGTGCGCAATGAGTGGGGCGAGGTGTCAGAGACCTCGATCCCGGCCGAACGTGCGCTGACCATCTATCTCGACAAGCGCGAGATCGTCACCCTCATGACCCTGGGGGCCGAGCCCGAGTTGCTGGTGCTGGGCTTTTTGCGCAACCAGCGTCTGGTGGAATCGCCCGACCAGATCGAGTCGATCACGGTGGACTGGAGCCTGGGCGAGGGCGAAATCGGTGAGCCTGGCGTGGCCGCCGTCAAAACCCGTGCGGGCAGCAGCCTGCCGATGCCGCGCAGTGCCGAGCGGGTGGTGACCACCGGTTGCGGCCAGGGCAGCGTGTTTGGCGATTTGATGGCCCACATTGACGATCTCCGGCTGGCCGATGCCCGCATCACCCAGGGGCAGCTCTATGGCATTGTCAATGCCATTCGTCTGCAGGAGTCCACCTACAAGTCGGCCGGTTCGGTGCACGGCTGTGCCTTGTTCCAGGGCGAGGACATGCTGCTGTTTGTCGAGGATGTCGGGCGCCACAACGCGGTCGACACCATCGCCGGCTGGATGTGGATGCAGGGTCTGGACGGACAGGACAAGGTCTTCTACACCACCGGCCGTCTCACCAGTGAAATGGTCATCAAGTCGGCCCAGATGGGGGTGCCGGTGGTGGTCTCGCGCAGCGGCATTACGCAGATGGGGCTGCAGGTGGCCCGGAGGGTGGGTTTGTGTGCCATCGGTCGCGCCACCCACAAGCGTTTTCTGTGTTTCAGCGCCCCCGAGCGGTTGCTGGCCCAGCCCGAACTGGCCCGGGTCTAAACCCTGACGCCGCCCGGCCTGGCCGTTCTGCGGTATGGTGGGTGCATGTTCTGGACTCAATGTTTTCAAGGCATGCGCCTGGGTGCTCGGCAGCTGTGGCGAGATGTACGTGCGGGCGAATTGCGCCTGTTGATGGTCTCGGTGGCCCTGGCGGTCGCAGCCCTGTCGGCGGTCGCCTTTTTGGCGGACCGACTGCAGGCCGGCTTGTGGCGCGATGCGCGGCAACTGCTGGGTGGCGATGCGGTGGTGGTCAGCGACCGTCCCACCCCCGAGCTGCTGTCGCGCGAGGCGCAGCGACGGGGCTTGCAGACCAACACCAATGTGTCTTTTCCGACCATGGCGCGGGTGCCCGAGGCCGAGGGTGCCAGCCGTCTGGTGGCACTCAAGGCGGTGGCGCCGGGATATCCCTTGCGCGGTCAGTTGCAGGTGCAGGGCGCTGCCGCGGCGCAGCGCATTCCCCAGCCCGGCGAAGTCTGGGTGGACCCGCCCCTGCTGGACGCTTTGGGATTGCAAAACGGGCAGATGCTGGGCCTGGGCGATCGGCAACTGCGCATCACCGGCATTATCGAGCGCGAGCCCGACCGTGGAGCCGGCTTTCTCAACTTTGCACCGCGGGTGATGATCCACGCGGACGACCTGGTCTCCACCGGTCTGGTCCAACCCGCCAGCCGCATCACCTGGCGCATGGCGGTGGCCGGACCCGAGGACGTGGCCCGCCAGTTTGCCGATTGGGCCCGCGGCCAGGCCGAGACGGAGCATTTGCGGGGGATTCAGATCGAAACCTTGCAAAGTGGCCGGCCCGAAATGCGCCAGACCCTGGACCGTGCCAGCCAGTTCCTCAACCTGGTGGCCTTGCTGGCAGCCTTGCTGTGTGCGGTGGCGGTGGCCTTGGCCGCCCGCAGTTTTGCCGAGCGCCAGCTTGATGCCTGCGCCTTGTTGCGGGTTTTTGGCCAAAGCCAGCGCACACTGACTTTGTCATATGCGACTGAATTCCTGGGCGCGGGCGTGCTGGCCAGCCTGGTCGGCGTGCTGGCCGGCTATGGCGTGCACATGGGTTTCATCGCTTTGCTGCACGGTCTGGTCGAGACGCGCCTGCCCGCGGCCAGTGCCCAGCCCGCCCTGCTGGGGCTGGCGATGGGCCTGACCCTGCTGGTGGCCTTTGGCCTGCCGCCCGTTCTGCAGCTGGCGCGGGTGCCCGCCCTGCGGGTGATCCGCCGTGAAATGGGCGCCTTGCAATTGCGCTCGGGGCTGGTGCTGGCCATGGGTCTGCTGGGCTTTGGCCTGACGCTGCTGATGGTCAGCCGTGATCTGCGGCTGGGCCTGATCACGGTGGGGGGCTTTGCCTTTGCGCTGGTGCTGTTTGCCGCTCTTGCAGCCCTGGCGCTGTGGATCTTGCGGCGGGCGCTGCCGGGCGAGCAGGCGCCGCGCTGGCTGCAGCTGGCCACCCGGCAGGTGGCGGCACGGCCGGTGTTTGCCGTGGTGCAGGTCAGCAGCCTGTCGGTCGGACTGCTGGCGCTGGCCCTGCTGGTCTTGCTGCGCACCGATCTGATTGCCAGCTGGCGACAGGCCACCCCGGCCCAGGCCCCTGACCGATTTGTCATCAATGTGCAACCCGAGCAGACCACGCAATTCCTGGCCCATCTGTCGCAGGCGGGGGTGCAAGCGCCCGACTGGTACCCGATGGTGCGGGGGCGGCTGGTGGCCATCAACGGCCGCGAGGTCAGCCCCGCAGACTACAGCGCCGACCGCGCCCGCCGCCTGGTGGACCGCGAGTTCAATCTCTCCTTCACCGACCGCTTGCCCGAGCACACCCCGGTGGTGGGCGGGCAGTGGGTGCCCGGCGAGCGCGACGGGGTGAGCGTCGAGCAGGGCATCGCCGATACCCTGGGCCTCAAACTTGGCGACCGGCTGCGCTTTGACATGGGCGGTATTTCCCACGAAGCGCGCATCACATCGCTGCGCAAGGTCGACTGGTCGTCCATGCGGGCCAACTTCTTCATGCTCTTCCCGCTGGCCGAGATGCCCGAACTGCCAACCACCTGGCTGGCAGCGTTTCGCACGCCCGAAGGCCAGCCCCAGTTCGAGCGTACGCTGGTACAGAAATTTCCCAATGTGACCAGTGTCGACATGCGCGCCTCGGTGGCGCAGGTGCAGCGTGTGCTCGACCAGGTGATCCAGGCGGTGGAATTCCTGTTTGCCTTCACCCTGGCGGCCGGGGTGATGGTGCTGCTGGCCGCCCTCGGGGCTGGCCGGCAGGCGCGCGAGCGCGAGTACGCCATCATGCGCGCCCTCGGGGCCGGCCGTGCACTGCTGGCGCAGGTGCAGCGCGCCGAATTGCTGGGTGTGGGTTTCATGGCCGGGTTCATGGCCAGCGCCATGGCCCTGGCGGTGGGCTGGGCCTTGGCCCGTTTCGCCTTTGACTTTGCCTGGACACCGGTGCTGTGGGCCCCGCTGGCTGGTGGTTTGCTGGGCGCGGTGCTGGCCTGGGCTGCTGGCAGTTTGAGTCTGTCGGGCGTGCTGCGTCAGCCGGTGGTGCAGACGTTGCGTCAGGCGGCCCAATGAGGGCGAAACCCTGCCTGCCGCACAATCACGCCCATGCAGATCGAGGAAAAATCACCCTTCAACACCCCGTTCGAATGGATCGGCGGCGAGCCTGCCGTGCGTGCGGTGGTGGACCGCTTTTATGACCTGATGGATCTGGAGCCCGCCTACCGCCTGCTGCGCGAGCGCCACGGCAGCACCCTGGAGGAGGCGCGGGACAAGCTGTTCTGGTTCCTGTGTGGCTGGCTCGGGGGGCCCGCGCATTACGAAACCCGTTTTGGCCACCCCCGCCTGCGCATGCGGCACATGCCGTTTTCGATCGGCATTGAAGAGCGCGACCAATGGCTGGCCTGCATGGACCAGGCTCTGCGCGAAACCGGCGTGGACCCCGTGCTTCGCGAACGGCTGGGCCGGAGCTTTTTCCAGACCGCCGACTGGATGCGCAACCGGGGCAACGGATGAAGTTGCCATCGCTGAAGGATCTGAAACAGGTCCGTCAGGCCCTGCTGGCCCAGCGTGAGCGCGAGCGCGCCGAGCAGGCTGCCCTGGAGGCCGAGAAGAAAAAACGGGAGGCCGAGCAACAACTGTTTGCGCGCGCCGTGGGGGCCGTCAGCCCTTTGCCCGATCGAAAGCAGGGCCGGCTGGCCCGCGCGCCCGCCCAGCCGGTGCCCCGGCAATTCCAGCAGGACGAGGCTGCAGCCCTGCGTGATTCGCTGTCCGACGAATTTGATGTCAGCACCCTGCTCGACACCGATGAAGCCTTGAGCTTCAGACGTCCGGGGGTGGGCCCCGACATCACCCGCAAGCTGCGCAAGGGAGACTGGACCATTCAGCGCGAGATCGATCTGCACGGCCTGCGCAGTGACGAGGCCCGCGTGGCGCTGGCCGAGTTCATTCGCGAAGCGCACCGCCAGGGGCTGCGCTGTGTGCGTGTGGTGCATGGCAAGGGCCTGGGTTCGCCGGGCAAGACGCCAGTGCTCAAGAACAAGGTGCACAGCTGGCTGGTACAAAAACAGCAGGTCATGGCCTTTGTGCAAGCCAAACCGGCCGAGGGTGGGGCCGGGGCACTGGTGGTGCTGCTCACCCCCGGGGGTTGAGGCGCAGGTTTGC
>CAYMMK010000078.1:8088-11795 GCA_964391575.1 uncultured Limnohabitans sp.
GTCAGCCCGCCACTGCCGCTGGCCATGAATGCTTGGGTCACACCGGCATCAGGACGATCAGCACACCACTTACAACAAGCCCTGCTCGGCCATCGACAGCGTCTGCCCCTGCCCGACGATGATGTGGTCGAGCACGCGCACATCCACCAGGGCCAGCGAGGCTTTCAGGTTCTGCGTCAGCGCTTCGTCGGCGCGGCTCGGTTGCACCGAGCCGCTGGGGTGGTTGTGCGACAGCACCACCGCGGCGCTTTGATGGTGCAGGGCGCGCAGCACCACCTCGCGCGGGTAGACGCTGGTCTGTGTGAGGGTGCCCCGAAACAGCTCCTCAAGCGCCAGCATGCGGTTCTGGCTGTCCAGAAACAGCACCGCAAACACCTCGTGCGTTTTGTGGGCCAGGTGCAGTTGCAGGTAATGCTTGACGGCACCGGGCGTGTGGAAGGCCTCGCGCTCGCGCAGCTGTTGGCCGATGGAGCGCCGCGCCAGCTCGGCCACAGCCAGCAGTTCGGCCTGTTTGGCCGGGCCCAGCCCCTTGTAAGTCTGCAATTGCCGGCGGCTGGCGTTGAGCAGGCCGGCCACGCCGCCCGCAGCAAGCAGCTCTTCGGCCAGCGCAAAAACATTCTTGCCTGCCATGCCGGTGCGCAGCAAGATGGCCAGCAGCTCCACATCGCTCAGGGCCTGCGGTCCGCGTTCAAGCAGTTTTTCGCGCGGCCGTGCCTGCGCCGGCAGATCCCGGATGTCCATGGCCTTCTCCTCCCTGAGCCTACCCGGTCTGCGCCCTCGAGGGTCTCTGGCCGGGTTTTTACAATAGGGCCTTTATGCGCCCGCCACGCGCATGGCGACAACCCGGAAAACCCTATGCCCACCGTTCAGCCCGGCTCGTTCCTCACCCTGCATTACCGTTTGTCGGGCCCGCAAGGCGAGGTCATCAACACCTTCACCGGCCCGCCCGCCACCTTGTCACTGGGCGCGGGAGAACTGGCCCCGGCACTGGAGCAGCGGCTGATCGGGTTGCAGGAGGGCGCCCACCATACACTGGAAATTCCGGCCGGGCAGGCCTTTGGCGAGCGCAACCGCGACATGCTGCAATGGGTTTCGCGCAAGCTGCTGGCCGAACTGGGCGATCCGATGGAACAATATGCACAGGGTGATGTGGTGCAGTTTCCCACCCCAGACGGCCAGGGCAGTTATGCAGGCACGGTCCTGCAGGTGGCCGAAGACGGGGCGGTGCAATTTGACTTCAACCATCCACTGGCCGGCCAGCCGGTACAGTTTGAAGTCCAGGTGATCGGAGTGCTGTGATGAGCGAAATTGTTCTGGCCGAGCCGCGCGGCTTTTGTGCGGGCGTGGACCGTGCCATTGATATCGTCGAGCACGCCCTGCATCGTTTCGGGCGCCCGATTTATGTGCGCCACGAAATCGTGCACAACACCTATGTGGTCAACGACCTCAAGGCCAAGGGTGCGATTTTCATTGAAGAACTCGCCGAAGTGCCCCCTGGCGCCACGCTGATCTTCAGTGCCCACGGCGTCAGCCGCGCCGTGCAGGACGAGGCCGAGCGCCGCGGCTTTCGGATCTACGACGCCACCTGCCCGCTGGTCACCAAAGTGCATGTGGAGCTGGCCAAGCTGCACCGCGAAGGCTACGAGTTCATCATGATCGGGCACAAAGGCCACCCTGAGGTCGAGGGGACCATGGGCCAGCTCGACAGCGGCATTCATCTGGTCGAGGACATCGAGGACGTGCAGCGCATCCAGCCCTTGCAGACCGGGCGTCTGGCGGTGGTGACCCAGACCACCCTGAGTGTGGACGACACTGCGCACATCCTGGCCGCCATCAAGGCCCGCTTTCCGCAACTTCGCGAGCCCAAGCAGCAGGACATCTGCTATGCCACCCAGAACCGGCAGGATGCCGTCAAGCTGATGAGCCCCCAGGTCGAAGTGGTGATCGTGGTCGGCAGCCCCACCAGTTCCAACAGCACGCGCCTTCGCGAGGTGGCAGCGCGGCTGGGTGTGCCGGCCTACATGGTCGACAGCGCCGAGGACCTGCAGCCCCAATGGGTGGAGGGCAAGTCCCGCATTGGCCTGACTGCAGGCGCCTCTGCCCCTGATGTGCTGGTGCAGGCGGTGATCGCGCGTTTGCGCACGCTGGGTGCGGTGTCGGTGCGCACCCTTGAAGGTGTGCAGGAAACCATGAAATTTCCTTTGCCCAAAGGCCTCAAGGCCTAGCCTGGCGCGGCCGGCCAGAGCGGCGGCCTCACTACAATCAGCGCATGCTAGACATCACCCTTCTCCGCAAAGACCTCGATGCCGTGATTGCGCGGCTGCAAACCCGCAGGAATCCGCAGCAGTTTCTGGATGTGGAGGCCTACCGCTCGCTCGAGGCCGAGCGCAAGACCCTGCAGACCCGCACCGAAGAATTGCAAAGCCAGCGCAACAGCCTGTCCAGGCAGATCGGCATGCTCAAAGGCAAAGGCCAGCATGAGCAGGCCGAGGCCGCCATGGCGCAGGTCAATGCCCTCAAGGACGAGCTTGACGCATCGGCCCAGCGCCTGGAAGCCTTGCAAGTCGAGCTGCAAAACCTGCTGCTGGCCGTGCCCAACCTGCCGCACCCCAGCGTTCCGGTCGGTCAGGACGAGCAGGGCAATGTGGAAGTGCGCCGCTGGGGCACGCCCCGGAATTTCGATTTTCCGATCCAAGACCATGTGGAGATTGGCGAGCGCCTGGGGCTGGATTTCGAAACCGCCGTCAAACTGTCGGGTTCGCGCTTTACCTTCATGCGTGGCCCGGTGGCCCGCCTGCACCGCGCCCTCGCGCAGTTCATGCTGGACACCCAGACCCGCGAGCATGGCTACACCGAGTGCTACACGCCCTATATCGTCAATGCCGACACCCTGCGTGGCACCGGCCAACTGCCCAAGTTCGAGGCCGATCTGTTTGCCGCCAACAAAGGCGGGCAAGAGGGCGGCGAAGAAAGCCAGGCGCTCTACCTGATCCCGACTTCCGAGGTCACCCTGACCAATGTGGTGCGTGACGAAATCCTGGCCGAAGCCGACCTGCCCATCAAACTCACGGCTCACACCCCCTGCTTTCGCTCGGAGGCGGGCAGCGCAGGGCGTGATACCCGCGGCATGATCCGCCAGCACCAGTTTGACAAGGTTGAAATGGTGCAGATCACCCACCCGGAGCGCAGCGATGCGGCCCTGGAAGAGATGACCGGCCATGCCGAAGCCATCCTGCAAAAACTGGGTTTGCCCTACCGTGTGATGAGCCTGTGCACCGGTGACATGGGCTTTGGTGCCAGCAAGACTTACGACCTGGAGGTCTGGGTCCCTGCGCAGGGTGCCTACCGCGAAATCAGCTCGGTCTCGAACATGGACGCTTTTCAGGCTCGCCGCATGCAGGCCCGCTTCAAAAACGCCCAAGGCAAGAACGAACTGGTGCACACCCTCAACGGCTCGGGTCTCGCGGTGGGCCGCGCCTTGGTGGCCGTTCTGGAAAATTTCCAGAACGCCGATGGTTCGGTCACCGTCCCCGAGGTGCTGCGACCCTACCTGGCCGGAGAACACACCCTCAAGGCCTGATCCCCTCTGCTAGAATGCCACCCGCGACTTAATGCGGAGTGGTGGCAGAGTGGTCGAATGCACCGGATTCGAAATCCGGCGTACAGGTTCTCCTGTACCGAGGGTTCGAATCCCTCCTACTCCGCCA
>CAYMMK010000079.1:0-11774 GCA_964391575.1 uncultured Limnohabitans sp.
CAGATAGCCCATGAAAGCCTCGGCCATGAGCACCAGGAAGATGGCGCAGCCGAAGATCCAGACCAGCTCGCGCGGCTTGCGGTAACTGCCGTACATGAGGCCCCGGAACATGTGCAAGTACACCACCACAAAAAAGGCCGAGGCGCCGGTGGAATGCATGTAACGGATCAGCCAGCCCCAGGGCACATCACGCATGATGTACTCGACCGAGGCAAACGCCAGGTTGGCGTCCGGCTTGTAGTGCATGACCAGGAAGATGCCGGTGACGATCTGGATGACCAGCACCAGCAGGGACAGCGACCCGAAGATGTACCACATGTTGAAGTTCTTCGGCGCGTAGTACTCCGCCATGTGGACGCGGTAGGCTTCAAAAGCCGTCGGGAAACGGTTGTGAAACCAGTTGGAGACTTTGGCACTGGTGGGTGCGTTAGGGGAAATTTCCTTGAATTCAGCCATGTTGCTCTCCGTCAGGCCTTCTTGTCTTCGCCCACCAGGATTCTGGTGTCGGACAGGTACATGTGCGGCGGCACTTCGAGGTTGTCGGGTGCAGGCTTGTTCTTGAACACGCGACCTGCAATGTCAAAGGTCGAGCCGTGGCAGGGGCACAGGAAGCCGCCTGTCCAATCGTCGGGCAGAGAAGGCTGTGCACCGGTCTGGAATTTGTCGGAGGGTGAGCAGCCCAGGTGCGAGCAAATGCCCACGGCCACCAGCACCTCGGGTTTGATAGACCGGTGCTGGTTCTTGGCGTATTCGGGAGTCGGGTAAGCCTTGCGGTCTGACAGTGGGTCAGCCACCTGCGCTTCAGTTTTCTTGAGGGATTCGAGCTGCTCAGGGGTACGCTTCATGATCCAGACGGGCTTGCCGCGCCATTCCACCGTGACTTTTTCTCCGGGCTTGAGCGCGGAGATGTCCACTTCAACGGCGGCACCTGCGGCCTTGGCCTTCTCGGAAGGCTGGAAGGTGCTGACAAATGGCGTGGCGACAGCCACCGCACCGACAGCACCGGCCGCGCCGGTGGCGACAAGCCAGATGCGCTTGCTGCTGTCAACTGGGGTATCACTCATGAGAAATCCTCTGCGAGTCTGGATCAGGGTCAACCCGCAATTGTAGCGGAGCCGCATTGGCTTCCCTGCAGCAGAGACAAAGTCCATACTGGCGGCTTTATGTAGACGTTAATATGCTTCCTCCTAATGAGGAGTAATTCCATCATGTCTTTTTTAAGTGAATTCAAAACCTTTGCGCTCAAGGGCAATGTGATCGACCTGGCGATAGGCGTGATCATCGGTGCCGCATTCGGAAAAATCGTGGATTCCATCGTGACCGATCTGATCATGCCGGTGATCAGTAGCGTCTTGGGCGGGCTGGACTTTTCCAACTACTACCTGGCCCTGGCCGGTCAGGCCCCGGGGCTGCCCCTGGCCGAGGCAAAAAAGCTCGGCGCCGTGCTGGCCTATGGCAACTTCATCACAGTGGCCCTGAACTTTGTCATTCTGGCCTTCATCATTTTTGTCATGGTGCGTCAGATGAACCGTCTGACCAGCTCGCCTGCGCCTGAAGCTGCAGCGCCAGAGCCTCCCACCGCGGAAGACATTGTGCTGCTGCGCGAAATTCGCGACAGCTTGCGCCAAAACCGTTAAACCCTTTTCAGCCCGGGCTTGCAGCCGGCTGAGAGAGCTGACGGGCCATGCGAACAGCCTGCAACAGACTCGAGGCATCGGCCACACCCCGCCCGGCAATGTCCATGGCAGTGCCATGGTCGGGGCTGGTGCGCACCAGCGGCAGTCCCAGCGTCACATTGACACCCTGTTCCACGCCCAGGTACTTGACGGGGATCAGGCCCTGGTCATGGTACATGGCAATCACCACATCGAACTCGCCCGGGCGGCCGCCGGTATGTCGCGCCCGCATGAACACCGTGTCGGGCGACAGCGGGCCCTGCACATTCATGCCTTCTTGGCAGGCCGCATGCACGGCGGGTTGCAGGACCTCGATTTCCTCATGCCCGAACAACCCGCCCTCACCGGCGTGAGGGTTGACACCTGCCACTGCAATGCGTGGCGCTCGGCCAAGCAGTCGCAGCAGGGATTGGTGGGTGATGCGCAGGGTCTGCAACACCTGCTCGCGCGTAATGGCTTCGAGCGCTTGGCGCAGCGACACATGAATGCTGACCAGCACGGTCCGCAGTTCCTGGCTGGCCAGCATCATCCGCACCGGCAGATCGGCCAGTGCCACCCCCAGGTGCCGGGCGGCCTCGGCCTGCAGCAGTTCGGTATGACCCGGGTACTGCTGCCAGGGCGGCCCGGCCGCATGCAGGGCCTGCTTGTGCAGGGGAGCAGTTACGAGGGCCCCGATTTCGCCACGCAGTGCAGCCCGGGTGGCCCACAGCACAGCTTCGCCAGCCATCCGGCCTGCAACGCCACTGACTTGCCCCCAGGGGGGCAGATCGACAGGCGAGACCACCTGCAGGAGCGCCAGACAGCCCGCGGGGGTCTGCAAGGCTTCGGCGGGCGAACCGATGACACGCAGGGCCAAGGGCGACGAGCCCAGCAACGACAGCGCCCGATGCATCAGCCGCTCGTCGCCTGCCACGAAACAACCCTGCATCAGGCCCGGCGCATCGCGCCAGGCCTTGACCACGATTTCGGGACCAATGCCGCAAGGATCACCCGGCGTCACGGCCACGGGCAGCAAGGAAGGGGCGTTCATCAGGCGGGATTGTCGATGTCGATGAAGGTGTGTGTGAGCCCCAGCCGGGCAGCGACCTGTCCGGCCAGGGCTGGGGCGCCGTAGCGTTCGGTGGCATGGTGTCCGCAGGCCAAGAAAGCGACACCCGATTCGCGCGCCAGATGCGCCTGAGGCTCGGAAATTTCACCGGTAATGAAGGCATCCGCGCCGGCGGCAATGGCCGCTTCAAAATACCCCTGCGCTCCTCCGCTGCACCAGGCCAAACGCCGCAGCTCACGTCCATCTCCGGGCACACAGGTGACCGTGCGCTGCAGGCTGGCCTGGACCCGGTCGGTCAGTTGTGTCAGGCTCAGGGCCGTCGTACTGCCCAGGAAACCCAGGTCCTGCTCGCCAAATCGGGCATCGGCCTGCAGCCCCAGGCGCAGCCCCAATTGGGCATTGTTGCCCCATTCGGCGTGGGCATCGAGGGGCAGGTGGTAGGCCAGAAGATGGACGCCGCTGGACAACAACAGGCGCAACCGTTCGCGCAGCCATCCCGTGACACGACCGTCCTGACCCCGCCAGAACAAGCCATGGTGCACCAGCACCGCATCTGCGCCGGCCTTGATGGCCGCCTCGATCAGGGCCCGGCTGGCGGTGACGCCTGAAACCAGGTGCCCAATTGGACGTTCACCCTCGACCTGCAGGCCGTTGGGTCCGTAATCTCGAAAACGCTCCGGCTGCAGCAAAGAGTCGCAGGCGTGTACCAGGGACTTGATATCGGTCATGAATTCCTCTCGTCGGTGCATTATGGAGACATCCGCCAGTCTTGCGGTCTGTCCGGGGCCCTGAAAGAGGTATCGAGCGATATTCATCGGTCACAATTGGCTTCCATGCGACGCACCTGGCTTCTTTTTTCCCAAACCGTGACGGTTTTGCTGGCCCTGTGGTTCATTGTGGCCACGCTGCAACCCGGATGGCTCAGAGGCATTCGCCACACCGGCGCCGGCATCACCTTGCTCGAAGCACCTGCCACCGGCACCCCAGGCCGCGCTGCCGGCAGCCTCAGCGAGGCCGCCCGCAAGGCCATGCCGGCCGTGGTCAGCATCAACACGCGCACGGCCCGCGGGCGTCAGGCGCTGCCGCAGGATCCCTGGTTCCGCTTCTTCCATGGCGCGCCCGATGAAGAGGCTCCGGCAGGTCTGGGCAGCGGCGTGATCGTCAGTCCGCAAGGACACATCCTGACCAACAACCACGTGATCGAGGATGCCGATGGCATCGAAGTGGTGCTGACCGACGGACGCAAAGCCGATGCGCGGGTGATCGGCACCGATCCGGAAACCGATCTGGCCCTGCTCAAGATCGAACTCGACGCGCTGCCGGTGATCGTTCTGGGCCAGATGGAACCCCTGCAGGTGGGTGATATCGTGCTGGCGATTGGCAACCCCTTTGGTGTGGGACAGACCGTCACCTCCGGCATCATCAGCGCCCTGGGCCGCACTCAGTTAGGCATCAACACGTTCGAGAATTTCATCCAGACCGATGCAGCCATCAATCCCGGCAATTCTGGCGGTGCCCTGATCGACATCAACGGCCATTTGCTGGGCATCAACACCGCGATTTATTCCCGCTCTGGCGGCAACATGGGCATCGGATTTGCCATTCCGGTGAGCACCGCGCGCCAGGTCATGCAGGACCTTTTGCGCGAGGGCAAGGTGATTCGCGGCTGGATCGGGGTGGAGCCCCGACCGGTCAGTGCCGAGGTGGCTGAAAGCGTCAGATTGCCCGCTGCCGGCGCCTCGGGTCCCGCCCAGGGCGTCTTGATCACCGGGGTGTTGCAAAACGGGCCGGCTGCCCGTGCGGGTATCCGGCCGGGCGACGTGATCCTTCAGGTCGAGGACACCCCGGTCGGCAATGTGTCGGAATTGCTCAGCCAGGTGGCCGGACTCAAGCCCGGCAATCCAGCCCGTCTTTCACTGTGGCGCTCCCAGAGCCGGGTGCAGGTGACCGTGACCCCGGTGGAACGGCCTGTGCCAAACCGGCGCTGAGCCCGACGGATGCCGGCTCAGCTGCCGGCGGCCCCGTTTTCTTCAGCAGGGGCCTGGGTGTGCCGGATGAAAATGCTCGCTGCCCGGATGCCCAGTTCGTACAGCAGGCACATGGGAATCGCGAGCGCCAGCTGCGAGACCACATCCGGCGGTGTGACGATGGCCGCAATGACAAAGGCCAGGATCACAAAATAGCCCCGGAAGTCCTTGAGCTTTTGCACCGACACCACACCCATGCGGGCCAGCACCACCACCGCCACCGGCACTTCAAACGACAGACCGAATGCCAGAAACATGGTCAGCACAAAGCTCAGGTAGGCCTCGATATCGGGTGCGGCCGTGATGCTTTTGGGCGCAAAGCTTTGAATGAAGGCAAAGACCTGCCCGAAGACAAAAAAGTAGCAAAACGCCACACCCAGGAAAAACAGCAGGGTGCTGGACACCACCAGCGGCAGCACAAGCCTTTTTTCATGGGAGTACAACCCTGGCGCCACAAACGCCCATAGCTGGTAGAGCACCACCGGCAAGGCAATCAGAAAGGCCGACATGAGCAGGATCTTCAGCGGCACCATGAAGGGCGAGATGACCGAGGTGGCAATCAGCGTGGCGCCTTTGGGCAGGTGCGCCACCAACGGGGCCGCAAGGATGTCGTACAGGGGTCCCGGACCCGGCCAGATCGCCAGCACGATGGCGACCACACCGATGGCAGCCAGTGCCCGCAACAACCGGTCGCGCAACTCGATGAGGTGGGTCACGAAAGGCTGTTCGGTCCCGGCGAGTTCATCTTCAGGCGTTGGCACTTTGTCGGACATGACGGTCAATCTGGTGGGCGGCGACTGAGGCGCCACCCGGGGGGTTCAATTGAGGCTCTGGGGCCGGTACCGGGCCACCCGGGCTGCGCCCGAAAGGGCCTTGGTGCGGACCCCCGTGCGGGCCTTGTACCACTGGGGCATGGCGCCTCGCTTGAGGCGCCAGTTCTTGCCGGGATGTTTGTACTTCGGTGGCGGTGGCTCCCAGGGGGGAGATTCGGAGGTTTCAAGTCCGGTGGTGGCCTGTGACCAGTCTTTTTCGAACTCGGACGCGCTGGTTTGCACCGACTGTTCCACATCGCGTGCCGCCGTTTCCACGCTTTCTTTCATCTTGCGCAGTTCTTCGAGGTCCATGGAGCGGTTGACCTCGGCCTTGACATCGGCGACATAACGCTGGGCCTTGCCCAGCATGGCGCCTAACGTACGCGCCAGTCGTGGAAGTTTTTCGGGGCCGATGACAATCAGGGCCACGGCCCCGATCAGTGCCATCTTGGACAGACCCAGATCAAGCACGGTCAAGTTCCCGCATACCGGTCATCCACACCAGCCGATCAGGACTTGGATTTGGCTTCGACGTCAATGGTGGTCTTTTCGGCTGCAGGCTGATTGGCCACCTGCGCAGCAGGCGCAGCAGGCGCAGCCGAATCCTCGGCCTTGGTGCCCCCCTCTTTCATGCCGTCCTTGAAACCCTTGACTGCGCCGCCCAGATCGGAACCGATATTCTTGAGCTTCTTGGTGCCAAAGACCATCACCACGATCAGCAGCACGATCAGCCAGTGCCAAATGGAAAAGGAACCCATGGAAATCTCCTGAAACTAAACGGGATTCTATGCCGACAGCGCCATCCACCCGGATGGGCCCGGGCCGTCGGGGTCAATCGGGCGCGAAGTGGCTCACCTTCAGCCCTTGAGCCAGGGCCGGGGACCGCCCATCACATGCATGTGCAGGTGATGGACCTCCTGCCCGCCCTCGGCCCCGGTGTTGATCACGATGCGAAACCCCCCCTCGGGGTAGGGCCTGCAACCCTCCTGCAGGGCCAGGCGAGGTGCCAGGCTGGTCATATGCCCCAGCAATCCAGCATGAGCGGGCTCAACCTGGGCCATGGAAGGAATATGCAGTTTCGGGATGATCAGAAAGTGCACGGGCGCCCAGGGGTGGATGTCGTGAAAGGCATAGACGAGTTCGTCCTCGTGCACCTTGCGCGAGGGAATCTGTCCGGCCACGATCTTGCAAAAAATACAGTGCTCGTTCATGGGCAATCAGAGGGAATTCAAGCCTGAAGCATCGGGCATGGGCTGCAGTCGGTGAAGCCGCACCATGCCCAGCACGATGCGGTAGATGAACCAGATGGAAATTGCACACCAGGCCAACCAGCCCGGCAGCACCAGCAGCAACCATAGGGGCAGGGTCACCAAGTACAGCACCCCGGCCCAGATCACCGAACGGATGCGGTACTTGAAGTGCGAAGCCTGCCAGTCACCCCGCAGATCCTGCTTCTTGACCAGGTCGATGATCAGGGCCACCACCAGCAGAAGGGGGCCGAATTGAGCCCCCGGGATCACGGCGCCAACAGCCACCACCAGGTGCAGGATGTAGCTGACCCAGCTGATGGTGAGGTTGTGCTCGGGTGGAGTGATCTGGTCCGGTGAGTTCATGGCGGGCTGCCTTGATACACAATGATGGCGGCTGATCTTATTCGCCCAGACGCTCGCGCTCGTGGGCTTTGCGCAGGGCTTTTTCCTCCAGCCCGCTTAGGCCTTCGCGGCGGGCCAGCTCCCTGACCACATCGGCGGGGCCCAGGCCATAGTGAGCCAGTGCGATCATGCTGTGAAACCAGAGGTCGGCCACCTCCCCGACCAGCCGGGACGCGTCACCCCCATGGTCCATGTCCTTGGCGGCCATCACGGTCTCGGTGGCTTCCTCGCCAATCTTCTTGAGGAAAGCGTCCGGCCCCTTGTGCAGCAGGCGGGCCACATAACTTGTTTCGGGGTCGCCGCCATGGGCCGGCTTGCGGCTCTCGACCACGGCGGCAAGGCGATCAAGAATGTCCTGGTTGCTCATGGGGCTCATTTGTATATCGTTTCAGGGTCCTTGAGGACCGGCTCGGTACTCTGCCATTGACCGGCCTGCAGGCTGCGGAAAAAGCAGCTGTGGCGGCCGGTGTGGCAGGCGATAGAGGGCTCGTGCCCGAGTTGCGTGACCTTCAACAGCACAACATCCTGGTCACAATCGAGCCGGATGTCGTGCACCTGTTGCACATGGCCGGATTCCTCGCCCTTGAACCACAGTTTTCCACGCGAGCGGCTGAAATACACCGCCCGCCCCAGTTCTGCAGTTTTTTGCAACGCCTCGCGATTCATCCAGGCGAACATGAGCACATCGCCGGTGCTGTTTTCCTGCGCAATCACCGGCACCAGGCCTTGCGCGTCCCATTTGATCTGATCGAGCCATGACATGCGCCCGATCTTAAACCCTGGACATGACGTGCGGTCGAAACCGGCTGCAGCGCAAG
Organism: uncultured Limnohabitans sp.; assembly: GCA_964391575.1. Taxonomy (GTDB): domain Bacteria; phylum Pseudomonadota; class Gammaproteobacteria; order Burkholderiales; family Burkholderiaceae_C; genus Limnohabitans_A. Next base: position 8,034 of record CAYMMK010000079.1, read on the forward strand.
TGGTCGCAGCCCGAAAAATCAGGCGGCATTCACGGCCCCCACCTTTGCGCGGTCGCGGGCCAGGGCCTCACGGTCCGAGATGCGGCGAAACCACACGGTGGCGAGGGTCGAGGTAAGCATGATGAACAGGGAGTAAAGCACCGGAATCAGCAGCACCTGCTGCTGCTGAACACCGGTGAAGGTCAATGTCACGATCAGCACGCCAAGGGGGCCATTTTGAATGCCCGTCTCCAGGGCAATCGTGCGGGCCCGACGCTTGTCCTGGCGCACCAGCCGCGCGAACGCATAGCCGACAGCGAAGCCAAAGACTCCCAGGCCAATCGCCCCGAAATACACCTGCCACGGCGTGGTCAGCAGCAGCTGCCAGTTGCGCGGCACCCAGGAAACCATCAGGAACAGGATGACCAGCACCCCGAGCACCCCGCCCAGCAGTTCCAGTGTGGCGCCGATGTTGGGGTTGAACTTGCGCAAGGCCATGCCGATCGCGGTGGGCACCAGCAGAACGAACAGCACCTGTGCCACGTTTTCCGGGGGGATCTTCCAGCTGCCGTCGATCCCCATGCTGAAAAAGCCCAGCGTCAGGGGCACCATCACCACCGCCAGCAAAGTCGAGACAATGGTCATCAGCAGGGACAGGGACAGCACACCCTTGCTGAAATAGTTGAAGATGTTGCTCGTGGTGCCCCCGGGAAGACAGGCCATGAGGATGAGGCCGACCGCATAGGCATACCACTGGGACGCCTCCTGCGAGGCGTTGGGCAGCAATACCAGATGGGCCAGCGTGAAGCCCACAATCGGGGTCAGCAGGTAGGTGGTGACCACGCCGATACCGATGCCTGCGGGCTTCTTGAGCGCAATCATGAAGTCCTTGAGGGTCAGGGATGCGCCCATGCCCAGCATGATGATCATCATCATGAAGCCGAGCAGCCGGGTTTCAAAATCGCTCACCATGGGGGTGTTCTCCGGAAAGTTGTTGTTGTCATTGGCGCGGTGCGCCAAGTTCTGCCAGGGCCTCGGCGCGCAGTTCCTTGCGCAGCACCTTGCCAATCGGCGACTTGGGCAGCTCGTCTCGGACGATCACCTGCCGGGGCACCTTGTAGGCGGTCATCTGTTTTTTGCAGTGGGCGATCACCTCCTCGGCGGTCACCGCGGCACCGTGGTCAGGATTGGGCACCACATAGGCACGCACCGCTTCACCGGTGGCGGCATCTGGAATACCGATCACCGCCACCTCCAGCACAGCGCCCATCTGGGCAATGACGTCCTCGACCTCGTTGGGATAGACGTTGAAGCCCGAAACCAGCACCATGTCCTTCTTGCGGTCAACGATGCGTAAAAAGCCCTCGCGGTCCATCACCGCCACGTCGCCAGTCGACAGCCAGCCCTCGCGCAGCACCTGCGCCGTCTGTTCAGGCTGGTTCCAGTAGCCCTGCATCACCTGCGGGCCCATGACCTGGATCTCGCCAGCTTCACCGGTGGCCACCTCCTCACCTGCGTCGTTGACCAGGCGCACATGCGTGCCGGGAGTCGGAATGCCGATGCTGCCGCTGCGTGGCGTTCCCGACAGCGGGTTGAAGCTCACCACAGGGGAGGTTTCGGTCAACCCGTAACCCTCGGCGATGGGTGTCCGGGTCACCTGTCGCCAGCGTTCGGCGACCGCGTAGTGCAGCGAAGTCCCGCCGGCAATCGACGCCTTGAGGTGCTTGGGCGGGTAGGCCAGGAACCACTCCTCATTGAGCAGCCCGTTGTAGAGCGTGTTGACCCCGGTCATCCAGGTGATGGGGTAATTTTCAACCGCCCGCTGCAGGTTCTGCACCGGACGCGGGCTGGGCACCAGGACGTTGCGCGCACCAATCACCAGGAAGCCCAGCAGGTTGGCCGTGAAGGCGAAGATATGGTAGAGCGGCAGGGCGGTCAGCACACATTCCTGCCCTTCACGCATGTGGCTGGCCCCCATGGCCAGCATCTGGTTGACGTTGTGCAACAGGTTGCTGTGGGTGAGCATGGCCCCCTTGCTCACGCCGGTGGTACCGCCGGTGTACTGCAGCGCCGCCAGGTCGTTCGGACCCACAAGCTCCCAATAGTGGCGCGCCGGGGTTTGCGCCAGGGTGGCAGCGCCTCGTCCAAGCGCGCTGGCCAGCCGTTCGTGGGGCACGGTCACCGCCGGCAGGACCCGGTTCCAGACCTTCTGCACCGTGCGCACCACCGCGCGTGGCACCGCCGGAAAGAACGCCGTCACATCGGCCAGCACCACATGCTTCAGCCCGGTATGCTCCAGCACAGCCGGCAGCTTGTCGGCAAACATGTCCACGATCACCAGGACCTTCGCACCCGAATCCCTGAACTGGTGAACCATTTCCTTTTCGGTGTAGAGCGGGTTGGTATTGACCAGCACACAGCCCGCCTTGAAAACGCCAAAAGCCACCACCGGGTATGCCAGACAGTTGGGCAATTGCACCGCCACCCGGTCACCAGCCTGCAGGCCGAGCACCCCGCGCAGGTAGCCGGCAAAGGCGTCGGACAGCGCGTCCACCTGGGCAAAGCGCAGGCTGCCATTCATGCCATTGGGCACCACACAGGTAAAAGCTGCTTGCCTGGGAGCCGAGGCGGCAAAACGGGTACATGCCTGATGGACCAGGGCCGCCAGATTCTGGTGGACCGGCGGCTCCAGAGTCGCAGGAATGCCTGCGGGTCCGTAAGCATGGACCCAGGGGGCTTCAGAGGAATGTTCGGTGGCGAGTGGATTCATGGCCGCGATTGTTGCGGCAAACAGCCCTGCGCCCAAACCCGGCCCCCAAATCCATCCTCCGGCAAGGTCTTGTGAGCGTTTCGCTGCGGTCTTCCCCCCGGCGTGGCAGCAGGGCGGCGCTCACAGCGCGCGTCAGTTGCAGGTCATAGCCGCGCCTGGTGCCATCGCGGCCCACGCCGGCCGAACGGATGTTCCTGCGGCGATAACCCCGATGGGGGAACCCATGACAGCAACGATAGACGCTGGGCACCCTGTGAGACGTCGCCGGGCCTGACGTTTGAGTTGGGAGCCTTGCTGCCAGCATGCAAAAGAGAGCGGCCTAACGTTAGAGCTAAGCGGGCGACGACGGTGTGACGCCAGGCCCGCGAGGCCGATGCTAGACAAGGGGGCCTCGCGGGACTTGTGGCACGCCGTTGGCGCTCCGCTTGTGAGAAGGGTTAGGCCGCACTCGCACCCGCGCTCCAGCGGAAGACTTGGGTCTTACTGCCGTCTTCGTTGGCTCTCAGTTCGGCCCTGCGCATGCCCGCCTTGAGCAGGACCCTATGCGAGGCGGCATTCGCTGGTGCAGCGGTAGCGATGAGGAATGCTAGCTTGTGAGTGGCAGCACCGTACGCGATGAGCGCCATGACAGCCTCAGTTGCGAAACCGAGGCCCCAATGGGAGCGCAGAAGCGCGTACTTGACCTCTGGCTCAGGCTGGCCGCCCGGATGAACGATGCCGCAGAAGCCAATGACACGCGGTGATGACCGCTCCTCGATGGCGAACATGCCATAGCCGCGCTTCTCGTAGTTGGCTTGCGTGACAGACAGCCACTGGACGCACTCTTCTTGCGTGATGGCTCGCCCATCACCGACCCACTGCATGGCCTCGGCATCTCCATAGACCGCCAGGAGGGTTAGTTGGTCCGTTTCTCTCAAGCGGCGAACCAGCAGACGCTCGGTTTGGAACTCCGGCTCCGACACTAGCCGATGCTCCCTCTGTGCGGCCTAACG
>CAYMMK010000080.1:0-11456 GCA_964391575.1 uncultured Limnohabitans sp.
ATCTCGGTGGCCATCGGCGTGGACCCGCATGGACCCAATGACACACCAGACCTCAGCGGATTGCGTTACGGCAAGATCTGCATCCTGTCTGACGCCGACGTGGATGGTTCGCACATCCAGGTTCTGCTTCTCACGCTGTTTTTCCGGCATTTTCCCAAGTTGATCGATGCGGGCCACGTCTACGTGGCGCGCCCGCCGCTGTTCCGGGTGGACGCGCCAGCGCGCGGCAAGAAGCCTGCGGCCAAGTTGTATGCGCTGGACGAAGGCGAGCTCACGGCCATTCTTGACAAGCTGCGCAAGGATGGCGTGGCCGAGGGCAAGTGGAGCATCAGCCGCTTCAAGGGTCTGGGCGAGATGAGTGCCGAGCAGCTGTGGGAGACCACGCTGAACCCGGACACGCGGCGCCTGTTGCCGGTGCAGCTGGGCGACCTGAATTTTGGTCAGACCGAGGCCGAGATCACCAAGCTGATGGGCAAGGGCGAGGCGGCGGCGCGCCGCGAGCTCATGGAGTTGCACGGCGACGCGATCGAGATCGATGTCTGAACCTGTGTGGGGTGTGACGAGTGGGGAAAGCCGTGGCGGCTTCCTCATGCTGGGGTACCAGAAATCGTCAGCCGCCACGGCTTTTCCCACTCGTCACTTTGATGGCATCAGCGAAAAAACTGAATTCCAATGAACGACCAACCTACTCTCGAATTCAACAGCGGCGAAACCGATGACGCGCTGAACCTGGCCAATTACGCCCAGCGCGCCTATCTGGAATATGCGCTGTCTGTGGTCAAAGGCCGGGCGCTGCCCGATGTGTGCGATGGCCAAAAACCGGTGCAGCGGCGCATCTTGTATTCGATGGACCGCATGGGTCTGGGTTACAGCGGCCCCAACAAGGCGACGGCCGCCAAGCCGGTCAAGAGCGCCCGCGTGGTGGGCGATGTGCTGGGCCGCTACCACCCACATGGTGACACGGCGGCGTACGACGCGCTGGTGCGCATGGCGCAGGATTTCTCTCAACGCTACCCGCTGATCGACGGGCAGGGCAACTTCGGCAGCCGGGACGGCGACGGGGCCGCGGCCATGCGTTACACCGAAGCGAGGCTCTCACGCATTACCGGCCTGCTGCTGGATGAGATCGACATGGGCACGGTGGATTTTGTGCCCAACTACGACGGCTCGACCGAAGAGCCCAGCCAGCTGCCCGCGCGCTTGCCGTTCACGCTGCTCAATGGCGCCAGTGGCATTGCTGTGGGACTGGCCACCGAGATCCCCAGCCACAACCTGCGCGAAGTGGCCGATGCCTGCATCGCGCTGGTCAGGAACGACAAGCTCAGTGACGACGAGTTGCTCGCCATCATTCCTGGCCCGGATTACTGCGGCGGCGGCCAGATCATCAGCTCGGCCAGCGATATCGCCGATGCCTACCGCTCCGGACGCGGTAGCCTGAAGGTGCGTGCACGCTGGAAGATCGAAGACCTGGCCCGGGCCCAGTGGCAGCTGGTGGTGACCGAACTGCCGCCTGGTGTGAGCGCGCAAAAGGTGCTCGAAGAAATCGAGGAACTGACCAACCCCAAAGTCAAAGCCGGCAAGAAGGCGCTCACGCAGGACCAGCAGCTGCTCAAAGCTGGCGTGCTGGCGGTGCTGGACGGGGTACGCGACGAATCGAGCAAGGACGCGCCGGTTCGTCTGGTGTTCGAGCCCAAGACCAGCAAGATTGAACAGCAGGAACTCATCGCCACATTGCTGGCGCATACCAGCCTGGAAACGTCGGCGCCGATCAACCTCACCATGGTGGGCATCGATGGCAAGCCGGTGCAAAAGTCGCTGCGCCAGATCCTGAGCGAGTGGATCGCTTTTCGTCAGACCACCATCACCCGCCGCAGCCGGCACCGGCTGGCCAAGGTACAGGACCGCATTCACATCCTCGAAGGCCGTCAGCTGGTGTTGCTCAATATCGATGAGGTGATCCACATCATTCGCAACAGCGACGAGCCGAAGGCGGCGCTGATCGAGCGCTTCAGGCTGAGTGATCGCCAGGCCGAAGACATCCTTGAAATCCGCCTGCGTCAGCTGGCCCGTCTGGAAGCCATCAAAATCGAGCAGGAGCTGTCGGAGCTGCGAACCGAGCAAGGCAAACTCGAGGACATCCTGGGCAGCCCTGCCGCGCTGCGCAAGCTGATGGTCAAGGAGATCGAGCAGGACGCCAAAGCCTTTGCCGATGCCCGCCGAACCCTGATTCAGGAAGAGAAGAAAGCCGTGGCTGAGGTCAGGGTGGTGGACGAGCCGGTCACGGTGGTCGTCAGCGAGAAAGGCTGGGTGCGAGCCCGCACCGGCCACGGCCATGATCAAGGCAGCTTTGCCTTCAAGGCGGGCGATGGTCTGTACGGGACTTTCGAATGCCGCACGGTGGACCAGCTCATCGTTTTTGGCACCAACGGGCGTGTCTACAGCGTGCCGGTGGCCACGCTGCCCGGCGCGCGAGGCGACGGTCAGCCCATCACCACGCTCATCGAGCTGGAAACAGGCACCCAGCCCGTGCATTACTTTGCGGGCCCGACCCATGCCATGCTGCTGCTCGCGGGCTCGGGGGGCTACGGCTTTCTGGCCTCCGTGGAGAGCCTGGTCTCGCGCAACAAAGGCGGCAAGAGTTTCATCAGCCTGGGCGAGGGCGAGACGGTATGTGCCCCTTCGCATGCCAGCGGTTCCAGCACCAGCGCGCCTTCAGGGGGACAGCCGCTGACGGCGGCCACGCACGTGTGTTGTGCCAGCACGGGCGGGCGCATCCTGACCTTTGAAATCAGCGAGCTCAGGCAGATGGACAAAGGCGGGCGTGGCCTCATGCTCATCGACCTCGAAGCGAGAGACCAGCTGGCCGGTGCTGCAGCCTACACCCGCAGCGTCCGTATCGAAGGCATCGGCCGTGGCGGCAAGGCCCGCGAGGAAACGCTGGAAATTCGCAGCCTCAACAATGCCAGAACCAGCCGTGCCAAGAAGGGCAAGATTGCCGATCTGGGCTTCAAGCCCCAACGGGTGACCCGGATCGAGTGAAGCCCAGGACCCATGCCCCGAGGCGGTCAACCCGGGGTAGCGCTCAGGCGGCAGACCGTGGGCTGCCTATGGTGTAGAAATGGCCTCCGGCCACATGGTGGATGGTGCGCAGGTCGTCAGGTGCGTGTTCAAAATGCCAGCGACCGTGGCTGAAGACACGGGGGTCGGCCCACGCCCCCAGCACTTCCACAAGGAACAGGTCATGCGGTCCGGCCACATGCGTGGTGGCCGGCAAAACCCGGCACTCCATCTGCGCGATACAGCCCTCCACCAGAGGCATGCCCGTCAGGGGGGCCGGGGTGGTGCGAACACCCAACCGGGAGAGCTTGTCCGGGTGGGTCTTGCCACTTTCATTGCCCAGCGCCCAGGTCAGTCCGGCCTGGGCCTGGCAAGGCACATTGATGCTCAGCATGCCCGTGGCGTCCACCCACTGCCGTGTCAGAGTGGATTTGTCAATGACCACGGCGAGCTTCGGAGGCTCGAAGTCCAGGGGCATGGCCCATGCGGCGGCCATGACGTTCGTACGCCCCTCGTGGGCGCTGCCCACCAGCACGGTGGGGCCGTGGTTGAGCAGCCGGTAGGCGTGTTGGAGGGGAACGCTCGGGAGGACGGGTCTCAAGCGACCTCGGCGATCAGTTCGATTTCCACGCAGGCCCCCATGGGAATCTGGGCCACCCCGAAGGCGCTACGAGCATGCGCGCCGGCCGGTCCAAACACTTCAGCGAGCAGCTGGCTGCAGCCGTTGGTCACCAGATGGTGTTCGGTGAAGTCGGGGCTGGAGTTGACCAGACTCATGACCTTGACAATGCGCCGCACCCGGTTGAGGTCCCCCACGGCCGCCTGCAATGTGCCCATCAGATCGATGGCAATGGCCCGGGCCGCTTGCTGACCCTCTTCGGTAGTCATGGTCTTGCCCAGCTGACCCACCCAGGGGCGACCTTCACGTCGCGCGATATGTCCCGACAGGAAAACCAGGTGGCCGGTCTGCACAAAGGGGACATACGCGGCAGCCGGGACGGCGACCGGTGGCAGCTCGATATTCAGGGATTTCAGACGGTCGTAAAAGCTCATGGCGGGCCTTTTTGAGGACGAGGGCCTCTACTGTAACGTTTGCGGGCGCATTGTTTGTGCCGTCACAGGAAGGGTCGGTGCGACCTCAACCGGCGGCAATGCCGCTATGCACGGTCCTGCAGCAGGCCCTTCGTTTCGATAAAGCGCACCACCTCGTCGAGCCCCTGCAGGGTTTTGAGGTTGGTCATCACCCAGGGACGGGTGTCGGGGTTGGGCCGCATGCGTGCGGTGTCCTGGCGCATCACCGCCAGATCCGCCCCCACATGCGGAGCCAGGTCGGTCTTGTTGATGACGAAAAGGTCACTCTTGGTGATGCCGGGACCGCCCTTGCGCGGAATCTTTTCACCGGCGGCCACATCGATGACATAGATCGTCAGGTCACTCAGTTCGGGGCTGAAGGTGGCGGCCAGGTTGTCACCGCCGCTTTCCACGAAAACAATGTCAGCATCGGGGAACTTCTCGAGCATTTGGTCGATCGCTTCGAGGTTGATGGAGGCGTCCTCGCGGATGGCGGTGTGCGGGCAACCGCCGGTCTCCACGCCCATGATGCGCTCGGCGGGCAGGGCGCCGCTGATGGTCAGCAGGCGCTGGTCTTCCTTGGTGTAGATGTCATTGGTGATGGCGACCAAGTCCCATTTGTCGCGCATCTGTTTGCACAACATCTCCAGAAGGGTGGTCTTGCCGGAGCCGACAGGCCCGCCGATACCTACCCGAAGAGGGGGCAGCTTTCTGGTGCGATGGGGAATGTGGTGCAGTGCAGTCATGAACGGAACAGGCGTGAGTATTGGGTTTCGTGGCGTGAAGAGAGGATAGCCAGCATGGGACTGAAGGCCTGCCGGGTCTCATCGGTACGGGAGAGGGCGATCTGCACGGCCTGCGGGATGGTGCTGGCCAGCACCGCCAGCATGCGCTGGCCGCTGCTCTGGCCCAGGGGCACAGCCTTGAGCGCAGCCTGGGTCATATTTTCGGCCCATCCAAAAGCGCAGGCTTGCAGGGCCTGCGGCAGCGGGGCCTGGGTACACGACAGGGCGAGCGCATACGCCAGGGGCCAGGTTGGGGGCAGTGTGGCCAGGCATTGCATCGCATCGGCGTGGGCCGGGCTGTGACTTTGCAGATTGCGCAGCCACTCCAGCAGCGATTTGCCCATCTGCAGGGTTTGCAGCCGCATTTCGGCGCTTTCCCGGCTGGCGAGTACCCAGGCATTGAGGGACTGCAGGCGCTGGGTGTCCAGAGATTGCCAGGCGGGCACAGCCTGCGCAATGACCGCCAAGTCACCGCGTGCCTGCGTCAGTAGCAACTGGTCCGTCAGCCACTGGGTGCAGCTGCCTTCGTCATGCACCAGACCTTGATCAATGGCCGCTTCCAGGCCTTCTGAATAAGAGAAGCCCCCAACCGGCAGAGCAGGAGAAGCCAGCCAGATGAGGTGCAGCAAGGCCGGGGTTTCAGTGCTCATGCCCGTGAGACTGGATGCGCGGGTGCTTGTGGTCATGGGCGTGTTCATGCGTGTGGCCATGAGCATGGTCATGGCCCATCATGGCGTTGTCGCCATAGGCACCGCCCTCGGGCTCGAAAGGCTCCAGCGCCTCGGTCACCGTCATGTGCATGCTGCGAAGCAGTGTCGCCAGTACATGATCGGGCTCAATCTTCAGGTGGTCGGGCCGCAACTCGATCGGCACATGGCGGTTGCCCAGGTGGTAGGCCGCACGCATCAGGTCAAAAGGACTGCCGTGTTGGGCGCAGGCGGTCACACGCAGCACCGCCTGGGGGGCCGCCTCGACGCGCACCAGCGAGCCGTCTTCGGCCACCAGCACATCCCCGCCACGAACCACGCTGCCGCGCTGCAGAAACACCCCGAGCTGGCGACCGCTGCTGTCAAGGGCTTCAAAGCGGCTTTTGCAGCGGGTGTCCCAGTCCAGCGTGACCGCAGCGGCCCGCTCGATCCATACTCTGGACAGGCCTTTGCCCTGGGGTATGCGCTTGGAGCAGATCAGCATCAGAAGAGAAAGTAACGTTGGGTCATGGGCAAAGCGACCGCGGGCTCGCAGGTCAGCAGCATCCCGTCGGCACGTACCGCATAGGTCTGGGGGTCGATTTCCATGTGCGGCAGATAGGCATTGTGGACCATATGCTGTTTGCGCACGCCCCGGATGTTCCTGGCAGCGCTCAGGGTTTTGGCAAGGCCATGACGTTCGTCCGCACCTGCGCGCAAAGCAGCCTGCGAAACAAAGGTCAGCGAGCCTTTGGCCAGGGCGCCACCATAGCTGCCGAACATGGGGCGGTAATGCACCGGCTGGGGTGTCGGGATGGAAGCGTTCGGGTCACCCATGGCTGCGAGGGCAATGAATCCCCCCTTCAGGACGAGCGCTGGCTTGACGCCAAAGAAGGCCGGTCTCCAGATCACCAGATCGGCCCATTTGCCCACTTCGATACTGCCGACTTCGTGGCTGATGCCGTGTGCAATGGCAGGATTGATCGTGTATTTGGCGATATAGCGTTTGACGCGGAAATTGTCGTGACGGTCCGTGTCATCGGGCAGTTTGCCGCGCTGCAGCTTCATCTTGTGCGCCGTCTGCCAGGTGCGGATGATGACCTCCCCCACACGCCCCATGGCCTGGCTGTCGCTGCTCATCATGCTGATGGCGCCCAGGTCGTGCAGGATGTCCTCGGCTGCGATCGTTTCCTTGCGGATCCGGCTTTCGGCAAAGGCCAGGTCCTCGGCAATCGCAGGATCCAGATGGTGACACACCATCAACATGTCCACATGCTCATCGAGCGTGTTGCGCGTGAAGGGCATGGTCGGATTGGTCGAGCTAGGCAAAAAATTCGCCTGACCCACCACCTTGAGAATGTCGGGCGCATGGCCGCCCCCGGCCCCTTCGGTGTGAAAGGCGCACAGCCCGCGCCCTTTTGTCGCTTCGATGGTGTTTTCCACATAGCCCGATTCGTTGAGCGTGTCCGAGTGCAAGGCCACCTGGATATCGGTGTCTTCGGCGACATCCAGGCAGTTGCTGATGGCCGAGGGCGTGCTGCCCCAGTCTTCGTGCAGCTTCAGGCCGATCACGCCCGCGTCGATCTGCTCGCGCAGCGCCTCGGGCCGGCTGGCATTGCCTTTTCCCAAAAAACCCAGGTTCATCGGGAACGCGTCGGCGGCCTGCAGCATGCGCTCAATGTTCCAGGGGCCGGGCGTGCAGGTGGTGGCAAAGGTGCCGGTGGCCGGGCCGGTGCCACCGCCCATCATGGTGGTCACGCCGCTGGCCAGGGCCTCGTCAATTTGCTGCGGACAGATGAAATGGATGTGGCAGTCGATGCCGCCAGCCGTGACGATCATCCCCTCGCAGCTGATGATTTCCGTGCCGGGACCGATGACGATGTCCACGCCCGGCTGGGTGTCGGGGTTGCCCGCCTTGCCGATGGCTGCAATGCGCTGGCCGCGCAGGCCGATGTCGGCCTTGACGATGCCCCAGTGGTCAATGATGAGCGCGTTGGTCAGCACGCAGTCCATGGCGCCCTCGGCGTTGCAGCGCTGCGATTGCGCCATGCCGTCGCGGATGGTCTTGCCGCCGCCGAATTTGACCTCCTCGCCGTAGCCACCGGCCTGCAGGGTGAAGTCTTTTTCGACCTCGATGAGCAGGTCGGTGTCCGCCAGGCGCACACGGTCACCCACGGTGGGGCCGAAGGTTTCGGCGTAGGCGCGTTTTCCAAATGTTGCCATCTCAGACCTTCCCTTGCACCAGTCCACGGAAGCCGTACACCACGCGGTCGCCCGCATACTCCACCAGCTCCACAGTTCTTTGTTGACCCGGTTCGAAGCGCACAGCCATGCCGGAGGCGATGTTCAGCCGCATGCCGCGTGCGGCCTCGCGGTCAAATTTCAGGTTCGCGTTGGTTTCGGCAAAGTGGTAGTGAGAGCCCACCTGGATGGGCCGGTCGCTCGCGTTCTGCACCACCAGCATGAGGGTACGTCGGCCGGGATTGAGGACATGTTCGCCCTCGTCGATGAGCATTTCGCCAGGGGTGATCATTTCACTTGCCCCTGCCAATGAACCACACGGCCGCAGCCACCAGCGCCACGCCGATGAAGCCCAGCACATCGGTGGCGTGCCAGTGGGCGCTGCCTTGGAGGCCATGGCCTTCGTGGGCGAATGCACCCCAATGGCTCAGCGCACCAGAAAGAAGAATGCAGAGGTTTTTGGTGTTCATTTTCATGTTGGCAGGGGTTCAGACGATGGGTTGGTGCACGGTCACCAGCTTGGTGCCGTCGGGAAAGGTGGCCTCGATCTGGATGTCCGGGATCATCTCCGCTACACCGTCCATGACGTCAGCACGGGTGAGGACACTGCGCCCCTCACTCATGAGCTGGGCCACCGTTTTGCCGTCGCGTGCGCCTTCCATGACGGCAGCGCTGATGAAGGCCACCGCTTCAGGGTAGTTGAGCTTGAGCCCTCTGGCCATGCGCCGTTCGGCCAAAAGCGCGGCTGTGAAGATGAGCAGCTTGTCTTTTTCGCGTGGGGTGAGTTCCATATTGGTGCGTTCAGTGTCTTGTTGGTGCGCTGGTTCAGACCATAAGCAAGGAGCATGCCCTATAAAGAGGAATGATTTTCCCCGAGGGAAACGCTGCAGGTGACGAGGTCATGGCGAAAGCATGTTGCGGTGCATAAAAATTGTGCAGGGTTGTCGTGGGGAGAATGCCTGGCTTGCGTCTGGCCAGCCCGGCCGGAACGCCAATCAGGCGGGTTGTGCGAACGGCCCGTGTGTGGGACGCTCAGGCAGCAGCGGCATCGAGAGCCTCGATGCTTGCGTCCAGCAGCGCGTGCAGCGCTGACACCTGCTGTGTACCGAGAAGATCATTCAAGGCCAGCTGCGCTTTTTTCCAGGCGTGCTGGCCAAGCTTGCGTTTTTCCTGGCCCTCTGCCGTTGCAATGAGCAGACGGCTTCTCGCATCATTGCCCGCGCACACCTTCAGCCAGCCTTGCGCAATCATGGGTTGCAGATTGCGCGTGAGTGTTGACGCATCCATCTGCATCCTGCGCGCCAAATCGATGGGCCGGATCGGCCCCAGTTTGACCACATGCGTCAGCAATGTGTACTGGGTGTTCTTCAAACCTGCCGAGGCGAGGTACCGGTCGTAATGGCGCGTCACGATGCGTCCGAGTTGGCGCAATTTGAAGTTGGTACAGCCTTGCGGAGCAGCGTTGGAGGACATGTGATAAATTGTACCTGCAATCATTGCATATGCAACTCACAAAGGAATTTGAATGTCCGCCAACCCCACCCTTGCTTTGTGGAAAACGCAGGAAGCATCTGTTCGCCAGCGCTTGAAGCCCGCAGCGCCACTTCCCCGGGATGCCGTCGCCAGCATGTCAGGCATGCAGGTTTTCCAGGCCATTTTTTCGGGTGATCTGCCCGCGCCTCCGATCGGGGAAACGATGGATTTCGTACCTATCCACATGGCCCAGGGCGTGGCCGTCTTTCAAGGAAAACCCCTGATTCGCCACTACAACCCCCTGGGCACGGTCCATGGTGGCTGGTTCTGCACCTTGCTGGACTCTGCGATGGGCTGCGCGGTCCATACCACCTTGCCTGCTGGCAAGGGTTACACGACGCTGGAAGTGAAAGTCAATATGCTTCGGCCGCTGACCGAAGATGTGCCACGGGTCCGCGCAGAGGGCAAGACCATTCATGTCGGACGTCAGGTCGCAACCGCCGAGGGGCGGATTGTCGATGCGGAGGGCAAAATTTACGGCCACGCAACATCCACTTGCATGATCTTCGATCACAAGGGCCAATGAGACGGCCTGGCTTCGGCATCATTCAGTGAACCCTTGTGTCCATGGTCATCCCGGATCCTGACAAGCGTGACCAGACCAGCCAGCACGCCACTGCTGCGCTGTTGACCGGTCCCATTCTGCCTCTGCTGTTGCGGTTTTCCTTGCCGAACATGGTCGCGATGGTGGCCATCGCATTGGCTACCATGGCCGAAACATCCTATGTGGGGCAACTGGGGGCCAGCGCGCTGGCGGGCATGGCCCTGGTCTTCCCGTTTGTCATGCTGCAGATGATGTTGTCGGCCGGAGCCATGGGCGGTGGGGTGTCGTCCGCAGTCAGTCGGGCATTGGGTGCGGGAGATACCTCCAGAGCGAATGCCCTGGCAGTGCATGCCTTGTGGATCGGTATCGGTGCCGGAACCGTGTTCATGTTGCTGATGGAGGTGTTGGGTCCCACCTTGATGAGTCTGCTGGGCGGCAAGGGAGAGGCTTTGTCGCAGGCGGCGGCCTATGGTGAGGTCGCGTTCGCCGGGTCGATCTTCATGTGGGTCGTCAATACCTTGTGCTCGGTGATCCGGGGCAGTGGAAACATGCGGGTCCCGTCGGTGACGCTCTTGATGGTGGCACTGGCCCAGGTGGTTCTGGGTGGAGCACTGGGGCTGGGCTGGTTTGCGCTGCCTGCCTTGGGAATGCGCGGAGTTGCAGCGGGGGGTGTCGTGGCCAATGCTGCCGGCGCCCTCTTTTTGTGGGGCTACCTGGCGAGCGGGCGGGGGGTCGTGAGGCTCGATATGCATGCCACGCGCTTGGAGCGAACGCACCTGTTTGAAATTTTGAAGGTCGGGGCCGTGGCCTGTATTTCTCCCTTGCAGACCGTTCTGACCGTTCTCATCCTGACGCGTCTGGTGGCTTCCCTGGGCACCCAGGCGCTGGCCGGATATGGCATTGGCACGCGGCTGGAGTTTCTGCTGGTGCCGATCGCCTTTGCTGTGGGGGTGGCCTCAGTGCCATTGGTCGGCATGGCCATCGGTGCAGGTCACATTGTCAGGGCCCGCCAGGCTGCCTGGACTGCAGCCACTTTGGCCACGGTGCTGTTGGGTGCACTGGGCATCGTGGTGGCTGTGGCCCCCCAACTGTGGACATCCCTGTACACCCAGGATGCCAGGGTCATGGCATCGAGCGCCAGCTATTTTCTGTGGGCCGGACCTTTTTATGGCTTCTTTGGCCTGGGTTTGTCACTGTACTTTTCCTCGTTGGGGGCCGGCAAGGCCGCAGGTCCGGTTCTTGCGGGCACTTTGCGACTGCTGGTAATTGCGGTCGGTGGCGTCATGCTGGCCTGGTTTGACGCTCCGGCCTGGATGATTTTTGCCCTGGTGGGGGCTGGCATGGCCGTTTACGGCATCAGCTCGGTGCTGTTCATGAAAGCCACACCCTGGGGTCGACCATGAGCGGGCGTTTGGAAGGCGGGTTGAACATGACCGATGGATGAAGTCCAGAGTGGCCGTACGGGACGGCGCAACGGTGCCGGCCCGATCCCCCTTTTGACTGCAGTGGCAGGGTCCTTCAGGCCTAAAGATTCCACAA
>CAYMMK010000081.1:0-11386 GCA_964391575.1 uncultured Limnohabitans sp.
CCGGTCTGGTTGCAGTCGTCGTCGATCGCCTGCTTGCCCAGAATCACCAGCCCGGGCTGCTCCTTGTCCACCAGCGCCTTGAGCAGCTTGGCCACCGCCAGCGGCTGCAGCTCCTCGCTGGTCTCCACCAGGATGCCGCGGTCGGCGCCAATAGCCATGGCGGTGCGCAAGGTCTCCTGACACTGCGCCACACCGCACGAGACGGCAATCACCTCGGTGGCCACACCCTTTTCCTTCAGGCGCACCGCTTCCTCGACCGCAATCTCATCAAACGGGTTCATGCTCATCTTCACATTGGCAATGTCCACCCCGCTTTGGTCGCTCTTGACGCGCACCTTGACGTTGTAGTCCACCACCCGCTTGACGGGGACCAGTACTTTCATGAAAGCTTCTCCAATCGTTAGAGGGATATGAGACCCAAAATTGACGTTTACGTTAACGTCAATTTTGCATGAATTTTGCAGGTCCTATTCGGCTCAAGAAAATCGAACGGTCGTGCTTATTTTAACCCCACGCATGCTTGTCCGGTGTGTACACAAGCCATGTCTGCGCAATTCAGGGCGAAGCTGGTCGGGCCGCGGCCACAGGAGCCGCCTGGGAGGGCTGGAAACTGACCGCGTGGGCACGAAAGGCGTCCAGGACGGCCCGGTGAATCTCGGATTTGAGATTGAGCAGGCCGTTTTCGGGGTCTTCGATCCAGTAGCCCAGGGTGAATTCAAGACCGTCAGCCCCCACCGCGGTCAGCACGACCGAAGGGGCAGGCTCGGCCAGCACCCGGGGGCGGTCCTTGCAGGCCTGCAACAACAAGGCGGTGACCCGGTCCACGTCGCTGTCCGGCACCACGTGGACCACGATGGACTGCGCCATGCGGGTGTCTGCCAAGGTCATGTTTTCGATCCGGGCAGTGATCATCATTTCATTGGGCACGATCGACTCACGTCCCTGCGGGGAACGGATGACGGTGTAGCGCGCCTTGATGTCGGTGATGCGGCCCTCGAAGCCATCGACCTTCACCAGATCCCCGATACGGACACTGCGTTCGGCCAAGATCACAAAACCGCTGACATAGTTGGCCGCCAGTTTTTGCAATCCGAAACCGATGCCGACGCCGATGGCCCCGCCCAGCACCGACAGGGCCGTCAGATCGATGCCGACAGCCGAGAGCGCCATCAGCACCCCGATGAACATCAGCAGCGCGCGCAAGCCGTTGCTCACCACCTTTCGCAAGGACAGGTCGCTGCCCGTGGCCGAATGCAGCAGACGGGCCTCCAGCGCCGCGGAAACCCAGAGGGTCAGGATCAGCACAACCCCTGCGGTCAGACCGCCCTCGATCAGGTTGCGCACCGACAAATGACTGCTGCCGATCTTCCAGCGAATCTGGTCGAGTTCGTGCAGCAGCAGTGGAAGGATGCCGGTGACCCACAGCACCACTCCCAGCCAGGCCACCCAGGACAGCGACCGCTCCAGCGTGCGCACGAAAGCGGCGCCGCTCAAGGTGACTTGCAGCACCTTGACGCCCAGGCGAATCGCGGCCAGAGAAAGGCAGACTGGCAGCAGGATGTCAAACAGGGCCAGGGTTTGCTGACGTGCCAGCACGGTTTGGGCCGCGAAGGTCAGGCCCAGCAGCAGGATGGGAAACAAGACCCCATCGTAGAGTTTCTGGCCCAGCAGGATGCGCATCTCGGCCGGTCCGAGCAGACGACGCGCCCCCCAGGTGAGCAACCAGGACAAGGCGATGCAGCCAGCAAAGACCGCCAGCACCAGCAAGGACGCCTGCCCGGCCAGGGCATCCAGCCAGGCCAGCGGGTCGGCCATGAGCTTCGAATTCGGGCTCACACCGGCCATGAAGGACTCCGTTTCTCCACGAAGGCCTGCACCCCCTCCTGAGCCACGTCGAGCATCAGATTGCAGGCCATGGCCTGACCGGCGAGCTGGTAAGCGGCATCCAGCCCCATGCCAGCTTGCTGGTAAAACAGCTGCTTGCCCAGCGCGATCGCCTGGGCGGGCTTGGCGAGGATGCTCTGCACCAGATCGGCCACCGCCTGGTCGAGTTGGCCGGCAGCCACCACCCGGTTGACCAGCCCCCTTCGCTGGGCCTCCCGGGCGTCGATGAATTCGCCGGTCAGCAGCATTTCCATGGCCTGCTTGGGAAGGATGTTGCGCGAAAGCGCCACGCTGGGGGTGGCGCAAAACAGGCCCACATCAATCCCGTTGACGCCGAACCGTGCCTCCTCGGCGGCCACGGCCAGATCGCACTGAGCCACCAGCTGGCAACCGGCAGCGGTGGCCACCCCCTGCACGGCTGCGATCACCGCAATGGGCAACTGGCGCAGGGCCAGCATGATGCGGGAGCAGCGTGCAAAGAGGTCTTGGTAGTAGGCCAGTTCAGGACGCGCGCGCATTTCCTTGAGATTGTGGCCGGCACAGAAAGCCTTGCCCTGGGCCGACAACACCAGCACGCGGGCATCGGGATCTGCGGCGATTTGCTGCACGGCCTGCTCGAGGCTGGCGAGCATGATTTCACCCAGGGTATTGAACTGTTGAGGATCGTTGAGGATCAGCCGGTGAACGCCGCGTGGGTCCCGGCGATGCACAAGCAAGGCGTCGGCCGGCGACAAAAGGGTGAAATCTTGCATGAGGGTAGGGTCTCCGGGCAGCACGGGTGTTCAAACGTCAGCCAGCACCCGCAGGTGGGCCTCCACACAGCGCGCAAGGGCGTCGAGGTTGTAGCCACCTTCAAGGCAACTGACCACACGCCCATGCGCATGCTGCTGCGCCACCTCCAGAATGCGACGGGTGATCCAGGCAAAGTCCTGCTCGACCAGACCCAGCTGTCCGAGATCGTCCTCGCGGTGGGCATCAAAACCTGCACTGATGAAAATCATCTGTGGTCTGTGGGCCTGCAGCCGAGGCAGCCAGGCCGCTTCGATCAGTTCACGCACCTGCAGGCCGCGGGTGTACGCCGGCACAGGCATATTCACCAGGTTGGCGGCCTTCGACTGCGATCCCCCTTCCGGGTAAAACGGATGCTGGAAAAAACTGACCATCAGGATGCGCTCGTCACCGGCCACGATGTCCTCTGTGCCGTTTCCATGATGCACATCGAAATCGACAATCGCCACGCGCTCAAGTCCATGACGGTCCAGGGCGTACTTGGCTGCAATGGCCACATTGTTGAAAATGCAAAAGCCCATGGCTTTGTCGCGACAGGCATGGTGACCTGGCGGACGAATGGAGCAAAACGCATTGTCAAGTTCGCCGGCCATGACCGCGTCGGTCGCATCAATGGCTGCACCGGCTGCCCGTAAGGCCGCATTCCAGGTGTGCTCGTTGAGCCAGGTGTCAGGGTCGAGCGGAACCAGCGCTGGCCCACCGGCAGCCCGGTCTTCCCGCAAGCTCTCGCTGAGCCCGCGCATGGCCGCCACATGCAGACGATCATGGGCCAGTTCAATGTCTGCAAGGGGTGCGGCAGCACACTCGCGGCGCTGCAGGGCCAAGCCCAGGCCGGTCAGCAGCAGGCGGTCTTCAATGGCATGCAGTCGTGCGGGTGATTCGGGGTGCCCCGTCCCCATCTCGTGTTTGCAGCAATCCGGATGGGTGAAAAATCCTGTGCCGGGCATGGGTAAGACGTGTGTTCTCGGTCGGCATGCAGCTTATCATGCCCGCCTGACTTCGGCGCAGGGCTACACTTCGGTCATGCCTTTTCTCCTGCCTGTGCCAGCCCTTGTGCGCCGACGCTGCGCGTTGCTGATTTCCCTGACTTTGGGGCTGGGCCAGACGGCCTTCGCTTCAACCCCCTTGCCGCCACCCGAGACCCCCATCCCCATCGTCCAGAGTCCGCAGCCGGGCAAAAACCGTGCGGCTCCCAAACGGCCCAAAGCCACGGCGCAGCCAAAGGCCACACCCTCGGCCTGGCCCGAGGCGCGCGCCCTGCGCACCTACGCTGCCCATGCTGCAGCGCAAGCCTGGGCCGAGTCCCTTGCACAACAGCATGGACTCGATCTGACACAGCTGCAAGGCACATTGGCACGCGCCCATTTCCTGCCCACTGTGCAGCAGCTGGTTTTACCCGCACCCACCGTGCAGTCGAAAAACTGGGCGCTCTACCGCAGCCGCTTCATCGAGCCACGCCGCATTCAGGCCGGGGTCCGTTTCTGGCGCAAGCACCAGCAGGACCTGCAGCGTGCAGAGCAGACTTTCGGGGTGCCCGCCGCAGTCATTGTGAGCATCATCGGCGTCGAGACTTTGTATGGGGAGCACACTGGCCGCTACCGGGTGCTGGACGCCCTGGCTACGCTGGCCTTTGATTTTCCTGCAGCCCATCCCCGGGCTGACGAGCGGCAGCGTTATTTCCGCCAGGAACTCTCGCAGTTCATGCGCATGACCCTGGGTGCCGGCATCGATCCCCTGCAGATCCGGGGCAGTTATGCAGGCGCGATGGGTCTGCCGCAGTTCATGCCATCGAGCTGGGTGCGCCATGCCGTTGACTTTGACGGCGATGGCCGCGTCGATCTTTTCAACAGCGTCGCCGATGCGATCGGTTCAGTCGCCAGCTATTTTCGAGCCCACCAGTGGCAGCCCGGCCTGCCCACCCATTTCCCGGTGACTGTAGCCGCCAGTCAGACCGACCTGGACGCACTTTTGGCGCCCGACATCCTGCCCACCTTCACACCATCGGCCTTTGAAGCGCGGGGCGCAGTGCTCGGCGAGGCCGCACGGCAGCATGCCGGCCCGCTGGCCCTGGTGGAACTGCGCAACGGCGAGCAGGCCCCCAGCTATGTGGCGGGCACTGAAAACTTCTACGCCATCACCCGCTACAACTGGAGCAGCTACTACGCCATGGCGGTGATTGATCTGGCCGAGGCGGTCACGCGGGAAATGCAAAGCAAGCCTTGATGGCGTTCATCCATGAACCCGCTGAATCCCAAAAAACTGCTGCTGACCAAGTGGACGGCGGTCAAACCTGTGTCCACGCGCAAATGGAGCCCGAAAACTTCCCATGACGTCAGGCACACCATCGGCGCCCGTCAGCGGGCCCTTCATTCAGGCCAGGTGGGCCTTCATGGCCTTGCCCACCTCACGGCTGCCTTGTTCCCCGCCGGACCGGGGCACCGTCTCACCGGTACGCTCGGTGACCCGGGGCAGATTTTCGGCCAGTTGCTCGGGAACGTCAGGGCCCAGGCCCAGGTACACCCCCTGGGTCAGGGTGATGTGGGCGGCCTCAAATCCACCGGCCCCGGCACACAGGATGGTGCGGTTGGGGGCCTCCTGGCTGGCCAGCACCAGCATAGCCGGCACCACCGCCTGAGGTTCGAGCGCCTGCAGGACCGCCTCGGGCATCAAGCCCTGCGTCATGCGGGTGGCGGCCGTGGGTGCCAGACAGTTGACGCGGATGCCGTATTTCTCACCCTCGATCGACAGCGTTTGCATCAGGCCCACCAGCGCCAGCTTGGCCGCGCCGTAATTGGACTGGCCGAAATTGCCATACAGACCGCTGGACGAAGTGGTCATGACAATACGCCCGTATTGCCGGGCCTGCATGACCGGCCAGACGGCCTTGGTGCAATGCACGGCCCCCATGAGGTGGACATCGAGCACGAGCCGGAAATCTTCAAGCGTCATCTTGGCAAAACTCTTGTCGCGCAGGATGCCGGCGTTGTTGACCAGGATGTCCACCCGACCCCAGGTGTCCATGGCCTGCTGCACCATGCGCTGGACGGCGTCAAAGTCAGTGACTGAAGCACCATTGACCAGGGCTTGGCCGCCTGCAGCGCGGATTTCCTGCACCACAGACTGGGCGGCGCTCATGGAGCCACCATCCCCATGCACATCACCCCCGAGGTCGTTGACCACCACCCGGGCTCCCCGGGCTGCCAGCGCCAGGGCGTGCTGGCGGCCCAGGCCGCCGCCTGCACCCGTGACAATGGCCACCCGGCCCTCGAAATCCAAACCCATGACTGCTGCCTTTCCAAGGATGCTGATCTTGAGGCGACAGCCCTGAACGCAAGGGTCCGGTAGGCTGTCGGCTTCAATTCACTTTACTGCATGCGCCGCTGCGTCGGTGTTGCCCTTTTGACAAGCCATGGAACTGAACCTTGAAACCGTCGACACGCCTGCGCTTGCTGCCGCTACCGTGGTCTTGTTGCGCGATGGCGATTCGGGCCTGGAGGTGCTGCTGCTCAAAAGGCACGGCGCCTCCCGTGTGCTCGGTGGTGCCCATGTCTTTGCTGGCGGCAAACTCGATCCGGAAGATGCTCAGCCCCAGACCTTGGCACGACTCAACAGGCCACTTTCGACCCTGCACCAACTGTTAGGCGAGCCCGATTTGCCAATCAGCATGGCAGCCGCCCTCTATGTCGCTGCGATGCGCGAGGCCTGGGAGGAATCCGGGATCCTGTTTGGTGGCGAAAATCTGTCCGCCGCCGCAACGGCGAGCTGGTCGCAACTGCTTGACCAGGGGCTGGACGCAACGGCCCTGACACCCTGGTCACGCTGGATCACGCCACGGCAACCGTCGGTCACCAACAAGCGCTTCGACACCCGATTTTTTGTCGCTCGCGCACCCCGGGGTCAGCATGCATGTCACGACAACCATGAAACGGTGGAGAGTCTGTGGCTGACGCCGCGCGAAGCTCTGGTGCGTTATTGGGAACGGCTGATCGAACTGGCACCGCCGCAGATCATGAGTCTGGTGCATCTGCACCGCCATGCCACGGTCCAGAGCGTGCTTGATCAGGCGGCCAGCCGTCCGCCCCCGGTGATTCAGCCCGAGCCCTTTGATGACAACGGTGTCCGCACCATCTGCTACCCCGGGGATCCGCGCCACAGTTGTCGTGAGGCGGCGTTTCCGGGTCCGAGCCGGCTGCGCTTTGTACAGGGCCGTTTTGAGCCGCTTTCGGGCCTGGCCGGCCTGCTCGGGGACCCGCCGGGCTCGCACTAGAATATGAAAAAACCTGTTACCAGCCCATCACGGCCGAACACGCATGAGCGCAGAGACAAAGCCTGAATACCTGTCGGTTGAACGTGGCATGGAGTTCATCGGAGACGCTGCGGGATTCCTGTCCTTGCTGCAAACCCTGCACAAGACCCTCAAGACTGAAATTCCCGAAATCTCGCGTTTGCTGCAACTCAACGATGTGCCAGCAGCCAACCGCCTGCTGCACCAGCTCAAGGGCTTTACACCCGTGTTCTGTGTGGACGCTCTGGTCGAAGAGGTCATTGCGGTTGAAAAGTTGAGCAAACAGGGCGCACCCCAGGCCGTGCGCGAGGCGTTCGCCCGTCTGTCCCCCAAACTCGATCAGCTGCGGGAAGAAGTGGCCAGGCACCTCAAGGCCCATCAGATCTCTGTCGGCTGAGCCCGGTTGCCGCCTGGCGGCAGGTCTGATGGAGCGTCCAGCCAGCGCTCGAGCAGTTGCGGGTCGTTGACGGTCCGCAAGACTTCAAAGGCCCGGCTTGCCTGGGGGTAGGTGCGCCGAAGGTAATGCAGCCACTGCTTGAGCCGCCCGGCCCGATGCCGTGGGGCCACCCGCAAGGCCACTTGCCGCCAGTAATGCCTGAGCAGGTCCCGGATGTCTGTCCAGGGCACCTGGGGATTGGCGCCAGGCGCCATTGAGCTGCGTATGGCCAGGGCCAGTCCCGGGTCCGCCACCAGGCCACGACCGAGCATCAGGTCATCACACCCGGTGACCTGCAGACAGCGCCTTGCATCCTGGACTGTCCACACCTCGCCATTGGCCACCACCGGCAGTGCCACGGCAGCACGCACCTCGGCCAGTCGGTCCCAGTCAGCGGGCGGCTTGTAGCCTTGCGCCCGGGTGCGGGCATGCACCACCAGCTCGGATGCGCCCGCCGCCTCGATGGCCAGTGCACAGTCCAGGGCTTTGGCGTCATCGAGAAACCCCAGGCGCATCTTGGCTGAAACCGGCACCGGAGCGGGTACCGCCCTTCGCACCGCAGCCACAATCGCGTACACCAGTTCTGGCTCGTCGAGCAACACCGCGCCCCCCCGGTGTCGGTTGACCGTCTTGGCCGGGCAACCGAAGTTCAGGTCCACGCCTTCCGCGCCCAACGCGGCCAGCCGGGCTGCATTGTCGGCCATGCATGCAGGATCGGATCCCAGCAATTGGGGCCGCACGGGAACTCCGGCTGGCGTCCTGCTCTGATGGCGCAACTCTGGCACCACCCGCTCAAAGGCCCGCGCGGGCAACAGCGTGTCGGTGACGCGAATGAATTCGGACACGCAACGGTCCACACCGCCAACCCGCGTCAGGGTATCGCGCAAGCTGTGGTCGAGCAGCCCCTCCATTGGGGCCATCAGCAGGCGCATGCCGCAACCGCTCAGGGGCCTAGCAGCGGTCGGCGCAAACGCATTTCTTCCACCTTGGCCCCACCGATGGGCACCGTGCGGGCCGTATTGATCTCGCGCTTGAAGCCAGCCGCGTCGAAGAAACGCAGGCTGTGTTGGGCACGCAGGGGCACCCAGACCGTGACTTCGCTGCAGCCCTCCTCGATCAAGCCTTCGCGGGCCGCATCCCACAGGGCCAGCCCAACCCCCTGGCCGAGGTGCTGGGGGTCGACATACAAGGCCCAGAGTTCACCCGTGGTGTTGCGCGACTTGGGATCGCGGGAGCGGTCGAATCCTACAAAACCTCTGAGGGAGTCCCCCTGCAGGGCCATGATGACCTGGGGCTCGCCAAACTCGATGGCCTCGCGCCAGAAAGCCACGCGCCGCGTCAGGGGTGTTTCGTGCCAGTGGCTGTCGGGCACCTGCCCGGCATGAAGGGCCTGGCAGGCCGACAGGTGCAGGCGGGCAATGGACTGGGCTTCATCGAGACGGGCAAAACGGACTTCGAGGTTGGACATGGTGACTTTCAATGAATGAACGCTCGCATTCACGCGGGCTAACCGCCTATTGTCTCCTCAATGCCGCCGCCGGCGCAGGCATGCACATCGGCTGCGTATATGCTTGGGCCATGAAACGATGGATGTTGTGCATGGGGCTGCTGCTGGTGGCACTCGCTCCTGCATCCCCTGGCCTGGCAGGCATCCCACAGGTTCCGCAAGACACCTTGGCCGAGCGCGTCAAGGCCTGCACCGCCTGCCACGGCGAGCAGGGCCGGGCCGGGCCGGATGGCTGCTACCCGCGTCTGGTGGGCAAGCCCGCCGGTGACCTCTACCAGCAATCGCTCAATTTCGCCCAGGGACGTCGACACTTCGGGCCGATGGCGCAACTGGTCGATCCCCTGACCCCGGCGTACCTGCGGGTCATCGCCGAACACTTCACCGGCCTGCGGGTGCCCTACCCGCCCCCGCTGCCCGTACCCATGAGCCCTGTGCGACTGCCGCGCCTGGCATTCAGCGCGAGCCCGCCCTCCCCATGACCGCGCCGTCCCAGTCTCCAATGGCCGGTGCATGCGATCCCGGTTTCGAACTGATCCATGCCGACGAAGACCTGCTGGTGCTCAACAAGCCGGCCGGTCTCCTGTGTGTGCCGGGTCTGGGCCCCGACAAGCAGGATTGCCTGAGCCGCCGTGTTCAGCAGGTGTGGCCGCACGCGCGCATCGTGCACCGCTTGGACATGGTCACCTCCGGGCTGGTGCTGATGGCCGTCCATGCACAAAGTCAGCGCGAGCTGGGCTGGTTGTTCGAGCGGCGACTGATCCGCAAGCAGTACATCGCCCTGGTCCATGGCCGCCCGCAATCGGAAGGCCCCGATCCGCTGCAGGGTGAGATCCGGCTGCCGATACGGATCGACTGGCTCAACCGGCCTCGAAGCATCGTCGATCCGGCGCTTGGCCGCCCCAGCCACACCCGCTGGCAGTTCGAGGGCGAAGGCCCCTGGCCAGGCACCAGCCGCCTGGTCCTGGAGCCCCTGACCGGCCGCACCCACCAGCTGCGGCTGCACCTGTCGGCGATCGGCCATCCGATCGTGGGGGATCCGCTGTATGGCCCTCCGGCCTGTGAGCCCGGACCCTGCAGGGTCATGCTGCACGCGCACACCCTGTGGTTTGACCATCCCCGAACCCACCAGCCCAGCCACTTTGTCGCCCCGGTGCCATTCTGAAACCAGGCGCCGCCTTAGCATGAAGGCATGAAAACATCCCTCTTCATCCTGACCGGGGCCTCTCGTGGTATGGGCCTGGCCATGGCCGAGCAATTGATTCGTCCGGGCCATCGCCTGCTGTGCATGGCACGGAGCTCCCCTGCGCCATTGCAAGCCCTGGCCCAATCTGCTGGTGTCCCACTTGAACAATGGTCGGTCGACCTGGCCCGTGCCCGGGATGCGGCCGAACGCCTGGGCTCATGGCTGGCGCAGCTGGACCCGGGCACGATGCACAATGCCACCCTGATCAACAACGCCGGAGTGATTCCCCGCATCGGTCCCCTGAGCGATGCCGATGGCGCCGATCTCTCGCACGCGCTGCGGGTGGGACTGGAAGCGCCCATGCTGCTCAGCGCATCCTTCCTCAAGGCCACCGGGCTTTGGACAGCACCACGTCGCATTCTCAACATTTCTTCGGGGCTTGGCCGTCGGGCCATGGCCTCGCAGGCCGGCTACTGCGCAGCCAAGGCCGGCATGGACCATTTCACCCGGTGCCTGGCGCTCGACGAGGCGGGCAAGCCCCATGGGGCGCGGGTCTGCTCGCTGGCCCCCGGTGTGATCGACACCGACATGCAGGTCCAGTTGCGCGCGGCACCGGCCGCCGACTTTCCTGACCTGGCCAGCTTTCAGGGTCTGCACCAGCAGGGCTTGCTCAGCAGTCCCCGGCAAGCGGCCGAGCGGGTACTGGCCTATCTGCAGCGCCAGGATTTTGGCCAGCATCCGGTGGCCGATGTGCGCGATCCGGCCTGAAACCCGGTCGCCTGCCGTCCTCTGCCTGCCATGTGCCCGCAGTGAAGACCTGCTGTCAGCCCGCTGTAGCCTCCACGAGCGAAGCTTCACTTCCTGTATCCACCCATTTCAATGAACCCCCTGCGGAGACTTTCAATGAACCGTGAAGTTGTTGTTGTCAGCGGTGTGCGCACCGCCATTGCTACCTTTGGCGGCAGCCTCAAGGACATCCCCACCACCGAACTGGCTGCACTGGTCGTGCGCGAGTCGCTCTCGCGTGCCGGCGTCGAGGGCCAGGACGTGGGCCATGTGGTGTTCGGTCATGTGGTCAACACCGAACCCAAAGACATGTACCTCTCGCGCGTGGCGGCCCTCCAGGGCGGCTGCGACCACACCACCCCGGCCTTCAATGTCAACCGTCTGTGCGGTTCGGGCCTGCAGGCCATCGTGAGTGCCAGCCAGGCCATCGCCCTGGGCGACTGCGACATCGCGATTGGCGGCGGGGCCGAGAACATGAGCCGCGCACCGTATGCCAGTCTGACCAGCCGCTGGGGC
>CAYMMK010000082.1:0-11003 GCA_964391575.1 uncultured Limnohabitans sp.
GACTCAGGCGGCAAGCCCCCGGTAGAGCATGTAGGCGGCCAGCAGGTACAGGACGGAGGCAAACACTCTTTTGAGCTTCTTGACGGGCAAGCGATGGGCAGTGGCCGCACCCACCGGGGCCATGAGCACGCTGCACAGGGCAATCACGCCCAGAGCCGGCAGCCAGAGATAGCCAAAGGCATGGTCGGGAAGATCGCGTGCCTGCAGCCCACTGACGACATAACCGGCCACATTGGCCACGGCGATCGGGAAGCCCAGCGCGGCGCTGGTGGCCACGGCGTTGTGAATGGCGACATTGCACCAGGTCATGAAGGGAACACTGATGAACCCGCCGCCGGCGCCCACCAGTCCGGACAGCAGGCCAATGATCCCGCCTGCGCCCAACTGACCGGCCCATCCCGGCATCTGGCGGGCAGGAGCGGGCTTTTTGTCTAGAAACATCTGGGTCGCTGAAAAACCCACAAACAAGGCGAAGAACAAGGCCAGTTGCGTGCCCTTCACCAGGGCAAAAATCCCCAGACTCGCCACCATGCTGCCGGCCACTATGCCGGGAGCCAGTCCTTTGACAAGATCCCAGCGAACGGCGCCCTTGCGGTGGTGGGCGCGGACGCTGGAAATGCTGGTGAAAATGATAGTGGCCATGGAGGTGGCGATGGCCATTTTCACCGCCAGATCCGGGCTGACACCGCGTTGACCCAGCATGATGGTGAGAAAAGGCACCATGATCATGCCCCCTCCAATGCCCAGCAGGCCAGCCAGAAAGCCTGTACACAGACCCAGCAAAGCCAGCTCCAGAATCAATGCGGGCTCGAGGATCATGAGGGTGTGAGCGTGAAAATGAAAGGGTAGGTGTCTGCGAGTGCCGTCTGGCCGGCAGCCTGAACCGGGGGTTCAGGTGGGCGAGGGCAGACTGGCGTTGGGTTCATCTGACGCGAGACGATCACGCTCACCAGCCGATGTACCAGGCCCGAGCTCAATGAGCATTGGTTCAAGGACATGTAAGGCCAGACGCGCACCGCAGACCATGTTCATTGTAGGTGCATTGCCGGCACGCATCCCAAGAATGCTGAACGCCCGGAGGGTAGGGGCCATCGGGAATGATCTGGCGACAGGGCCGGTCAGAGCAGACGGCCATCCTGCCGCAGGGCCTGGTCAAGCCGCTCTATCAGCTGCGCCAGACGCGGGCCGGCATCCTGGGTTGGCGATGAGGCAGTTGCTGTCGCGCTGGTGGGCTCGTTGTGCTCGAAGGCCACATTGAGCGCCGCAAGCACCGCGATCCGGTCGCGGGCCTTGATCTTGCCGGCATCACGGATCTTGCACATGGCTGCATCCACCTTGTCGACGGCCGCCTGCAGCCGGGACTCGCCGCCCTCCGGGCATCCCAGCAGGTAACTTTGGCCCATGATCTGGACTTCGATCTGCTTGGTCGTCATGAAGTACGGGCTCCGTTGACAGGCAGTTTTTCGATCAGCGCATCCACCCGGGCCCGAGCGGCATTGAGCCTGGAGCGCAGTTGTTCGTTATCGGCCTTGAGTTGCTGGACTTGCGCAGTGAGCAGCTCGTTGGTGCGTTGCAATTCTTGATGCCGCAGCAGAAGATGCTCCACGCGCTCGGCTATCTGTTCGATCAGGTCAGGAGGTGCCATGTCTCACCGGAAAGGAGGGGTGTGACAGATTGTAGGCCCAGCGCCAAAATCGCTGCCAGGCGCTGCATGCACGACCGTCCATCGCATGTCATCCCCCCCGTCTGTAGGGATCCTGAAAGCATCCGGCCTACAATAATGACTGTTGGTGCTCGCAGGCCGGTTCACGGGCTGCAGTTCAACGGGAAGCAGGAGGATGTGCCCCGCCGCACCTCTAACCTGCGCTGCCCCCGCAACGGTAAGCAGACAAGCCCCCCGGCTTCGCTTTCATCGATGGACCACTGGTTGCCCTGAAACAGGCTTCCGGGAAGGTGATGAAGGTTGTTTCTGCCAGCCCGGATACCGGCCAACACGGTGGCGTGCCCAAAGGGCACGCTGTGATGCCCATGCACTGTCGGGGAAGGCGGTGAGGGCGACTGACCTGTCTTTTCCAATGAAAATTCGTTCTCTCCGAGCGCACGCACTGTTCTTGGGCGTGCCCTTGTCCTGTGTCCTGTTCATTCGTCCGGGTGCCGCTCTGGCGCAATTGGCCGCCGAGCAGGTGGTGGTGACCGCCAGCCGAAGCGAGCAGATCCTGACCGATGTCTTGCCCCACGTCACGGTGCTGGGTCGCGAGGCCATTGACTTGTCCCAGGTCACGGATCTGCCAACCCTGCTGGCCCGCGAGGCGGGTTTCCAGTTCACACAGAGTGGTGGCCGGGGCAGTCAGGCGACGGCTTTCCTGCGTGGTGCAGCCTCCCTGCAAGTGCTGGTGCTGGTCGACGGCGTGCCCATGACCAAGCAGGACACCACCGGCGCGGTCAGTCTTGAGCACATCATGCTCGACCAGGTCGAACGCATTGAAATCGTGCGAGGCAATGTCTCTGCAGTCTATGGAAGCGGGGCCGTCGGTGGCGTGATTCAGGTGTTCACGCGTCAGCCCAAGGGCGAACCCTCAGCTTTCGCAATGATCGAGGCCGGCTCTCTAGGCACTTCCCGCTGGAACCTGGGCACGCAGGGCAAGCTGGGTGATCTGGGCTATGCCCTTGCCATGGGCAGCTTGTCGACCGGGGGCATCAATGCCGCCCACCTGAGCCAGACCCTCAATGCCAACCCGGACAGAGATGGCTACCGCAACGCTCACCACAGTGTTCACCTTCGCTATGAGATCCGCCCGGACACCAACTTGGGCGTACGCTTGAACCGAACGCACGGTCGCTTTGACTACGATGTCCCGGGCAGCTTCTCGTCACCCGATGACCTGCACAAGGGCACGGCCCTGATCGACAGCCGGACGCTGTACGGGTCGGCCCGCCTGGGTGAGCGCTGGAACACCCGGCTGAGCTATTCCGATGCGAGCGAACGCAACACCACTGCAACTTTGGGCGCTTACTCCTTCGCGACCCAGGCGCAAACCCGCACGCGACTGTTGTCGTGGACTCACCAGTTCCATTGGCCAGCCCTCGTGATCTCAGCTGGCCTGGACCACCAGATCCAGAGCATTGACACCGCCACCGACGCCGTGCCCGGATTGAGCCGCCAGCGCACGGCCGATGCGGTCTACGCCGGGATGGTCTATACGCGGGCCACGCACAGCGCACAGCTCAATGTCCGGCGAGATGATGTCAAGGCTCAGGCTGCAAGGGATTCGGTGTACCTGGGTTACGGGCTGAGCCTGGATGACCGCTGGAAGCTGCTGGCCAGTGTTGCCACGGCATTCAATATGCCGCCGCTGGGCTATCTGTACGATCCCTACAGCGGCAACCCCGCCTTGCGCCCGGAAACCGCCCGGACCGCAGAATTGGGCATCCAGTGGGCCCGTGGTTCCCATCGCTGGCGTTCCACCGTATTCAACACCCGGACCCGTGACTTGCTTCTCTATGACATGGCCAGCTGGCAGTTCGGCAACATCAGCAGTGTCAGGAACAGGGGGTTTGAAAGCAGCTACAACGGACGTATCGGCACGACCGACCTTCGAGCCAGTCTGACCTTGCAGGACCCGGTCAATGAGGCCACAGGGCGGCAGCTGGTGCGGCGGGCCAAAACCCTGGCGGCGGCCTCGCTGTCCCAGACCCTGGGTCTACTGACCCTCGGTGGCAACGTGCGTTACATGGGCGCCCGCCCGGATATCGACGGCAATCCGCGGCTTTCGGGCGCTGTGTTGCTGGATCTGACGGCACGCTATGCCCTGTCGCGCCAGTGGACGCTCCATGCGCGTGTGGACAATGCCACCGACAGCCCTTACCAGACCGCCTATGGATACAACCAGCTACCGAGGTCGCTGCATCTGGGCTTGAACTGGAGAACCCAACCCTGAAACCGGTGAAATCCATGTCTGATCTGCTGCCCCGGCGCATTGTCTGCCTGACCGAGGAGACCACCGAGTGGCTCTACATGCTGGGGCAGGAGCACCGCATTGTCGGCATCTCAGGATACACGGTGCGTCCGCGTCGGGCCCGTGAAGACAAGCCCAAGGTCAGTGCCTTTCTCACCGCCAGAATCGACCGGATCCTGGCTCTGAAGCCCGACTGTGTTTTGGGCTTTTCCGATCTGCAGGCAGACATTGCGGCGGCGCTCATTCGTGCCGGAGTTCAGGTGACCGTGTTCAACCAGCGCAGTGTGGATGAAATTTTCAGCATGCTTTACCAGGTGGGCGCCATGGTGGGGCAGGGAGAGCAGGCCCATGTACGCATTGCCGACATGCGTGCACAACTCGAGGCGATCAGGCGCAGTGCGCTTGGTTTCAGGCGAAGGCCTCGGGTGTATTTCGAGGAGTGGGACGAGCCCCCGATCAGCGCCATCCGCTGGGTTTCGGAGTTGATCGGCATTGCCGGGGGCGACGATATCTTTCCCGAGCTGGCCGTTCAATCCATGGGCAAGGACCGCATCATTGCCGACGGACGGACGATCGTGGAACGTGCACCCGACATCGTGATCGGTTCCTGGTGCGGGAAAAAATTCCGTCCCGCCAAAGTGGCAGCCCGCAGCGGATGGGCCGGCGTGCCGGCTGTGCGCGATGGACAGCTGTTTGAAATCAAGTCAGCCGATATCCTGCAACCGGGTCCGGCGGCCCTGACCGACGGAGTGGCCCAGTTGCACCGCATTTTCAGTGCATGGGCCCAAAACCATGCTTGAGCGGTGTGTTCTTCTGCTGGCACTGTGGCTGTGCGGTGGGCAGGCCCTGGCGGCAATCACGGTCTTTGACGACCAGCAGCGCGCAGTCCATCTCAACGCTCCCCCCACTCGCGTCATCAGCCTGCTGCCCTCCTTGACCGAAACCGTGTGCGCCCTGGAGCAATGCCACCGGCTGGTCGGCCTGGACCGTTACTCGAACTGGCCCGAGCGCATCCGGAGCTTGCCCCGCATGGGGGGCGGGCTGGACCCGGACATTGAAAGTATCGTCGCACAAAGACCCGATCTGGTGCTGCTGGCCGGCTCAACACGTGGGGTCGAGCGGCTGCAGTCGCTGGGCATCACTGTGCTGCGGCTGGAGCCGCGCACCCACGCCGATGTGCAGCGGGTGCTGCGAACCGTGGCCCTGGCTTTGGGTTTGCAGCCTGCGCAGGGCGACCGTGTCTGGGCTGGCATTGAAGCCGGTCTGCTGTCGGCGGCCCGCTCTCTTGCGCCGTCTGTGCACGGGGTGCGTGTTTATGTCGAGGTGGGGCCGGCGCCTTTTGGCGCCAGCGAGGCCTCCTTCATTGGCGAGACTCTGCGCCGGCTGGGCGCGGGCAACATCCTGCCCGCCTCCATGGGGCCATTCCCACAGATCAACCCCGAATTCGTGGTCCGCGCGCAACCGGACGTCATCATGGCCGGTGAAAGTTCACGAACCGTTCTGTTGCAGCGGCCGGGCTGGCCACAGCTGCGCGCCGTGCGTGAGCAGCGCGTCTGTCTGTTCCCTCCCGAGCAGGCCGATATTCTGGTGCGGGCCGGCCCACGCATGGACGAGGCCGCCCGTCTGATGGCCCAATGCCTGGCAGGCAAGACGGGGGGTCGGCCATGAGCCACGCGTTCCGCATCGGGTTGTGGGCCTGCGGTTTGCTGTGCCTGGCCGTCCTGGGACTGTTTCTGGGCATGGCGGTGGGCAGCCAGGGGCTGGAGCCATGGTTCGCACGGCACAACGATGAGGTCATGCGGCAAATTGTTCTGGAGATCCGGGCGCCCCGTACGCTGGGGGCCTGGCTGGGGGGGGCCTTGCTGGGTCTGGCCGGTGCCATTGCCCAGGGTTTCTTTCGCAACCCCCTGGCCGACCCCTTCTTGCTGGGCAGTGCTTCGGGAGCCTCCCTGGGGGTGAGCCTCTGGTTGAGTCTGGGCGGGGGAACCGTCATGACCGTGAGCCTGATGTCCCGTCTGGGGCTGACCAGCGCCGCATTTGCGGGCGCCTGTCTGGCGGTGTTGCTCACCCTGTTCCTCTCACGCGGCGTGCTGCATACCCTGCGTCTGCTGCTGGCGGGGGTGGTGGTTGGGGTGGTGCTGGGAGCCGTATCTTCGCTGGTTGCCTTGCTGGAGCCCT
Source organism: uncultured Limnohabitans sp. (assembly GCA_964391575.1). Lineage (GTDB taxonomy): Bacteria > Pseudomonadota > Gammaproteobacteria > Burkholderiales > Burkholderiaceae_C > Limnohabitans_A. The sequence goes on from CAYMMK010000082.1 coordinate 6,135, forward strand.
CTGTGCTCCAGGCGCTGCAGGGCTTCATGCTGGGATCGACCGCGTTTGTCGGCTGGACGGCGTGCCTGTTGATGGGACTGGCCCTTGCACTCTGTCTGGGTCTGGCCATCAGCCAATCGCGGGTGCTCGATGCCCTCACCCTGGGCGAGTCGACTGCGCGCAGTCTGGGCGCGCCCATGACCGCGGCGCGCCTGATCCTGGTGGGTGCGCTTTCGCTGGCCACGGCCACGGCGGTGGCGCAACTGGGGCTGATTGCGTTTGTAGGTTTGGCCGCACCCCATCTGGTGCGTTCACTGCTGAGATCCACGCACGCGGCTCTGTTGTTGCTCTCCGCCCTGATGGGCGGGCTGCTGTTGCAGGTGGCCGATCTGCTGGCCCGACTGGTGGTGTCTCCGCAGGAACTGCCGGTGGGAGTTTTGACCGGTGTGCTGGGTGGTTTTTACCTGCTGTGGCGCCTGCAACCGGGCCGGGAGTCGCGCCCATGAGTGCGTTGCAGGTACGCGGCCTCAAGGTCACGCTGGGTTCGCGTCAAGTCCTGCACGGAATTGATCTGGAAGTGGCGGCCGGGCGCTGGACCAGTGTGGTCGGCCCCAACGGTGCCGGCAAATCCACCTTGCTCAAGGCGATGGCCGGCTTGCTGCCCAGTCAGGGCGCGATCTCCTGGCATGAGCGGCCGCTGGCGCAGATTGCCCGCCGTGACCGTGCCCGGCAGATGAGCTGGCTCGGTCAGGGCGAATCGGCCTCGCTGGATCTGCGTGTTCTGGACGTGGTCATGCTCGGTCGCCTGCCCTTCATGGGCTGGTGGAATCTTCCTGGTATCAGGGACCGCGCCATGGTCGAGGCCGCCCTGCGCGCGACCCAGGCCTGGGACTGGCGTGAACGCACGCTCGGGGAACTGTCTGCGGGCGAGCGTCAAAGGGTGTTGCTGGCGCGGGCACTGGCGGGCAATGCCCCCTTGATGCTGATGGATGAGCCCCTGATCAACCTGGATCCGCCCCACCAGGTGGACTGGCTGGAGCAAATGCTGTGTCTCAAGGCCCAGGGCACCACGGTGGTCAGCGTGCTGCATGAAGTCGGCATGGCCCTTGAGGCCGACGACCTGGTGGTGATGGACCACGGGCGGGTGCTGCATCATGGCCCAGCAAGGGATCCGTCCACCCGGGCTGCATTGGAAAAAGTGTTTGACAGCCGTGTTCGCATTGTGTTTGCACAGGGGCACTGGGTGGCTGTGCCCCGAATGACCTCAAGCCATTTCGGCGGCTGATGGCTTCCAGCCAACCAGAAAAGGTAACTACAGTTTTCGGTCACAGTACCGGGCAACGCTGCACTGGGCACACAGAGGTTTGCGCGCCTGACAAATGTAGCGGCCCAGCAGGATCAGCCAGTGGTGGGCGTCCACCAGGTATGTGTCCGGCACGCGCCGCATCAACTGCATCTCCACCTCGTAGGGTGTCTTGCCCGGAGCCAGTCCGGTGCGGTTGCCAACCCTGAAGATATGGGTATCGACCGCCAGGGTCGGTTCGCCAAACGCGACATTGAGCACCACATTGGCGGTCTTGCGGCCCACGCCCGGCAGCGCCTCGAGCGCCTGGCGGGTGCGTGGCACTTCACCGCCGTGCTGCTCGATGAGGATGCGGCAGGTCTCCATCAGATGCCTGGCCTTGCTACGGTACAGGCCGATGGTCTTGATGTGAGCCTCCAGGCCCTGCAGGCCCAGGGCGAGCATCTTTTGGGGCGTGTTGGCTACCGGAAACAGCCGTCGGGTGGCCTTGTTGACGCCCACATCGGTGGCTTGGGCTGACAGCAGCACGGCGCAGAGCAGTTCGAACACGCTCGTATACTCCAGTTCAGTATTGGGCTGCGGATTGGCTGCCTGCAGGGTGGCGAAAAACGGCTCGATGAATTCCTTTTTCATGCCAGAGATTGTCTCCCATGCCCATTGCCTTTGCCGATCGTCTGAACAAGGTCGAAACTTCAGCCATCCGCGAACTTTTCAAGTTGCTGGGACAGCCCGGCATCATCAGTTTTGCAGGGGGATTTCCGGACAGCGCCCTGTTCGACGTGGAGGGCATCTCCGAGGCCAGCCACAAGGCGCTGAACACCCAACCGGGCGCGGCACTTCAGTACGGCGCCACCGAGGGTTTTGAGCCCTTGCGCGAGTCGTTGGCCCGCTTCATGGCCGGCAAGGGTGCAGGGGAGGTGGCCGCGAGCGATCTGATCGTGACCACGGGCAGCCAGCAGGCGCTGGACCTGCTGGGCAAGACCCTGATCGGACCGGGCGACAAAGTCATTGTGGAGGGGCCGACTTTTCTGGCCACCATCCAGTGCTTTCGGCTCTACGGTGCCGAACTGGTGAGTGCGCCGATTGATGGCGATGGTGTCCAGACCGACCGGCTCGAGCAGCTGATGGTGGAGCACAAGCCCAAATTCGTGTATCTGATCCCCACTTTCGGCAACCCCAGCGGCGCCATGCTCAGCGCCGAGCGCCGCAAGCGCATTCTCGAGCTGGCTGTTGCTCATAACACGATCATTGTCGAGGACGATCCTTATGGCGATCTGTACTTTGATGCCCCTCCACCGCCCAGTCTGCTGGCACTCAGCGCCCAGGTGCCGGGCAGTCGGGACTTGCTGGTGCACTGCGGCTCGCTCTCCAAGGTCCTCTCCCCGGGTCTTCGGATAGGCTGGATGATCGGCCCGGCCGAGCTTCTGGCGAAGGCGACCATGTGCAAGCAATTCAGCGACGCCCACACCAGCACATTTGCCCAGGCCACGGCGGCCCATTACCTGCAGGCTGGGCACATGCCGGCCACCCTGGAAAAGGTCCGCAAAGTCTATGCAGGGCGCGCCCAGGCGATGGGCGATGCCTTGCGCCGCGAACTGGGCAGCGCCGTTTCCTTTGTGCAGCCCCAAGGCGGTCTCTTTGTCTGGGCGCGACTGACCGGCGCGGGGGGCAGCCTGCAGGATGGCCATGTCTATGCCCGGCAGGCCATCGCGCAGGGCGTGGCTTTTGTGCCCGGTGCCCCTTTTTATTGCAGTCAGCCCGACCCCGCCACATTCCGCCTGAGCTTTGCCACGGCTTCCGAGGAGAAAATCCTTGAGGGCGTCAGCCGGCTCGCGCGGGCACTTTGACACACGGGGCAACGTTGTGAAAGAAACTCAGTCGGTCCTGGATGTCGAGGGTACCCCTGTCCTGGTCGAGGGGCAGGGTGACGAGGTGGTGCTCATGCTGCACGGCTGGCCCGACACCCTGGACCTGTGGAATGCAACGGTGGCTGCCCTGCAGGACAGCTACACCTGTGTGCGCCTGACACTGCCCGGCTTTGAAGCCGGCAGCCCGGTGTCCTTGCTCTCGCTGGAGGCCATGACCGAATTCCTGAGCCGAGTGGTGCAGCGTGTCAGCCCGGATCGCCCGGTGACCTTGATGATCCACGATTGGGGCTGCGTCTTCGGCTATGAACTGGCCATGCAGCATCCCCATCGGGTGGCGCGCATCGTGGCCGTGGACATCGGGGACCATAACGCGGGTGCTTTGCAACGGCTGTGGACCGTCCGTCAAAAAGCGTCGGTGATCGGCTACCAGCTCTGGCTGGCCCTGGCCTGGAAGATCGGCCGCATGGGCCAGTCCGGTGACAGGCTGGGTACACACATGACGCGTGTGATGGCCCGATGGATGCGCTGCCCTTCAGACCCCGGGCGGATGACCTGGCGGATGAACTATGCCTACGCCATGCGCTGGTTGGGCACGGCGGGCGGCCTCACCCAAGCCCGCAAGATCCGGCCCGTGATGCCCCTGCTGTACGCCTACGGTGAACGCAAGCCCTTCATGTTTCACACGCCCAGATGGCTGCAGGAGCAAGCGGCTCGAGAGGGTTGCAGGGTGCAGGGATTTGATTGCGGCCACTGGGTCATGATCAGTCGGGCCGAGGCCTTCCATGCACTGGTGCGCCAGTGGCTGCAGTCACACATCCGCCCTGGCGGCTGAAAGCCTTTCGCAACGCCGGCTTGCCGCCCCCTTCAGGGTCGCACCACCTCGAGCAGCCGGTCCAGTCCGCCCTCGTTGATGGCAACCATGGCCTGCTCACGGACTTTGGGCTTGGCATGGTAGGCCACCGAAAGGCCGGCAGCACCCATCATGGGCAGGTCGTTGGCACCGTCGCCCATGGCGATGGCCTGTTGGGGCGAAATGCCCATCTGGGCGCAGGTCTGCAACAGCATGCGCCGCTTTTCCTCGCCATCGCAGATGTCGCCCCAGGCCTGGTCGACCATGCGGCCCGTGAGGGCACCGCCCTCGATCTCCAGCACGTTGGAGCGGGTCCAGTCGATGCCCAGCAGATCGCGCACATGGTCGGTGAAATAGGTGAAGCCTCCCGAGACCAGCAGCACCTTCATGCCTGCGGCCTTGCAAGCCTTGACCAGATCGGCAGCGCCCGGGTTCAGTCGCAGCCGCTCTGTCAGCACCTGCTGCATGTGGGCCACGGTCACACCCTTGAGCAAGGCCACACGCTTGCGCAGACTCTCTTTGTAATCGGCGATCTCGCCGCGCATGGCCGCCTCGGTGATGGCCGCCACCTCGGCCTTGCGGCCGGCGGCATCGGCGATCTCGTCCACACACTCGATGTTGATGAGCGTCGAGTCCATGTCAAACGCAATCAGTCTGAAGCTGGCCAGAGAAAGGGGAGGAGTAAAGCCCTGGATCACCAGACCCGGGTCCCATGCGTTTGTGTCCATCGTGAATGGAATTATCGGGCAAACCCGCTCACACTCTTGGCGCAATCACCTCGGTCCGGGGTGTTCCCAGACTGCGCAAAATATCTCGCACCATCTGCGCCCGCTGTTTCGCATCGGGCAGTTCGCGCTCGATGCGCAGCT
>CAYMMK010000083.1:0-10655 GCA_964391575.1 uncultured Limnohabitans sp.
GCTGCAACAGCCAGGCTTTGTCGCGTGCAGCCAGCTGTCCAATGGTTTCGATGCCCTGGGCCTTGAGCTTCTCGTCGGCCTTGGGGCCGATGCCGTTGATCTTGCGGCAGGGCAGGGGCCAGATCAGGCTTTGCAAATCGGCCTCGTGCACGATGGAGATGCCATTCGGTTTCTTGAACTCGCTGGCCATCTTGGCGATCAGCTTGTTGGGTGCCACACCGATCGAGCAGGTCAGACCCGTCGCTTCAAAAATGCTTTTCTGGATCAGCCGCGCCAGCACCCGCCCGCCTTCGCGCTGGCCGCCCGGTACGTTGGTGAAGTCGATGTAGACCTCGTCCACGCCCCGGTCTTCCATGACCGGTGCGATCTCGGTGATGACGGCCTTGAAGGTGCGCGAGAAATGCCGGTAACGCTCAAAGTCCACAGGCAACAGGATGGCCTCAGGGCAGAGTTTGGCGGCCTTCATCAGGCCCATGGCCGAGCCGATGCCGAACTGCCGCGCCGGGTAGGTGGCGGTGGTGATGACGCCGCGCCCAGTGTAGCCCGACAGGCGCGGAAAGAAATCGAGCGGGATCTCGCTCAGGCGTTCCTTGAAGTTGTCCGCTGTCCAGTCGGCATCGGGGTAGGCCGCCTGCAGCCTACCCAGCAGATCGTCTTCGCGCCGGCGCCCGCCGCCAATCACCACCGGCAGGCCCTTGAGCTGCGGGTAGCGCATGAGCTCGCAGGACGCGTAAAAGGCGTCCATGTCGAGGTGGGCGATGCGGCGGGTGGTCACGGCTGGCGGTCTGATCGTGCGGGGCAGTTCCCGGCTGGGGTAAAGGCTGTGCTCCTCATGACGCAAGCATAAATCGTCACCCAGCCCTCACCCCAGCCGGGAACATCGACGCAGTGACCGTGGATTGCAAACTCTGACGCAGCTCGCTGAGTGGGGCCTGTGGCGGGCAACGATTTCTGCGTACCCGCAGCATGAGGCGCCCGCCACAGGCCCCGCTCACCAGGCGGATTCAATACCGCATGGTCTGGACCAAACCGCCGCCTCAAGCGGTCGGGTAGGTGCCCGGCAACAGAATCGACTTGTCCACCGTGTCGATCTTGGTGTGGCCGCAAAACGCCATCGAAATGTCGAGTTCCTTGTGGATGATTTCCAGGCACTTGGTCACACCGGCCTCGCCCATGGCCCCCAGGCCATACAGGAAGGGGCGGCCGATGTACACGCCGCGTGCGCCCAGCGCCCGGGCGCGCAGCACGTCCTGGCCGGAGCGCACACCGCCGTCCATGTGCACCTCGATCTGGCTGCCCACGGCCTGAACGATGGCCGGCAGCGCCTCGATGCTCGACTGCGCGCCATCGAGCTGGCGGCCGCCGTGGTTGGAGACGATCAGGGCGTCGGCACCGGACTGCACCGCCAGTTGGGCGTCTTCCACGTCCTGGATGCCCTTGAGGATCAGCTTGCCGCCCCAGCGCTGCTTGATCCATTCCACATCGCCCCAGTTGAGCGCCGGGTCGAACTGCGAGGCGGTCCAGCTTGAGAGGCTGCTCATGTCGGCCACGCCGGTCACATGGCCGACGATGTTGCCGAACTGGCGGCGCGGCGTGCCCAGCATGCCCAGCGCCCAGCGCGGCTTGGTGGCAATGTTGATGAGGTTCTTGAGCGTGAGCTTGGGCGGCGCCGACAGGCCGTTTTTCAGGTCCTTGTGGCGCTGGCCCAGGATCTGCAGGTCCAGTGTGAGCACCAGGGCGCTGCAGTTCGCCGCTTTGGCGCGGTCGATCAGGCGCTCGATGAAGCCCTTGTCCTTCATCACATACAGCTGGAACCAGAAGCCCTCTCCGGCATGTTGGGCCACATCTTCGATGGAGCAGATGCTCATGGTCGAGAGGGTGAAAGGTACCCCGAACTTGCGCGCTGCGCGGGCGGCCAGGATCTCGCCGTCGGCGTGCTGCATGCCGGTCAGTCCGGTCGGGGCCAGTGCCACCGGCATGGCGACCGGCTGGCCGATCATGGTGCTGGCGGTGCTGCGGTTTTCCATGTTCACGGCCACGCGCTGGCGGAACTTGATCTTGTGGAAGTCGCTTTCGTTGTTGCGGTAGGTGCTCTCGGTCCAGGAGCCGCTGTCGGCATAGTCGTAAAACATGCGCGGGACACGTTTCTCGGCCAGACGGCGCAGATCTTCAATATGGGTAATGACGGTCATGACGGGGGCTCCTGTGGCGGCATGGATTGCGCAAGTCATGGTAGCCGCAGGAGCGGCCGGATGGATTGAAAGGCTGTCGCCTGTGTTTGAAATTTATTGCAGCACCCGTACCTGCTCGTGCGGCGCGAGCGGCTCGATCCATTGCAATTGCTGCTCCAGCACCCCGAGGGTGGCCTCCGAGGGGTCCAGCCCCTGGGAATGCCGTTGCAACAGGCGTTGGCGCAGCACATCGACCGGAGCCTGCGGGGCCAGGATGGCAAACGGGCATCCCAGATCCGCGGCCAACCGTGCAAAGGCCTGGCGCTCGTGCAGGCGCAAAAATGCCGCATCGACCAGCACCGTCCAGCCCGCTTGCAGCAGATCACCAGCGCGTTGGTGCAGACTGGCGTAGGTGCGCTCGCTGGCCTCGGGACTGTACAGACGGACGCGTTCGGAAGGCGAGCTGGCCTGCAACGCTGACAGTCCATGCAGCCGCTTGCGCTCGACATCCGAGCGCAGGCGCAGGGCACGGCTCCCACTGTGGCCCAGCAGCCACTGCGCAGCGGCATGGCTTTTGCCGCAGCCCGACAAGCCGTGGGTGATCAGCAGTTGCACAGGAGGGGGTCGTGTCACCGAGTGCGCCAGTGACAGGCAACGGTTGATTTCCTGTGCAAGCTCGTCCAGCGGCGGGCTGCGCGGCGCGGCCTGCAACTGCCCGCGCCGGATCGCCGCCACCTTGGCCCGCACCAGCGCAAGGTAGACCGCAAAAAACGGCAAGACCTGTGGAGCCTGCACATCGCCGCTGGCATCGATCCATTCGCTCAGCAGCACATGGGCCAGCCCGGGGTGCTCCATGCGCTGCAGGTCCATCCAGGTAAATGCCAGATCACTGGCCACGTCCACCCAGCGCAAGTGTTCGTCAAACTCGATGGCATCAAAGGGCAGGAGGGTCTTGCCCTGGAGCACCAGATTGGCCAGATGCAGGTCGCCGTGGCCTTCCCGCACCCGCCCTGCCAGGCGCCGCGCCTGCAGCAGCGGGGCCTGCGCCGGCCAGGCCGCAAGGGTGGTGTCGGCCAGGGCCTGCAGGGCCGGCAGGTCGTCGCCGGGCAGCAGCAGCCGGCCCAAGGCCTGCAGGTTGTCCTGCACCACCGTCAACAGGTCCGCCGAAAGGCCCCAGGGGCTGTCAGCGCTGGCCGCGGGCGCCAGGGCCTGCCAGCGGGCGAGGTCCCGGGCCAGTTGCACCATATGCTCCATGCGCAGCAGGCCGCGCTGGCACTGCCGGTCAGCCCGGCAGTCTTGGTCGAAGCGGCGCATATGCACCGCAAACTCGATCGCACGGGGCTCATCCAGGCCGGCATGACCCCAGCGCGGCGCCTGGGGGGGGCCGACAATCGGCAGCACCTGGCGGTACAGCGCAAGTGCCGGATCGGCCGGTGCAAACCGCTGGTTGACCCGCAGCTCGGCCAGGCAGGCGGCACGACGCAAGGCCAGGGTGCTGAAGTCCATGAAGTCAAAGCGCACCGGCTTCTTGATCTTGTAGGCTGATGTTCCGGCAAGGATCACCCAGGCGCCATGGGTCTGCACCACTTCGACGGCGCCGGCTGCGTCTGGATAGAGGAGCGGATTGCACAGGGCCTCAATCAGCGGGGGCAGGTCGTCAGCCATGGCAGGACTGTACGCGAGCGGCCGTGTCGCCGCTGAATCTGCAACGTGCGGCCGGACACGCTATCGTTGCGGCTGCATCAACCCGGACCGGAGGCTGTCCTTGAACCTTGCCCATTTGCTGCATCGTCAGGCCCGGCAGGCCCCGCACCGCCCGGCCATTCTGGAGGCCGACCGTCTGCACGCCAGCTATGACCAGTGGGCGGTGCGCTCGGCCCGGCTGGGCGCAGCCTTGCGGGCGCAGGGCCTGCAGGCGGGCGAGCGGGTGGTGCTGTTCATGCGCAACCACCCACGCTACCTGGAGTTCATGTTTGGTTGCTGGTGGGCGGGGTTGGTGGTGGTGCCGGTCAACAACAAGCTGCATCTTAGGGAAGTGCAATGGATTGTTGACAATGCGCAGGCCCGCTGGGCTTTTGTCACCCGCGATCTGGTATCGCAAGCGAACGACCTGAGCGGCCTGGACGGCGTGACCGATGCCGACAGCCCCCAGGCCGATGCCATGCTCGGGGACGCTGATGGCCTGATGGCAGTCACGCCGCGTGCTGGGGAGGACACCGCCTGGCTGTTTTACACCAGCGGCACCACCGGCCGGCCCAAGGGGGTGCAGATCACCCACCGCAACCTGATGACCATGGGTCTGGGTTATTTTGCCGATGTGGATGCGGTGAGCCCCGACGATGCGATCGTCTACGCAGCACCCATGTCGCACGGTGCGGGCATTTATGCAGTGCCCCACCTGATGGCCGGGGCGCGGCATGTGGTGCCGGCTTCGGGCGGGTTTGACGCGGCCGAGTTGTTTGCGCTGGGCCTGCAGACCGGCCCGATGTCTCTGTTTGCAGCGCCCACCATCGTCAAGCGGCTGGTCGACGAAGCAGCCGCTGCCGGGTACAGCCCGCAGCGCTGTGCCCAATCGTTCAAGACCATCGTGTACGGCGGGGCGCCGATGTACACGGCCGACATCCAGCGTGCCCTGCGGGTCATGGGGCCCCTGTTTGTGCAGATCTATGGCCAGGGTGAAAGCCCGATGACCGGCACCGTGCTCTCGCGGCGGCATTTGTCTGATCTGCACCACCCGCGTCACCTTGAGCGTATCGCCTCGGTCGGCGTGGCTCAGACGCCGGTGCGCATTCGTGTGGCCGATGCACAGGGGCGCGATATGCCCGAGGGTGAGGTGGGCGAGGTGCTGATTGCCGGTGACAGCGTGATGGCCGGCTACTGGCGCAATCCCGAGGCCACGGCGGCGGCGATTCGCGAGGGCTGGTTGTGGACGGGTGATATGGGCAGCCTGGACGCCGACGGGTTTCTGACGCTCAAGGACCGCAGCAAGGATCTGATCATCAGCGGCGGCTCCAACATCTACCCGCGCGAGGTCGAGGAGGTGTTGCTGACCGCGCCGGGTGTGGCCGAAGTCTCGGTGGTGGGGGCTCCTGATCCCGAGTGGGGCGAGGTGGTGGTGGCCTTTGTGGTGGTCGCTGCAGGGGCTGGTGTGCATGCGCAGACGCTGGACGCACATTGCATTGCGCACATCGCGCGCTTCAAGCGGCCCAGGCGTTACGAGTTCGTGCCGGCCCTGCCCAAGAACAACTATGGCAAGGTGCTCAAGACGGCGCTGCGCGAGCAGCTCAAGGCCTGAGCCTCAGCTGCTACAGCTGACGCTGCCGCAGCCGGACATGACCACCGGGCGCAGGCTTGCAGGATCGGCCAGCGTCTCGGTGACAGGATCAAAGCCGGTGTTTTTCATGTGCAGTGCCAGCCCTGCATCCATGCTGGCGGCGTGGCCCGGGAACCACTCGGCCAGGGCCTCGGCCAGGCGTTGGATGATCTCGGTGTCACCTGCCTGGACGTGCGTTTCCACTGCCCGCATGGTCTCGAGAATGGTGGCGTGATGCGAGGCATGGCAGTTGTCAGCGGCAAAGCCGGTGGCCAGCATCCAGCGCTCTTCCTGCGCGAAATGCTCGACGGTGTGCAGCAAAAAGCGCCGGTACAGGGGCAGCTGGTCCTGCGCGGGCGTGACCATCAGTTCATTGAGCATCCCGATGAACTCCTGGTGGGTGTCGTCCATGCGGGCATCGCCGGTGTGAAGGGCCTCGGTCCAGGCCAGGGTGGGTGAGAGCACAGTCATGACAAGGGCAAACAGTTCGTGCCGATTATCGCCCCACCCAAAGTGCTCCCCCAGCAGCCTGTCAGGGCGGGCCCACCCGCAGATGGGCCAGCGCATACACCGGACCGCCGATCCAGGGGCTGCATCCGAACTCCACCAGACTGGCGCCCCAGCCATAGGCTTCACTGACACTGTGCTGGGCCAGCAGCTCCAGCCGTGGATGCAGGGCCGCAATTTCAGCGCCATTGTGTGCGCCCCAGTGAAATTCGGCGTGGGCGCTGGCCATGCTCGAATTCAGGCCTGCGTGGCCAATGCCCAGGGGCGAGATGAAGTCGCACAGCAGCTCGCTGCCCTCAGGCGCCTGCTCGGCCAGCTCGCGCAGCACGGCGCGCACCTGGGTGGGCTGCAGGTACATCAGCACCCCCTCGCACACCACCAGCCAGGGACCGTGCGGATGGGGCAGCCGGGACTGCAAGTGCGACAGCCAGCCGGTCTGGGTGATGTCCAGCGCCTGTTCGTGGCAGCGGCGCGCCCGCTGGCGGATCCAACGACGGCGCAAGGCCATGACCTTGGGCAGATCGGCGTCGATCCAGTGGTTCGAGCCGTTGTCGAGCCACTGGAAATACTGCGCCAGACCCGCGCCGAGGTTGATGCCGTAGGCTTGGGGGTTTTGGGCAAAAAATTCGCTGGCCACCTGCTTGATCAGGCGTGTGCGCCAAAGAATGTTGACAACCATGCCCATGTCGTTGCCCAGCTCCCGGACCTGCACGCCCGAGCGTGCCAACACCTGCGCGGCGCAATGGTCCTGCGGATCCAGGGCCGGCAGCAACGGGCCTCCCTGTGCCCGTGCGACCAATGGAATCAACAATGTGCGTGGCACGTCTGCCAGGGCCTGGAGGGCCCCGTGGCGGGGCAGGTCAAGTTGCATGCAGGTCTCCATTTGGGCAGGCACTCGGGCGGTGCATTTGCTGTGCATGCCTGCGGACCCATCCTGCGGCGGCACGAGGGGGCTGTCGGTGCGGGCAGTCACGGCCGCTGCGGTTCAGTGCTCTCGGGGGTGGGTGCTGCGCCAGATGGAGCGGACCAGTCCGATTCCTCCGATCACCGCCCCGGCAAAGCCCAGCAGTCCGAAGGCGGGCAGCCCCAACAGGGTAGGGCCTGCCTGAACCGTCATGACAATCGACGAGCCAATGATCAACGCGGCAACGATGAGGGCCATCGACAGGCGGTTGGCGGCCTGGTTGAGCTGGTCACCCACGCGCCGCAAGTGGGCCAGCTCCAGTCCGATGTGCAACCGGCCGCGGCGGGCATTGCGCAAAAGCCGTGCCGCATCATGGGGCAACTGCTCCAGCAGCGCCAGGGTCCGCTGCAGGTTCTGCCAGCCGCGCCGCAACAGCACGCGTGGGCGGTAGCGCGCACGCAGCACTTTGCGCAGCAGGGGCAGGGCCTCCTGCGCCATATGAAAGTCGGGGTCCAGCCCGCGGCCCATGCCTTCCAGGGTGATGAAAGCCTTGATGAGCAAGGCCAGATCGCTGGGCAAGGCCAGGCGGTGCTCGCGCAACAGGCCGGTCACATCTGCAAGCATTTGCCCCAGGCTCAGCCGGGCCAAAGGCACCCCGTGGTATTGATCGACAAAGGCCTCGATTTCGGCCTCCAGCGCACGGACATCGGCGGCCTCTTCATCACCGCTGCCGGTCCAGTCCAGCAAGACGTCTGCGACCGCCTGCGGCTGGCGTTCGACCAGACCCAGCAGCAGCGAAAGAAGTTCTTCTCGCCGGTGGCTGGATACGCGCCCGACCATGCCGAAGTCGATGAAGGCGATGCGGTTGCCTGCGAGGTAGAACACATTGCCCGGGTGCGGATCGGCATGGAACAGACCGTCTTCGACAATCATCTTGAGCACCGCCTGCGCTCCGCGCCGGGCCAGCAGATGGCGGTCCAGGCCCTGCGCATCCAGCGCGGACAGGTTCTCGCCTGCCACCCCCTGCACCCAATCCTGCACATTGATGCGCAGGTGCGTATAGGCCCAGTGCACCTGCGGGATGGTGATCCAGGGCAGCGCCTTCATGTGGGCTGCGATGCGCTCGGCGTTGCGCCCTTCGGCGGCCAGATCGAGTTCGCGCCGCAACGAGCGGGCCAGCTCCTGCACCAGCCGTTGGGGCTGGTAGGGCCGCAGCGCGGGCAATTCCTCTTCGGCCAGGGCGGCCAGGCGGGCCATCAGGCGCAGATCGGCTTCGATGGTTTCGGCAATGCCGGGCCGGCGGATCTTCACCACCACCTCGGTCCCGTCGGACAGTTGTGCGCGATGCACCTGGGCGATCGAGGCGGCGGCCAGGGGTTCGGCGTCGAAGCGGGCAAATACGCTTTCAGGCTCGCCCCCCAGATCCTCGCGCAGTTGTGGCCGCAATGCATCGAGCGCGACAGCAGGCACCCGGCTGTGAAGTTTTTCAAATTCGGCGATCCATGGCGGACCGAACAGGTCGGCACGACCGGCCAGGATCTGGCCGAGCTTGACGAAGGTGGGCCCCAACTCCTCGATCGCCAGCCGCACTTGCACCGGGGGCTCCAGCCGGGCCAGATCGGCGGCGTGTTCCCAATGCAATGCATGGCCAGCCCGGGCCAGGGCATCGGTGAGCCCCAGGCGACGCACGCTGTCGCCAAAACCGTGACGGATCAGGACGCCCAGAATCTCCCTGAGGCGGCCCAGATCGCGGGCTGCGCCCAGGGTCTCGATCATCATGGGGGTCATGATAGGGCTGCCCCTGCACGCCAAAAGCCTTTGCGCAGGGCTTGTGTGCAAAAGCGCCATCTGCCCCGTATGCTTGTGTAATGCCGCGCACACAGCCCTCCCTGGCCAGCCCACCCATCCCGCCGCAAACCGGCAGGGTCGTCCGATGGACTCCCTGACGCAGATAGGCCTGGGGGCGGCGCTGGGCGTGGCGGTGATGGGACCGCGCACGGCGGTATGGAAGTCTGCGCTGTGGGGTGGTGTGGCCGGTCTGCTTCCGGATCTGGATGTCCTGGTCGATCACGGCGACCCCTTGCTCGACATGATCCGCCACCGCGCGGAAAGCCATGGTTTGCCGATCCTCACGTTGCTGGCGCCGCTGATGGCCTGGGTCGTCAGTCGTCTGCATGGCGAGCAGGCGCTCTGGCGGCGTTGGTGGCTGGCCCTGTGGCTGGCGCTGTTTACCCACCCCTTGCTGGACCTGATGACCATCTACGGCACCCAGGCCCTGCAGCCCTTGACCGACGAGGCCTGGGGTCTGGGCAGTATCTTCATCATTGACCCGGCCTATTCATTGCCCCTGTTCTTTGGCGTGCTGGCCGCGCTTGGACTGGCTCGCACGGGCGCCCACCCGCTGCAGCAAGCCCGGGGTCTGCGAATCAACCGCTGGGGTCTGTGGCTCAGCAGTGCCTACCTGCTGTGGTCGGCGCTGGCCCAGCAGTGGGTGATGCACATGGCCCGCACCTCGCTGCAGGCTCAGGGCTTGCCGGCCACGCAGGTGCTGGTCACGCCAGCGCCGCTGAGCACGCTGGTCTGGCGGGTAGTGGCCATGGACGGCGAGCGGTTCCACGAGGGCTTTTATGCCTTGGCCGATGGCGGCAGAGCGCTGCGCTTCATTGCCCACGACAGTGGCCAGGCATTGCAACGGACCCATGCTATGCACCCCCAGGTGCAAAGACTGACGCGATTTGCTGATGGATTTGTGAAAATGCACGAGGTGGGCGGGCAGCTGTGGATCACCGATCTGCGCATGGGCCAGGAGCCCGCTTACGTTTTCAGCTTCAACATCGGCCCCCCGCTGCCGCCTGGCGCCTCGCCGCCCGCAGCCCGACAGGCGGCCGCACGCATGGCCCTTGGCCCCGGCTTGCGCTGGTTGGGCCGGCGCATGCTGGGTGAGGACCTGGACCCGCCCCGGCGCTGAGCCGTAGCGATCAGCCCAGACGCTCGCGGTGGCGGTTGATTTGCACCCGCACCTGCGCAGGCGCGGTGCCGCCCAGCGTGTTGCGCGCTTGGAGCGAACCGCGCAAGCTCAGGCAGTGGTACACGTCGTTGTCGATGGCCGGATGAAAGCCCTGCAGCACGGCCAGTGGCAATTCCGAGAGGTCGCAATTGTGGCTGCTGGCGGCCTTGACGGCGTGGGCCACGGTCTCGTGCGCGTCGCGAAACGGCAAGCCCTTCTTGACCAGATAGTCGGCCAGGTCGGTGGCGGTGGCGTAGCCTTTTTTGGCGGCGTCTTCCATCGCCTGCGCGTTGACGGTGATGCCGCCCTCCTTGGCGCCGGTGGCCGGGTTGACCTGGCCGCCCACCATTTCCACGAAGATGCGCAGGGTGTCCTTGAGCGTGTCCACCGTGTCGAACAGCGGTTCCTTGTCTTCCTGGTTGTCCTTGTTGTAGGCCAGGGGCTGGCCCTTCATCAGGGTGATCAGGCCCATCAGGTGGCCGACCACGCGGCCGGTCTTGCCGCGTGCGAGTTCGGGCACGTCGGGGTTTTTCTTTTGCGGCATGATCGACGAGCCGGTGGTGAAGCGGTCGGCGATCTTGACAAAGCCAAAGTTCTGGCTCATCCACAAAATCAGCTCTTCAGACAAGCGGCTGATGTGCACCATGCACAGGCTGGCGGCGGCGGTGAATTCGATGGCGAAGTCGCGGTCGCTCACGCCGTCCAGGCTGTTCTGGCTGACCTGTGGCTGGCCTTGCGCATCGACCATGCCCA
>CAYMMK010000084.1:0-10392 GCA_964391575.1 uncultured Limnohabitans sp.
AAATCAGTTCGCCGGCATACATGTTGCCGAACAGTCGCATGCCGTGCGAGACGGTCTTGGCGACAAACTCGATGACCTGCATCAGGAAGTTGAAGGGCCAAAGTACCGGATGGGACCCGAAGGGCGCCGTGAAGAGCTCGTGCACCCAGCCGCCCAGCCCTTTGATCTTGACGTTGTAATACAGGCAAATGAGCAGCACCGCCACCGACAGACCCATGGTCACCGACAAATCGGCGGTGGGGACCACCCGCATGTAATCCTTGGCACCAATGGCCGGCGCAACGCCATGCCAGAGGGCCGGGATCAGGTCGACCGGCAGCAAGTCCATGGCGTTCATGAGGAAAATCCAGACGAACACGGTCAAAGCCAAAGGGGCGACAAATTTACGACTTTCAGCGCTGTGAACAATACCTTTGGACTGGTTTTCGACCATTTCCACCAGGATTTCAACCGCTGCCTGAAATCGTCCCGGCACGCCCGAGGTGGCCTTGCGGGCCGCACGCCAGAGGAAAAATGTACCCAAGATCCCCAGCAAAATGGCCCAGAACAGCGAATCGAGGTTAAAGACAGAGAAGTCAAGCACCGCCTCCGGCTTTTTGTTCTGGAGGTGACCCAGGTGGTGAACGATGTATTCACCCGCGGTCAGTTCTTTGTCTGCAGCCATGTCAGCGCCTGTTCTATCGATTCGATGGGGCGGCCGGACGGCGGGACTGCATCCACACCGACAACCAAACCACCTTCATGGTCAACACCAGACCCGCCAACAAGGCAGGCCAACTCAATTCATTCACCAGCCGGGGCGCCGCCAGGAGCATCGCCAGCGTCAGACCGATCTTGACAAACTCCCACACAAAGAAGCCTGTCACGGCCGAACCCGCATTGAGCGAGGACAACCGACCCGTCAAGCCCCGCGCAAACAACGCACCCGGCAATACGACAGCCAAGCCTCCGTAAGCCACCGAAAGAGCCACCGATGCCTGCGCCGACCACCACCCGGCCACCAGCGCCGCCAGGGCCGCGACCATGGCCTGAAAGGCCAGAACACGCCAGACGGAAATTCTGGGCAGGCGCTCCCTCAGGGCCCGGGCCTGACCAGCGTCCAGGGACTTGATGGGTTCTTCAGGCGGCTCCTGATCCCAGGCCATGATTTTAGTCCTTGTCTTTACAGCCAATTTACAAAATCATTCCCGTCACAGTGCACGCACGAAAACCATTATATACACCAAAACCCTTAATCTCCTGCCAGTGACCGCGCGCAGAACGGGACGCCACGCGGACACTGGTCTATCCTGACGGATGGCAATCCCTTGAAAGTGGCATCGTGTACGAATGGATGAAATGGCTGCATCTGGCCGCTGGCGTAGTCTGGCTCGGCGGCATGACCCTGATGGTCTGGGCGGTCCGTCCTGCGGCCATCGCCCTGCTCGCGCCCGAGCCCCGACTGCGGCTGATGCAGCAGGTGCTGTCTCGCTTTTTCAGGCTGGTGTGGGCCGCCATTGCGGTATTGCTGGCCAGTGGCCTGTGGATGCTGGGGGCCGCCGACCTGTCGCTGGCGCCCCGGGGCTGGCATGCCATGGCCGCGTTGGGCAGCCTGATGTGCCTGGTCTTTGCCCACCTTTACTTTGCCCCGTTTCGCCGCCTGTCGCGCGCCGTGGCGGCCCAGGACTGGCCCATGGGCGCCCGGGCCCTGGGTCAAATTCACCCGCTGGTCATGGTCAACCTGGGGCTGGGCTGGACCGCCGTGCTGGCAGTGATGGTGTGGCGATAATTCATTCATGAGCGCCCCTCCGAACCCGCCCACCGGCAGCGATCCGCGCAAGGACTCGCTGATCGAATACCCCTGCCGCTTTCCCATCAAGGTGATGGGCGCGATGGCCGACGGGTTTGCCGACGCCCTGGCCGAGGTGGCCCGCCGGTTCGACCCTGGTTTCGACCCGGCCACCATGGAGCTGCGCCCGAGCAAGGGCGGCAATTACCTGGGCGTGACGATCACCGTCACCGCCACCAGCCGGGAACAGCTCGACAACCTGTACCGCGCCTTGACCGGCCACCCCATGGTCAAGATCGTCCTGTAAATGCAGATCCGCCAGCTCGGGCGGGCCCAGTACCTGCCCACCTACGAGGCCATGCAGGCCTTCACCGCCGCGCGCCAGCCGGAAACTCCCGATGAACTCTGGCTGTGCGAACACCCGCCCGTCTTCACCCAGGGCCTGGCCGGACAGGCGGGCCATCTGCTGGCGCCCGGCGACATCCCGGTGGTGCAGACCAACCGGGGCGGACAGGTCACCTACCACGGGCCGGGGCAGGTCATGGCCTACCCCCTCATCAATCTGCAGCGGCGCGGCTACTTCATCAAGGAGTACGTGTACAAGCTCGAAGAGTCGGTGATCCGCTGCCTGGCGCACTTTGGCGTGACGGGCCACCGCGTGACAGGCGCTCCTGGCATTTACGTGCGGCTGGACGATCCGTTCAGCCACGCCGCGCTGGCCGGCCCCCTGCACCCGCAAGACCCGTTTCGCGGCCTGGGCAAGATCAGCGCCCTGGGCATCAAGGTCAGCCGCCACTGCACTTACCACGGTGCCGCCCTGAATGTGACCATGGACCTCGAGCCCTTTGAGCGCATCAACCCGTGTGGGTATGCCGGCCTCGAGACGGTGGACCTTTCTACAATTGGAGTCCAGACCACCTGGGACGAAGCGGCCCGGGTGCTGGGCGAGCAGCTGGTGGCACGGCTGTAAGCGGCCCGTCCCGCCGGACCTCATCCCCTCAAGGCAGACCATGAGCACCACCCCCGAACGCAACGTCGTGCGCGAAGCGCAGACGCTGGAAAACTACGACCCGCTGGCCAAACAGAAGGCCGCTGCCAAACTCTCGCGCATTCCTGTCAAGGTTGAACAGGCTGAAGTGCTCAAGAAACCCGACTGGATTCGTGTGAAAGCCGGCTCGCCCACCACGCGCTTTTACGAGATCAAGGACATCCTGCGCAGCAACCAGCTGGTCACCGTGTGCGAGGAAGCCAGCTGCCCCAACATCGGCGAATGCTTTGGCAAAGGTACGGCCACCTTCATGATCATGGGGGACAAATGCACCCGCCGCTGCCCGTTTTGCGACGTCGGCCATGGCCGCCCCGACCCGCTGGACGTGAACGAGCCCGACAACCTGGCCAAAACGATTGCCCAGCTGCAGCTCAAATACGTGGTCATCACCAGTGTGGACCGCGACGACCTGCGCGACGGCGGCGCCGGCCATTTTGTGGAGTGCATCCGCAAGACCCGCGAGTTGTCACCCCAGACGCAAATCGAGGTGCTGGTGCCCGACTTCCGTGGCCGCGACGACCGCGCCCTCGACATCCTCAAGGCCGCCCCGCCCGATGTGATGAACCACAACCTCGAAACCGTGCCGCGCCTGTACAAGGAAGCGCGGCCGGGCTCGGACTACCGGTTCTCGCTGAACCTGCTCAAGAAGTTCAAGGCGCTGTTCCCGCAGGTGCCCACCAAAAGCGGCCTGATGGTCGGCCTGGGCGAGACCGACGAGGAGATCCTGCAAGTGATGCGCGACATGCGCGACCACGACATCGACATGCTCACCATCGGCCAGTACCTGGCGCCCAGCACCAGCCACCTGCCGGTGCGCCGCTACGTGCACCCCGACACGTTCAGGATGTTCGAAGAAAAAGCCTACGCAATGGGCTTTACCCATGCGGCCGTGGGCGCCATGGTGCGCAGCAGCTACCACGCCGACCAGCAGGCGCACGCCGCGCTGCAGGCCAACCTGCTGCCCTGAGTCGCCGAACTGGCGTCAGGTCCGCACTCCGAAACCGCTCAGTCCGCGCGCAGGCGCACCAGCCGCAACAACAGCACCCCGCACAGGCTGGCCACGCCCATCAGGGCCACAAAGCCGGTGCGGTAGGTGCCTGACAGCGTGGCCAGCACGCCAAACACTGGGGGCCCGATGACCACGCCCAGAAAGGTGAAGGCCAGCGTGCCCCCGGTGGCCAGACTGGCCTGCCCGGCCGGCGCACGCCGCGCCACTTCGGCCAGATACACCCCGTTCCAGCCAATCGCCGATGCACCAAACACCACCAGGATCAGCACCAGCAGGGCCTGCGGGGTGTCGCTGCGCAGCAAGGCGGTGGCCAGCGCCGAGGCGACCATGAGGGCTGCCAGCAACAGCAAGGTACGGCCCGCGCCCAGCCAGCGATCAGCCACATAGCCCCAGCCGATGCGTCCACTCACGCCCCCGACCTGCGCCGCTGACAGGGCCAGCCCCGCCGCCACAATGCCCAGGCTCAGGTCCTGGGTCAGAAAGGTGACCAGGTAGGTGGTCAGCGACATCTGCACCATCGAGAACATGAACGAGCAGGCCGCCATGGTGCTCAGGCTGCGGTGGGCCAGCACCAGCTGCACCGGCCGCCACAGGCTGCCCAGGTGCACCGCCTGCGCCCGGTCACGGTCGGCGTCCATGCCCACGCGCAGCGGTTGCGCCAGCACGGCACACGCAACGCACACCGCCGCCACCACCGCCAAGCTGGCCTGCCAGCCCACGCCCAGCAGCACAGGCGGCACCAGGGCACCGGCCAGCATGCTGCCCACTGGGACGCCGGTCTGTTTGACCGAAAACACCAGGGCCATGCGGTGCGCCGGGGTGGTGCGCGCCAGCAGATGCGAACTCGCGGGAGTGATCGGGCCATAGCCCAGCCCAATCAGCACCGCCCCGAGCGCCATCGTGCCCAGGTGGGGCTGACTGCACAGCAACAGGCCCGCCGCGCAAAGCAGCAGGCCCCACTGGCTGACCCGTATGGCGCCCAGCCGCCGCACCGCATCGCCGCCCAGCAGGCTGGCGGTCATGGCGCCGGCATAGGTCACGGCCACATACAGCCCCACCCATGCAGGCGACACCCCCAGGTCACCGGCAACCACCGGCGCCATCACCGGCAAGGTCAGCAAGGCCAGGGCCACCATGGCCTGAATGACCAGGGTGACCAACAGCGGCACTGCGCCGCTCACTCGGGCTTGACGCCGGCCCGGGTCAGCAGGCCGCCCAGCGTGTCGATTTCATTTTTCAGGTGCGTGCGCAGCGCCTCCGGCCGAGCCAGCTCCACGGGCACGGCCGAAATGCCCATACTGTCCAGGCGCTGGCGCACCTCCGGGTCCACCACTGCGGCCTGCAGGGCCGCCGTCAGCCGCTCGAGCACCGGCCGGGGTGTGCTCTTGGGGGCGTACAGACCAAAAGAGATGTTGATGTCCACGCCCTGCACACCAGCTTCTGCAATGGCCGGCATGTCCGGCAGGGACGCAATCCGGGCGCGGCCGGCGGCGGCATAGGCCTGGATCTTGCCGGCCTTGACCGAGGGCACGGTGCCGGAGGTCTGGTCACACAGCAGGTCCACCTGCCCACCGAGCAGATCGTTGAGCGCCGGCCCGGTGCCCTTGTAGGGGATTTCGTTGAATTTCACGCCCAGCGCATTCATCAGCATCAGCCCGCACAGGTGCGAAGCCGAGCCCACGCCGGCATGCGCCAGACTGATCCTGGGCGCATTGGCACGCGCATAGGCCACAAATTCGTTCAGGTTGCGGGCCGGAAATCCGTTGCGCGCCGCAATCAGCATCGGCCCGCTGGTGGCGCGTCCGATCGGCTCGAAATCGTCGACCGGGTGGTAAGGCAGGCTTTTGTACATGGCCACATTGGTGGCATGGCTGACATGGATCATCAGCAGGGTGTAGCCATCGGGCCGGGCGCGCGCCACCCGCGCAGTGCCAATCGAGCCGGAGGCCCCGGCCGGGTTTTCCACCACCACCTGCTGGCCCAGGGTCTTTTGCATGGCGCCGGCAAACACGCGGGTGATGACATCACCCGGCCCGCCGGGCGCGTAGGGCATCACCAGGGTGATCGGCCGCGATGGAAACTCCTGGGCAGCCGCCTGCAGGGCCAGCGTTGCCACACACCACGCCAAGCCGGTCCGAAATTTATTGCGCAATGACATAGCGGTCTCCGAAAAAAGTTGAAGTTCAGGCCAGCAGGCGCTGGCGGATCACCAGGGGATCGAGTTCTTGCAGCGGTGGTGGCCCGCCGCCCGGAATGCCGACCGCGGTGGCGTTGAGCAGCATCGACACCATCACATAGGTGCCCGAGAGCACCGTCAGGTCTACCGCGGCTTGCTCGCCCAGACACGCCACCAGCGCATTCCACAGGTCATCGGGCACGCGGTGGTTGAGGCTCAGCTGCAGGCAAAAGTCAAACACCAGCTGCTCGTCTTCCTGCAGGCTGGCGGGGCGACGGCAGTCCCGCAGATCGGCCATCACCGCCTCGGACAGACCGGCGCGACGGGCAATCGGTTCATGGGCCCACCACTCGTACTGGGCATTGGACAGCCGGGCCTGAATCAGGATGGCCAGCTCATTGAGACGCTTGTCGACCGAGGTGCGAAACCGCAGGTAGTCCAGCAGCTCGAAACAGCGCCGGGCCATGTCGGGGCTGCGCAGGAGCGCGTTGTAGGGTCCCCCCAGGCCAGCACTGGAGACCTTGAGAATATCGTCGGCCAGCGGCCGCACCGATGCGGGCAATTCTTGGTAACCCAGCTGCCGCAGACGTTCACCCATGATTGACTCGCCTTATGGATGGACGCATTGTGAGTGCCACCTGTTGTGGCAGATGTCATAGGAGGGACACCGCGGATGGCCTCAAGATCGGCGCATGAATTCCAGCAACTCGGCCATGGAGTGCACCCCCAGCTTGATCATCACATTGCTCTTGTATTGTTTCGCCGTGGCATAAGAAATCTCCAGGCGGGCGCTGATTTCCTGATTGCCTCGACCTTCAACCAACAGCGCCAGCACTTCGCGTTCGCGCGGCGCCAGTCGTGAAAGACGTCCCAGGCGCAAGTCCTGGCGAATGCGTTCGTCCTGCAAGGCGGCATCAGACGCCAATCCGCGCCGAACAGCCTCCAACAATTCAACACGACCGACCGGCTTGACGAGAAACTGGGCCGCGCCATTTTGCATAGCGACGACGGCCTGTTGAACGGTACTTTCGCCCGACACAAAAATCACCGGCATATCCATCCCGCGTTGGCGCAAACGGGACTGAACTTCAACGCCGGTGGCAGCGGGCAGGCGCATGTCCAGCAAAACAACCATCGGAAAGACACGCTGGATGTCATCCAAGAAGGCTTGAGGTTCGGCGTAGGCGTACACCCTGTGACCCTGGCTGAGCACAGTACGCTGCAGGCTGTCACGCATGGCTGTATCGTCCTCCACAATGTAAACATGGCCCAAGAGACTGCTGGACCTGTAGGTCAGTGGCGTGTGTGTCAAAGGAGCTTGCATTTCATGCATTGGAGTGGTCCTTGGCCTTGGGAATATGTGCGTTGACGCAGGTGTCGCCGCCTTCAATATGCAGGTCCATCGACCCGCCGTGATGTTCGATGATTGCCCGGCTGAGCCAGAGGTTCTGGCTGAAATGGTCCGAATGGACGTGACGTTCAAACGCCTGGGTGCAGATTGAAGCTGGCAGGCTCAGGCCCGATGCACGTACGCGCAACTGAACCCGTGTACCTTGCTCGGTACACCCCAGGTGCAACGTCTGCTGTTGCCCCCTGCAGTGGTGTTGCATGAATCTCACCATACCGACAAGGGCAGCTTCCAGCTGAATCGGATCGCCGAGCACCGTCCCTTGACCTCCCTCATCGACACTCACCCAGATCTGTTGACGGGAAAAATCGGCGTGCAAACCCCGCACCACATCGGCGATCAATTCGGGCACATTGACCATCACTTGCGGAGATCCCGCGCCGGCAAAGAAACGCCTGAAATCATGAACCACCGCATGCGCAGCTTGGCTGCCATGGGCCAATTGCTGGACCAGATGAGACAACTCCTCAGGGGGCATCTGCGCATGTTCGGCCAGCAAAAGGTCGGCATTGAGGCGGATCGCCCCAAGCGGCTGGCTGATCTCGTGCGAAAGAGAATTCATGATCGCAGGCAGGTTCTGTGCGCGGGCCTTGAAGGCCAAGGCTTGCAACATTTCGTTTTTGGCCACCAGCGCTCTCTGTAATTGTTGGTTGAGCTCATCCACCCGCTGGTGTTGATGGCTGGCGTGTGCTTCCTGCCGGGCCATGCGCTCGAGATTGAAGCCATTGGCCCCAATCAAGAGCAGCGCCACCAGGGCTACGGTGAACAGACGCATGGCAAAGGCCAATGAGGCCTCGGAAAACAGGGGTGAGATCTGCAACAAGCGATCACGCGCTTCGCTGCCCGTCAGGGCCCATGCCCACCAGCTGAGCACCATCACCACCCCCAACGCACTCCAGAGCATCAGCCTCAACTGCGCAGAGGACTGCTCACGGGCCAGCAGCCGCAGCTCCTGCACCATCCAAACCAGCAGACCCAGTGAGGCTGCGTACTGAAAGATCACCCGGCGCAGCTGCACCGGTTCGAGCAGAAACTGCGTCACCATCAGCACAATCAAACCTGTCAGGAGGGCGAACACACGCTTGGCAAACCGCGGAGAAACTGTCGTTCGCCAGGCCCGCACACGCAACGTAGTGGTCACGAATGACACCCACAAAAGCAAAGTGGAAACCGGCAAAAGCCCTCGGCCCACCACAGGCACCAGCGCAATACACACACACGCCAGCGCGGCCATCACGCCCCCGAGCTGGCCATAGAACTCGGCTGACCCACGCGGATGAGAAGTGGTGGTGGAGCCTGGACGACCTGCGATGGTGATGCCGATAAACAGCAGAGCCAGTGCCAGGTACAAGGGCAAGACGATATCGTTCACACGTTCTCCAGCGGTATGCGCAACTGCAAGCAGGCGCCCGTTTGAACGGGCACGGATTCCAAAATACCCCGGTGCAGGTGAACAATGCGCCGACTCAGCCACAGCCCCAAACCCATGCCATAGGCTTTGGTGGAATAGCTCATCTCAAAGACCTTTTCCTGCAGCTCTTGCGCGAGGCCGGGACCCTGGTCCTGGACCGCCAAATACACCTGATGCTCGCGCCGGTACAGTTCAATATCGATCACCCGCTCAGGCTGACAGAGCATGGCCTCAATGGCGTTGTTGACCAGATTGTGCAAAACCATCTCCAACTGGGCCGGATGGCCACGGACCACCAAATCGGGTTGCGCCCGCAACCGCAAGTCAACCCCGAACTGTCGCCGCACTACCGGTGCCTGAAGGTCGACCCAATCGGTCAACCACCGTGACATGTCCAGCCGCTCCATGGCTACAGGCTGATGATCGAACAGGCCACGCAAGCCCTGCACGATCGAGACTGCGCGGTGATTTTCTCGCAGGATGTCCTGCAAAACCCTGCGCTCGTCCTCTCTTGAGAGGCCTTCACCGCTGGCCAGGAACTCGGCATTGAGCTGAATTGCGCCAAGCGGCTGACGCAATTCATGCGCCAGACTGGCCAATTGCGGCTGCACTTTCTGGGCCTCATTCGAAGCCAGCAGAGTCATCAGCAGCGCCTCTTTTTCATGGAGGACTTTTTCCACCTGATGCACCAAGCGAGAAAGTCGGTCTTTCTCTTGCCGCAGTGCTTGGGTAATGACCGCAGCCACAGCCAGCTGGGCCATGAAGCCGAGAAAGAAGGTCACCCACAGCCAATCCTGGCGGGCGTCGGTCCAACCCGGTTGAGCCATGTCCAGCTGCCCGTCGGTGGCCAGCAGCAGCCAACTGCGGCCCAGGGCTTCAGCGCACCCATGCAATCCTGCCAGCAGCATCAACACCAGCCGACTAAAGACGGGCTCTTTGCGCCAGAGCCACCAAGCCTCTAGAGTGAGCCAGCCGATCAGCACCAGCACCTGAACCGTCATGACCAGCAGTTGAGTCTGGCCCGTGAGCGACAGATTGAGCATCAGGTGCAACAGCGCCACACCGACCACCAGAGCCGAACCTCGGATCTCGTCCGACCGCGTCATGGGCTTGCGCAACCAACGCAAAAACAAAATCAGAAAGGCGTAATTGGCTTCGCCCATCATTTTCGCCAGCGCTCCCAACGCCAGCGGCTCTCCCAACCACCGGTAGGCACCGAATAACAAGGCGGTGAGCAGCGATGTGGTCAACAGAAACAGTCCGGCGCGCTCCAGAGCGATCGGGCGGCGCAGTCCGGTGGTGGCCAGACACAAGAGCACAAACGCCAGCAGCACCACGGGAAGTAAAAAAAACATGGTTCACTTTGCACAAAGACGGTGAAAAGTATCTCGGCGGAAACCTCCATAAGTAATCCTCCATATGGAGGATATTGGTCCCCTGGGTGACGAGTCTCGTCGGCTTGAAGGGCCGTCTGTGCAGCTCGGTCGGCACCCTCAAACCATTTTGGGGACCACCGTATGGATATCGGCGTCGATCAACACAAAAGCTTTGCTGTTGGCTGAATGCGTCCAC
>CAYMMK010000085.1:0-10358 GCA_964391575.1 uncultured Limnohabitans sp.
ATGGATATCGGCGTCGATCAACACAAAAGCTTTGCTGTTGGCTGAATGCGTCCACCGCTGAATGTTGTTGGTGTCCAGCCCATCCTGGTTGGCCACCCCTGCGGCAGAACGAAATTTTTCGCTGACGATGGCCACGGTCGGTGCTGACTGGTCGCTGTCGGCCGCAACAGAATGGAAGGCCACGGCATTGTTGGCTTCCAATCCGTCCTGGTTAAAGACACCGCTCGATGGGTGGATGGATTCAATTTATTCAAAACACGATATGTTTTTATAGGTATTTAAATAGTTATATATATTTGTTTTAACTACTTGTTACTTCTTTTGTGGAGCAATTTTGGATAATCAAGGCCTATGCCATCCGTTTTTGCCCCCCTTCAAATCCGCAGGCGCACGTTGTCAAAGCAAACCGCTCTGTGCTTGTTGCAGGTGGTGATGGGCATCGCAGCGTCCAAGGCCCACACGCAGCCCCCCCTGTCCGATTCGATCCTCATCCAGGACAGCCCCGTTCCATTTCGTCAGTTTGAAAACATCGAAATCACCGGCAGCGCCCTCAAGCGCGAGGTCGAGTCCACAGCGTTGCCGGTGCTGGTGCTGGGCCGGCACGAAATCACCCGGCTTGGTGCAATCGATCTGGTGACGCTGGTGCAGCGGCTGCCGTTGATGAGCAACCTGCTCGAATCTGGCCAGTTCCTGGCCGCCAATGGCGGCTACAGCAACGCCTCGATTCACGGGATGCCCAACGCCACATTGGTGCTGGTCAACGGCCAGCGCGTGGCACCCTATGGGCGTCAGGGCATCGGCGGCGCCGAGCGCACCGGGGTGGATCTGGCCCAGATCGCCCTGTCTTCCGTCGACCGTATCGAGGTTCTCTCAGATGGTGCGTCCTCCCTGTATGGCACGGACGCATTGGCAGGCGTGGTCAACATCATCACCCGCGAAGTCCGTCGGGGCTCGAGCCTGCAGGTCGATGTGTCGCAGGCCGCCGGCCACGCGGGCCTATACAGGGTCGCAGCCCTGACCACCGCCAAGGGCCGGCTTGACCGCGACGGCTACGCATTGCGGCTTGAAGTCGAGGCAGCCCGCCACGAGGGCCTGATGGGCGCCCAGCGCCCCAGTTTGTCTGCAGGCGAGACCACCCTGACCATCCACGGCCAAAATTACAACGCCATTTATTTTGCCAACCTCAGGCCATCTGCGCCCAAGGCCTCCCTTGTCGGGGCCGAGCGCACATTCTGGAACCCTGTCTGGGGGGAACGGGTCCGGCAAGGTCTCCCCTGTCCTGCAGGCTGGAACGCCCTCTACACCGCAAACGCCTGCTTGTTCAACAACTATCCCACGCTGTCCTTTTACCCTGCCCAAAACCGTGCTGCAGCCCACGGCCGGCTCGATGCTGTGCTGGGGGCAAACCTCAAGGGGTATCTGGACGTCCACATCGGCCAGGTCGCGCAAAGCGCCGTGAGCTTCTGGCCCGAGCGGGTGGCGTCGGTGTCGCGGGGCATGGGCCTGGACCCCTGGCTCGACGCCGCTGGCCTGGATTCCGCCCAGGCCTACTGGGCCGCACCCCTGCCTGGGCCGATCAAGCACGCTGTCCACAGCACACGGACCTTGTCAACCGGCGTGACCGGCCTCAAGGGCGACTGGGAAATCGATCTGCAGGCCTACCATTCCGAAAGTCAGGCCCGATGGCGCAATGCACGCCATATAGCGCCGGCCCTGTACGCCGGCCTGCAACCGGTGGCCGGTTGGTTCGATGCCAACGATGCCTTCCAGGCCTCGCTGGAGGCCCTGGTGTCGTCCGACCCCATCGAATCGGGAACCACCAGTTTGACGGGCATCCATGGCCAGGGCCGGCGCGATCTGTTCGAACTGAGGGGCGGGGCGGCCCAGCTGGCCATGGGCCTCGAGCTGCGCCACGAGCGAACCCGCTACACCAATATCGCCTTTGAAACCCGACAGCCCTCGTTCGATCTGAGCCGTCATGTGGTGGGCGCATTTGGCGAACTTCGTACACCCTGGCAGTCCTGGCTGGAGTCGACGGCCTCTATACGGGCCGACCGCTACGACAGCTTTCACACGGTCAATGCCAAATTGTCCACCCAGCTCAAACCGGCCGGTGGCTGGACCTTGCGCGCGTCAGTTGGGACCGGGTTTCGGGCGCCACTGGTGTCCCAACTCCATCCAGCGCGGTACCTGACCGACCCTTCCCAGGTCGATCCGGACTTTTGCGACCGGCTGGCCGCCGCAGATGTGCTTGGAAGCTGCGACAAGGGCGCGGCCACGGTGCCCACCACACTCAGTGGCAACAGCGCCTTGCGGCCCGAGACTTCCCGCCAGATGACGCTGGGCGTACGGCGGGACTTTTCACCGCGCCTGAGCGTATCTCTGGATGGCTGGCAGGTGTCCATCCGCGACCAAATAGGCACCCCGCCTGCCTTGCAAATCACCCGCAATCCGGCAGCCTATTTGGACAATTTCACCCGCGATGACACCGGGCAAGTGGTGCTCTATGTCCCGCTGATCAATCTTGCGCGCACCTTCAAGCGGGGCCTTGACCTGGACCTTCGCTGGCGCCACCCCACAGCCGCCGGGCGTCTGGGGCTGCAGGCCCTGGTCACCGGCCATCTGGCATCCTGGCGCGACGATGGGCAGACTCGCCAATCCGATCTGGGGCGCGTCTCGACCATGACTTTCCAGGTCGAACCCCGGCTCAATGCACAGGTGCTGCTCAGCCTGCAACAGGGCCGTGCGAATGTAGGCGCCATCTGGCGCTACAGGAGCGCCTATCAGGATCTGCCCGTGTACCTGATCAACACCGCCACCCGCAGCCCCGAACTGGTCACCCCCCGGGTCGAAGCGTTCTCGACGGTCGATTTGATCGCCCAATGGCAAGCCCACAACCGCTGGGAAATCAAGGCGGGCATCTACAACGCCGAAGACCGCTTGCCCGCCCTGCGGATCCATTCGCCCTCGCCTCTGACCCCCGGGGTCAACACGGCATACACCCCTCTGTGGGGGCGCACGGTGCGCATCAGCGCAACGCACCGATGGTGAGCCTGCGCGCACCCGAATGTGCCGCCACGCCAACGGTTGGTGCGTACCAGCGCTTGGTGGCGCTCTGCCTGGTCAGCACGGGTTGGCTGGCCCATACAGAGGCCCACAGCGACACTCTGATCGACATCCGCCCGGTCACACCGCCCCGCATGGAAGAACGGAAAATCCAGCAGCCCACCATGGCCTGGATCATTTCGGAGTCGGCCCCCGACCATTGCGCCCGGGTCAGGCACAAGGACGGCCATGTCTCGCGCAAAGAAAGCTGTGTGTACTGGATCGTGCGCGAGTCGCGCTGCGTGATGGTGACGCGGGCTTCCACTTCGCACTCAGAGCTGGGCCATCTGACCTTGGCTTGCATCCGCAAGGACACCCCCTGATGCCAAGCCCTGTTTTGCGCGCCCGTTCATGGTCATTGCTGGGGCTGTCGCTGGCCGCTGGTTGCACCACCCTGGTTCCGCCAGCGATGGATCTGGTCAGGTTTGTGCCACTGGATGTCAACCGACGGGTGATCCAAGAACCTTCGGTGCGCTATTTGGTGCGCGAGGACGGTCACGAGTATTGCGCCAGAATCACTGGACACAAAATCACCCCCAGCTCCCGACCCATGGCCTGCGCATTCTGGAATGTCAAACGGGCCGAGTGCACCATCGTCACGCCCCCTGTGACCCAGTACAACTATCTGGGGCACGAGCTGCGTCATTGCTTTGAGGGCGCGTTCCATGACTGATCTGCACAGGTCCAAGGCCAGGCGCGAATTTCTTGCAGGCGCCGCCCTGGCCTGTCTGGGCTGGGCCTTGCCCACAAGAGCCCAAGCGCCAGCCCGACCCTTGCAGGTGGGCCTGCTGAGCAATTACAGGCCCTTTGGCTTCATCAACGAACACGGCCAGCCCGATGGTTTTGACCTGGCGCTGATGCAGGCCATCTCGCGCACCTTGAACCTGCCCATGGTGGTGCACACTGGCGTGATGTCCACGTTGGACGACAAGCTTGCACGCGGCGAGATCGATCTGATTGCCAATCAGATCCTGGCCTCTGTCGATAACCGGCAGCGCTATGCGTTCGTTCGCACCTTTGCCCACAACCGGATTGTCTGCGTCCAGCATGAAAGCGACAGGCGCGATTTTCTGAGCCTGGACGACCTGGTCGGGCAAAAACTCGGGGTGATGGCCCAGACCGATGTGCACCAGCAGGCCACCCAGGCTCTGGGTCGGTCGGCTGTCGCATACACCCAGATCGAGCAGGCCTTGTCGGACCTTGCTGCCCACAGAATTGATGCCGTTCTCGAAGAGGTGCTGATTGCCGAATATTTCATCGAACGAGACCGCCTGCCCCTGAAGGTTGCGGCCCCTTTCTCGCCCGTCCTTGCGGCCGGCTTCGTGGTCCATAAAAACAACCTGGCCCTGGCTCAGACGCTCAGACAAGGCCTGGCCCAGACCCTGCGTGATGGCAACTTTTCGCAGATCTCCATCCGCTGGTTCGGGCGCGACATCAGCCAGGTCAATGTGAGTGTGTGAGCAGCGCCCGGCTGCAGATATGGCGCGTGAGCTTGTGCGAAGTCCAAGCGGAATGCCAACGAACACTGACTTGCACCGTCCGATCAGGGGCCAACCGCGATGGTGCCAATTGCCGCGTCAATGAGCACCTGCAGCGTCGCATCACCGCTGTAGTTGTAGACCTTGTAAGTCACACCATTGATGACGGTGTTGCTGCTGGTGCTCCAGGTGCCGCCGGCCGTGCTTGAGCCGTCCAGAAGATTGCGCAGGTTGACCGTGTCGTCGCTATCACCGTCGATCCGGACCACGTGTGCCTTGGTGCCCAGGGTCGTGTTGGACGCCAGCACATCGCTCACATTGAGCGTGAGGATGTTGGCCCCGGAGCCGCTGATGTCAAAGTTGCTGAAGTTGGTGACCCGTGGACCCAGGGTCGTGCTCGTCAGGTCCAGTGTCAAGCCAGTGCCATCGATCCTGAAGGTGTTGGATCCAGCACCCCCATCGATCCAGGTGTCTGCTGCAGAGGTGAGCAACTGGGTGAGGTTGGAACTGTTGACAATGACGGTGTCGTTGCCATTGCCGGCATAGACCTTGTCAGCGCCGCCACCTGCCGTGATCTCATCCGCGCCTTCCCCGCCGGTCAGGATTTCGGCACTGGTGTAGCCGGTGATCGTTCTGGATCCAAGCTGCGAACCCACAATGTCGTACTGCGTTGTACCCGTATTAGAGGGGTTATCGTAGAAGATAACGTGTTTACCATTGTCCAACGCAGCGAGTGCTACTGTATTGGCAGACAGTGCGCCGGAAGCATAGATTGCGCCTGCTTTGCCCGAGAGGTCAGAGTTGAAGTGTTTAACGACAGCGTTGTTATGTGAAACGACCGGATCGTAAATACTGGCCACCGAGATTGAACCGTCGTTGAACACCGCCAGGCCCACCTCGCCGGAGAGGGTCGGGAGTGAGCTGCCATTGGGTTGGCCGGCCTGGACGACCGTGGGTTTGCTGCGCGTCATGTCAGCATCGACCTTGTACAACTTGGTGGCATTGACGTAATAGTTGGAGGGCGTGGAGTACACCAGCTCGTACTCGCTAGAGGCGACCAGGAAACCACCGTCCTGTGTGGCCACGGCCTGCATGTCGCGGGTCCGGCCTTCGACCATGTAGGTTTGTTCTTCGCCAATTGGAGTGCCCGTAGCGCTGAAGAACTGGTAAGCCCCCCGCGTCATGCCGGCGAAGGCGACCGCCACACGACCATCGGACAAGACGACCGCATCCATCACCCCCTTGATCGTGTCCAAGCTGTCGGCCATACCGGTGGGTCCCATCTGCGTTTCGACCCCTGCAGGGGTGCCGTTGGCGTTGATCACCTGGTAGCAAAAGCTGTTGGAGCTGTTGTAGTAAAAGAGCATGAATTTGCCATCCGACAACTGAACGGCATCGATGCCCGAGTTGGTCGCAGCGCCGGTGGTGTAGCTGACCGCTGTGGTCTTGGTGGTGCCATCGGCATTGAACGTCTGCAACTGGCCGCCAGAGAGCACGGCAAACCCACCGTCGCGCAGCGCCGTCACGTCAGCCTTGTGGATCGTGCCATTGAGGGTGGGGGTGCTCATCCCACCCGTGCCTTTGAGTGCCCCGGTGCTGTCCAGGACCAGGAAGGAATTCTGGTTGGTGTTACCCGCCAGGTAGACGATGCTGCCATCCAGAAGCTCGATTGCACGGCCGGAAATGCCCGCAGTCACAGCCCAATTTTCCCTTGATGTATTCGGTGCGCCCGAATCGGTGATGTGCTGCACATTGGCAGCACCGACACCACCGACGTTATTCGTGTCGGTGAAGGAGCCTGAACGTACTGCCACCACCAGAGCACCCCCGATGTTGGCTGCCACGGCGACATCGGCGAAGTACTGGGTGTCGCTGACCTTGGTGAAGTTACTCACCGTCGCTGCCGTTGCACCGATGGTGGCAACGATGTCACTCGCGTCAAAGCCGGTCACGGCCTCATCGAAGGTGAAGTACTGCCTGATGGTCGTGTTCCGACTGGTCTCGACCTTGGCGATACCAGCCTCGCTGTCGGTAATCACCAGCGTGGGCGGGTTGTTGGTCAGAGCGCTGGGCGTGGGCGAGGTGGGCGTGGTGGCGCTGCTGGTGCCCGCTGCCATGATGTCGATCGAATAATCGTTGGAGGCGATGGTGCTGCCATTGGACAGGGTCAGCACCGCCACATACTTGTAGCGTTTGCCCGTTGAAAGTGCCGTGGTTTCCTGGTAGGACCACTGGTTGCTGGCGTTCAACGTCAGAGCACCCAGGTTGACCGGTGCGCCGCCCCCCGTGACATCGGTTCGGGTCAGGGAAAGTGAAGCGCCCGCCGGCAAGGCGGGGATCGAGCCCGAAATCAAGGGGGTGGTGTCGACCGTCTGGTGGTTGCTGCTGGCGTTTTTCTGGTCTTCGAAGTCACCCACGGTCAGAGTACCCGCACCCCCGCCAGCGACGATGTCGGCGCTGTTCATCACGTAGTCGGTGACGATGGACGTGATCGACGACTCCACCATCACCTTGAGGTTGGCCTCGCCGCTGTAGGTATAGACCTTGTAGCTCACGCCGTTGACCGTCTCATTGCTGGTGGCCTTGCTCCAGCTGCCGCTGACGGAACCATTGCTGTACTGCGCCGAAAGCTTGACGGTAGAGGTGCTGTCACCGTCAATAAACACACGGTTTTGGGCTTCCCCCGATGCCAGACGCAGTGCTTCACTCACATGCATGACGACGGTATTGCCCGCGTTGCTGCCCAGGTCGATGACTTCGATGCCATTGATCGCGCTGGCAGTCGCGGGTTGGGTCAAATTCAGCGTGTAGTTGCTGGCATTGACCACCAGAGTGTCGGTCCCCATGTCGCCATTGATCGTCCCTACCAGCGCCAGCGAGTCGAGCAGTCCGCTGCTGGCCAGGATGGTGTCGTTGCCGGCACCGGCCTCGACCACCTGGTAGACACCGCTGGCGCTCAGCGTGTCACTGCTGCTGCTGCCGAACAACGGCGCCGACCCGGATGAGGAGGACATGCTGACGCTGCCCCCTGTCAGGGCATAGATGGCCATCCGGGTTTCGATGCCTTGACCAGGCGTGCCTTCGGAGCCTGACGGTGTCAGATTGCCCGAGTAGTCGGTCAGCTGGGCAAAGGTGCCGCCTTGCAGTGGAATCAACACATTGGTGGTATCCGGCAAAGAGGAGTTGGCAGGCCTGCCAGCTAAGGCATAAACGGCTCCGGTTATCGGAGTGCCTGTGCTGTTTAACAACGCGATCCTGTTATGGACCCCGCCATTCGAAGGGTTCGGTTCATTGTTGATGACCGATAACACCAGGTTCCCGCTGTCCAGTTGCGCCAGGCTCACCTGTTCAAGGTCTGTCGTCATGCCGGTGAGAAAACTTTCGCTGGTCTTGGCGCCGGTGGCGGAGAACAGGTAAACACGAGTGTGGTAGGTCGAACCTTCCTTGAATGCGATGGCAAAGCCGCCGTTCTGGGTGGCGATGATGGACATCGGTCCCACGGCATTGGGGAACGTCAGCGGTGTGGCCGGGTTGATGACGCTACCGTCCGCATTCACAACCATGGTGCCACCTTGGGTGCCCGAGCCATACACGATGGCAATCTTGCCGTCGTTGAGGCGGACGATATTGGTCGAGCCACCGGCGTAGCCGTTGGTTTCTGTTTGCAGCGATGTAACGCTACCCTGCGCGCTGATGGCAACCGGCGAGCCGACGTCCTGCCCGTTGGCGTCCACCAGCTTGTAGAAAAACTGCTGCGTACCGGTGGTGGTGTCGGCATAGGTCACGGCGAAATTGCCATTGGAGGTACCCATCGCTTCAACAGCGCCGCCTGCAGTGGGGCTGGTTGTGTAAGTTACACCAGCATCAGGGGTGATGCGCACACCATTGGCATCGAAGACCCAGAATTTGGTATCGGAGAAGATTGCAAAACCGCCGTTGGCCATGGGCGCGACCGAGCCGTGGTACATGCTGCCGTTCATGGTGTCATCCGGTGCAGACGTATGGGCGATCACCTTGCCGCTGGGATCGATCACTGACACGGAGTTGAGCATGTTGGTCAAGCCGACGGCGGCCGTCCCCATGTACACATAGTTGCCATTGGTCAGCTTGTACGCCTGACCTGTAGAACCCAGGAGGCCGATGGTAGAGGTAGAGGTGTAGCTAAGGTCATTGGAGCCTACCGTCTGCAGGTGCGAGTCTCCGGTTGCTTGCACGGCGGTGTTGGAAGTCAGGCTCGCGGCTGCGTCCTTGACTTGCACAATCACCGCACCACTGGAGGGCGTAGTGACCTGCGCGGTATAACTGGCGCCCGAACCCGTGAAATTTGATCCCGTCAGCTTGGACCCCGTCGTGGCGTCGATGAATTCAATGTCGCTGAGGGTAAAGCCGGACACGGCCGCGCTGAAGTCGAAATTGAATGTCATGGCCGTGTTGGCCGTGGCATTGCCCGCGGTGCTGTCCGAGATGGTCAATGCAGGCGCACTTGCAGGTGCGCCGTCGGCTTGCACCAGGCTGATCACCGGCGCTGCTGGCAGCGTATTGAAAGCGGTGCTGATCTGGTTGTTGGACTCGACCACCTTGGCTGCAAAGGGATCATTGGTGTCAAAAGTGTCGGCATTGAAGTTGGCGGCAGCATCTGAGAACTTGTTGGCCAGGACGCCCACAGAGGCTGTGCCAGAAGCGTTGGCCGTGGGCGTAAAAGTTGCCGTGTAGGACGTTCCCGAACCGCTGAAAGCTGTGAGCGTCCCACCGCTGAAGGTGACATCAGCGAGTGTGAAGTCGGTCGATGCTTCGGACAGCGTGAAGGTGATGGTCTCGGCGCCCGTCATGGTGCCGCTGCCGCTGCGGCTGACAATCACCGTCGGTCGAACCGTGTCGATATTCAGCGAAAGCGTGTTGTTGGATTCGGCACCATCCTTGTTGAGGTTGCCAGCAGCATCCGAGAATTTGTCGTCTGCGACACTGATGGTGGCCGAAGTAGCGTTCGCTGCAGGCATGAAAAGTGCGCTGTAGGTCTTGCCTGAACCCGTGAAATTGAACAGGGTGCCACCCGTCACGGTGATATCGCCCACATCAAAGTCGGTGGCATTTTCATCCAGCGTGAAATTGATGGTCTCGCCATTGGGTCCGACACTGCCCGTACCGGTCCGGGCGATGGCAATCTTGGGCGGCGTGGTGTCTGTTGCCGCAGAAATGGTGATGGTGAAGGTGCCACTGGCGGCCAGGCCACCGGCATCGGTGTCAGTGACCCTGACGCTCAAGGTGCCGGCAGGAGTGTTGGCTGGCGGGGTGCCGCTGAAGGTGCGGGTGGCTGGATTGAAGAGCAGCCAGCTGGGCAAGGGGCTGCCGTCGGCCAGGGTGGCCGTGTAGGTGGCACTGTCTGCGCTGTCTGCATCCAGGAAAGTGTTCACGCCAAACGTATAGGGCGTCATGGCCGCCCCGGCAGCCACACTCTGATTGGTCAACTGGTTGGCAACGAGCGTGGTGTAGCTGGGCGCGTCATTGGCCCCTTGCACCGTGACTGTGAGGGTGGCGGTGCTGGTGGCGCCGGCGGCATCCTGCACGGTGTAGGTGAAGGTGTCGGTGAGCGTGTTGGCGCTGGTGCGAAGCGCTTTGACGCTGGCGTTGGTGTTGTCTACCGTATAGGTGTAGCTGCCATCGGCGTTGAGCGTGAGGCTGCCGTATTGGCCCGCCCTGGCAGCGCCCACGGTGCCGCCCGTGATGGCGCTGACGGTTTTGGTGTCGCCGCTGTCCACATCGGTGTCGTTGGCAAGC
>CAYMMK010000086.1:0-10292 GCA_964391575.1 uncultured Limnohabitans sp.
ATCATACCAGCAAATTCAGCGGCGCCTGGCGGTACGCACCCCTTGGACACCCTGGACCAGTTGCAGCACCCGGGTCAACAATGCCGAGTCGCTCACCTCGACGGTGAAGGTCATCCAGGCCACCCCTTTGACTGACTGGGTCTGGACCCCAATCACATTCATCTTCTCCTTTGCGAACACCTCCGAGATGTCGCGTAACAGCCCCTGGCGATCCTGGGCCTGCAGCGCGACATCGACCGGGTAAACATTGCTCTCACGTCCGGCCTTGGGCTGACCCCACCGGACGTCGATGACGCGTTCCGGAGACCTTACGGCCAGTTCACGCAGGTTGCTGCAATCCTGGCGGTGGATGCTGACCCCCTTGCCCCGGGTCACAAAACCGCTGATGACATCCGGTGGCGCAGGTTTGCAACACTTCGAGAGTTGTGTCAGCAGTGAATCAACGCCCA
The DNA here is from genome assembly GCA_964391575.1 of uncultured Limnohabitans sp. Classification (GTDB taxonomy): domain Bacteria; phylum Pseudomonadota; class Gammaproteobacteria; order Burkholderiales; family Burkholderiaceae_C; genus Limnohabitans_A. The sequence continues at coordinate 450 of CAYMMK010000086.1, forward strand.
CCACCAGCACCCCTGAGGATGGTGTGTGACGGCTGCCCCTGGATTTTTTTTGCAGCAGGTATTCATCGGGTGGCAGGGGTGCTTCAGGCGGCTTGAGCAATACCTCGATGTTGCGCAGTGAATACTCGTCCTTGCCTACCAACTCAAAGAGACCATCGGCCGATTTGAATCCAAGCTGGGCGGCCAGCTCCTCGAGGCGCATGGACGTGCGGCCCTCGCGCTGGAGCAGCTTTTCAACCTGCTCGCGCCCACGGGCAATATTTTCAGCAGCAATCTGGGCGTTGAACCAGGACCGTACCTTGGCCCGCGCCCGGTTGCTGACCAGATACCCCAATTCCGCGTTGAGCCAGTCCCGGGAAGGTCCACCCTCGCGAGCCGCCGTGATTTCGACCGTCTGCCCGTTGGACAGTGGGGTATTGAGCGGCACGATCACGCCGTCGACTTTGGCGCCACGGCACCGATGACCCAGGCTGGTGTGAACGGTGTAGGCGAAGTCCACCGGGGTTGCTCCCTGCGGCAGATCGACGATGGCAGCGTCCGGTGTCAGGACGTAGATGCGATCGTCGAACAGTCCGGCCTGGGACGCCTCACCGGCGATGTCACGCTCCCAGGCCAGCAACTGGCGCAGAACAGCAATCTTGGCTTCGTAACCTCCGCCAGCGCTGACACCCGCGTACCCCTTCGCACCAGCCTCCTTATATGCCCAGTGAGCCGCAACGCCATACTCCGCGTGTTCGTGCATGGCCTGGGTGCGAATCTGGATTTCGATCGGACGCTGACTGTCGTCACGCACCACCGTGTGCAGAGACTGGTAGCCGTTGGATTTTGGACGGGCAATGTAATCGTCGTACTCGCCCTCGATCGGCAAGAAGCGCTCGTGGACCCAGGCCAGCACCTGGTAGCACTGGGCCAGATCCTGAACGATGACACGCAAGGCACGTACATCAAACACGCGCTCGAACGGCAGGGACTTGCCGCGCATTTTCCGGACAATGCTGTAGATGTGTTTGGGTCGACCTTGCACCAGAGCCTTGAGGCCCTGGGCCTTCAAGGCCAGTTCAATCTGATGGACCAAGGCGGCCATGTTGCTCTCGCGCTCGGCCCGTTTCTCGTCGAGCAGCCGGGCCACCTGGCGGTAGGTATCGGGCTCGGTAAAACGGAAAGCCAGGTCTTCGAGTTCCCATTTCACCTGCCAGATGCCCAGCCGATTGGCCAGCGGGGCAAAAACCTGCAGGGATTCCCGGGCCAGAGCTGGCGGCACCTGCAAGCGCACCTGCGCATGATGACGCAGGGTTTGCAATCGGGAGGCCAGCCTGAGCATGACCACCCGCAGGTCGCGGCTGAAAGCCAGCAGCATCTTGCGGACATTTTCGGTTTGTAGCCGTGGGTCGGCGCTTGAATCACCGTGCCCAGCCGTACGGGACAGTCGCTGCACATGCAGCAAATGGTTGGTCTGGACTGCCAACTCGGCCAGGGGTGCGCCAAAGGCCTTGGCGATGACCTCCTGGGGCCGATTGAGATGCGGACAGGCGTAGACGAGGAAGCTAGCGGCCTGCATTTCCAGCGAGCCGCCGATCATGTCCAGAATGCCTGCCACCGCCTGGGCGTGGTCCCAGATGTTTTCTCCGGTATCGAGGTGCTCGCCGGCAATCAGGGGGTGGGCAAAGGCGCGTGCACGTTGCAGGAGTTCTTCGGTCTGACCATCTCCGGCGATCGCCCGCAGCACCAGCGGCTGCGCTGCGACATCAGCTGCGGGCAGCATCACTAGTCCCCTGGCGATGCAGCAAGCAGGAAACCGGACACCACATCCATCTGCAGGCTGTCGGTCAGTGTCGGGGCATGTCCGACACCCTCCCATTGCACCAGCCGAGCCCGCGGACCGCGCTCGGTCATGACCTGAGCCGTCTGCGGATCCAGGACGTCTGACTGCGCCCCCCGCAGCAGCAGCACCTGGGCGGTGATGGCGTCATAAAGCGTCCACAAGGTGGCCTCAGCCGCCTGGGCCAGTTCGGGCGTCACCGCAGCGATCGACGCCCCGATGGCCGGGTCGTAATGCAGCGTCAGACGTCCTTGCGGATCGGTGCGCAACATGGGTCTGGACAAGCTCAGCCATTCGGACCAGGGCACCGGTCCGAATCCGGCTGACAGCGAGCGCAGGTAAGCGGCCGCCTGATCCAGATCTTCAAATGTCCCGTAGCGCCCCACATAGCCTTGCATGCGCACGATCGAGGGCCACGCCACGGCCGGCCCCACATCATTGAGAACCAGGCGTCTCACAGGCACCGGCAGGGGCAGGTCTCGCTGGCCTGCCAGCGCCATGCCCACCAGCCCCCCCATGCTGGTACCCACCCAGTCCAGGGTGTGGAGACTGTGCTGCCGGTGAAGATGTTGCAGCAGGGTCAGGACATCACCAACGTATTGAGGCAATTGGTAATGCGCTGGCTCAGGCAGCCAATCACTGCGTCCTCGCCCCACCACATCCGGTGCGATGACCCGGAGCGATCCGTCCGAATGCTCCACCAGGGCGCGCGCCAGAGCATCAAAGTCACGTCCCTGACGGGTCAATCCATGCACACACACCACCGCATGACGGGCCTTGCAGTCCCCCCAGGACCACCAGGCCATGGCATGCCGGCCCGAAGGGTTGGCACAGTCGACAAATTCAAGCTGGGGTTCGTGCAGGCTGGGCATTGGACATTCCGGGAGTCGAGCCCGGGTGCATGGGCCGACTGGGCGACAACGGCGTCATAATCACCGGGGATTCCAATACTAATTGATCTGGAGTGAGTGATATGCTCAAAGGAAAAACTGCGTTGGTGACCGGTTCAACCAGCGGCATTGGACTGGGCATTGCCAAGGCCCTGGCCGCCCAGGGCGCGAACATCGTCCTCAATGGCTTCGGCAATATCGAGGGCCCCAAGGCAGAAATCAGTGCTTTGGGCGCATCGGTGGCCTACCACGGGGCCGACATGAGCAAGCCCGCTGAAATCGAAGCCATGGTCGGATTTGCGGCTGACACCTTTGGGCAGGTGGATATCCTGGTCAACAACGCCGGCATCCAGCATGTCGCCCGCATTGAGGATTTTCCGCCCGAGCAATGGGATGCCATCATTGCCATCAACCTGAGCAGCGCCTTCCATGCCACCCGGCTCGTCTTGCCGGCCATGAAAACAGCCCAACAGGGCAAAGGCTGGGGCCGCATCATCAATATTGCCTCGGTGCATGGACTGGTGGCTTCGGCTGAAAAGTCCGCCTATGTGGCGGCCAAACACGGCATTGTGGGTCTGACCAAGGTCACGGCGCTGGAAAACGCCACCACCGGCATCACCTGCAACGCGATCTGCCCCGGCTGGGTCCTCACGCCACTGGTGCAAAAACAGGTGGACGCCAAGGCCGCGGCCCTGGGCCTGAGCAACGAAGAGGCCAAAAAGGTCCTGCTGGGCGAAAAAGAGCCTTCCATGCAATTCACCACGCCGCAAGAGTTGGGTGCTCTGGCCGTGTTTTTCTGCTCGCCTGCGGCTGACAATGTACGCGGTGTCGCCTGGAACATGGATGGTGGCTGGGCTGCACAATAAACCGTTGCCCTGATGGATTTGGACCCATGAGCGCTTCTAACCAACGACTTGACAAAGTCGTCATCGTTGATGATGACACCCGCATCCGAGACCTTCTTCGCCGCTTTCTCAGCCCAGAAGGTTTTGATGTGCTGCTGGCCGAAGACAGCCGGGCCCTGAACCGCATCATGCAGCGCGAGCGCGTGGATCTTTTGGTTCTGGACCTCATGCTGCCCGGGGAAGACGGTCTGAGTATCTGCAAGCGGCTGCGCGATGGCGGCAACAAGATTCCCATCATCATGCTGACCGCCAAGGGTGAAGACGTTGACCGCATCCAGGGCCTTGAGCATGGTGCCGATGACTATCTGCCCAAACCCTTCAACCCCCGTGAGTTGCTCGCCCGCATTCAGGCCGTGCTGCGACGTCGGCCGCTTCAGGAGATCCCCGGTGCACCGGTGGGCGAGGGCGGCATCTTCGAGTTTTCAGGCTTCACCCTGGATCTGGGCAACCGAACTCTCTCGCGTGACGGCAAGAACCTGACCTTAACCACAGGCGAGTTCGCCATGCTCAAGGCCCTGGTCAGACACCCGCGTCAGCCCTTGTCGCGTGACCGTCTGGCCCAACTGGCGCGGGGGCGTGACTTCGAGCCGTTTGACCGTAGTCTGGATGTGCAAGTCTCGCGCCTGCGCAAATTGCTGGAAGCCGACCCCTCCAGTCCCAGGATCATTCAGACCGTCTGGGGTGTGGGTTACGTCTTCATCCCCGACGGTCAGGCGTGAACCCTGCACCCAACCATTCGATCGGCAGCCGCTGGCAAAGCCTCCTGCGGATCAGTTTTTTCTGGCACAGTTTTTTCTTGATCAGTCTGCTGGTGCTGGCCAGTACGCTGGTCTGGCTGCAGATTTTCCTGACTCAGGAATACGAACCCGGGGTGACGCGAAATGCCCACCAGATCGCGACTGTGGTCAACCTGACGCGCAACGCCTTGCGCAATTCGGATGAAATCGCACGGGTCTCGCTGGTCAAGATGCTTTCCGATGAGGAGGATGTGCAGATTTTCCCGCGCGAGCCCAACGATCGGATCGAGGTTTTCGGCGACACACGGCTCGAGAACAGACTGGCACAAGTGGTCACAGCCCGTCTGGGGGAGGGCACTGTCCTGGCCTCTAGTGTGAACGGTAAGACCGGGCTGTGGGTGGGTTTCGAGATCGGCCGGGACAGTTACTGGTTGCAAATGAACCCTTCGCGGCTGCAGCCCGACGGCTCGGCTTGGCTGATCTGGCTGAGCCTGACCCTGGTGGTGTCTCTGCTGGGGGCGGCATGGATTGCCAGCCGGCTCAACAAACCTCTGCGCTGGCTGTTGCGCTCCACCAATCATGTCAGCGAGGGACAATTCGAGGCCGCCCGCCTCAAGGAAGAGGTCTCCACACGCGAGGTGCATGCCGTCAACATCGGCTTCAACCGCATGGTCGACCGCCTGGCCAATCTGGAGCAGGAGCGCACCCTGATGCTGGCGGGCATTTCGCACGATTTGCGCACCCCGCTGGCCCGTTTGCGACTCGAGACCGAGATGAGCGTTCCCGACGCCCAGGCCCGGGAACTCATCGCGGGCGATATCGAGCAAGTCGACGACATCATCGGCAAGTTCCTGGACTACGCCAGACCCGATCGCACTCAGCTCGAAGCCGTCAATCTGGCGTCAACCATCAGTCGTAGCATCGCACCGTGGCGCAACCACCAGCGTATGGATTTCAGGATTGATGCGGCGGAAGACCTTTACGTATTGGCCGATCCCGTGGAACTGGGCCGCGTTCTTTCGAACCTGATCGAAAACGCCCGTCGCTATGGTCAAACTCCGGTGGATGGCATCACCCATCTTGAGATCGTCGCGCGGTTGCATGAGGGCTGGGTGTTGCTGAGGGTGCGCGACCAGGGACCCGGGGTGCCGGAAGATCAGCTCAAGCACCTCACCCAACCCTTTTACCGGGTCGACGCCGCACGCACCTCGGCCATGGGTTCAGGGCTGGGTCTGGCCATCGTCGAACGGTCAGTGCAGCGCATGGGGGGGACGTTCTCGATTTTCAACAACAGCACCAGCGGCTTGATGGCACTGATGAAGTTCAAGTGGATCCCCTCTGTCGATCCCTGAGTGCGGCGTGTCCCGCAATCCGGCGTGCCGGTCACCTGGCGGGGCCCGCCACCCGGTCAGGACGCACTTCAACAGCACGCAAAAGCACCACCGCCCGGGCTTCGATGCACTGCCCCTGCCCCACCGGGCCCAGCTTTTCAGCGGTCTTGGCCTTCACATTGACCTGCCCTGGCTGCACATCCAGGGCGCTCGCCACGGACGCAAGGATGGCCGGCATGTGAGGGGCCAGCCTGGGCGCCTGTGCAACGATCGTGCTGTCCAAATTCACCAGTTCCCAGCCTTGCGCACGCACACGGCGCAAGGCCTCGGTCAGCAAGCGCCTGGAATCGGCACCGTGAAACTGCGGATCGGTGTCGGGGAAGTGCCGGCCGATATCCCCGAGGGCCGCCGCGCCCAGTACGGCATCGGTGATGGCGTGCAGCAAAACATCGGCGTCCGAATGGCCAAGCAGTCCCGTACTGTGGGCAATTTCCACCCCGCCAAGGATCAGCTTTCGACCCGGCACCAGGGCGTGCACATCCCAACCCTCTCCGATTCGCATGTTCATGTCCATACCCTCACGCCTGGACTCTCACTCATGCTGTGGATCAACCCGGGGTTCATGCTTTGCTCCTCAAAATGGCCTCGGCCAGCTCGAAATCGGCCGGGTAGGTGACCTTCACATTCCGTGCCGATCCCTGCACCAGTCGGGGTTGCAGCCCCAAGCGCTCGATCGCACTGGCCTCGTCGGTAATACCCTCAAAGTTCACTTGTGCGGTCGCTGCAAGAGCATCGCAGAGGACCTGCAGGCGAAACATCTGGGGGGTTTGCGCCAGCCATTTGTGTTCGCGCGCAATCGTTTGGCTGACTCGTCCCGTCGATTCGGACTTGAGGGTATCAGGCAAGGGCAATGCGAGCAGACCCCCGACAGGGTCGTCGCGGCAAACCTCGATGAGGTGACCAACTTCAGCCGGCGAGACCAGGCAGCGTGCAGCGTCATGCACCAGCACCCAGTCCTGCGGATCCACGCCCGCCTCCAGCATGGCAAGAAGCCCGTTGAAAACGCTTGCAGCCCGGGTACTCCCCCCGCAGTGGATACGCTGGAAATGCAGGGGCCAATGCTGCACAGGCCAGGAAAAATCATCGGCGGGGGACACGACCACCCACCCACTGGACAGTTGTGGCACCTGTGACAGGGCCTGCAGGGTATGCATCACCATGGGCCGGCCCGCCAGTGGACGGTATTGCTTGGGCATCGCCGAACCGGCACGCGTGCCTGAACCGGCGCAGGGAACCAAGGCGTGAAACAGGGGCATGCATGTGATTGTAGAGATCCCTGCGCAGGTCAACCCCTGAACTACCCACGCATGGATACCGCAGCGGTGGTCGCCTTGTGGTCGCCTGACCCCTACAATTGGTCAATCCTTTGCACGCGCACCCCCCACCCTTGCGGGAGGGGGGTGCGCCTCTTTGTGTGTTCCATGCAATTGCCTGTCCTCCACGCTGGTCAACGCTTTACCCTGCCCCGCCCGGTCGGCTCGGCCGACGCCGTTCTTCTGGCCCGTCTGGCCGAACGTGAAAAAGCCCTGGGCAATCTGACCGCCATCTTCACTGCCGACGCCAATGACGCACAGCGGCTGATGGACGAAATGGTTTTTTTTGCGCCTGGATTGCGTTGCGTGATGTTCCCAGATTGGGAAACCTTGCCCTACGACACCTTTTCGCCCCACCAGGACCTGATCTCCGAGCGGCTGGCGGCGCTTTGGCGGATCCGTCAGCACACCCATCCGCAAGCAGCCGATGTGGTGCTGGTACCTGCCTCAACTGCGTTGTATCGCCTGGCACCGCCGTCATTTCTGGCCGGCTATACCTTCGAATTCAAGCTGCACCAAAAGCTCGATGAGGCCCAGCTCAAGAGCCAGTTGACGCTGGCGGGCTACAACCATGTCAGTCAGGTGGTCAGTCCTGGCGAGTACGCCGTGCGTGGCGGACTGATCGACCTCTTTCCGATGGGCTCGCCCGTGCCCTACAGGGTAGACCTTTTCGATGACGAAATCGACTCCATACGCACTTTCGACCCAGACAGCCAGCGCAGTCTCTATCCGGTGCCCGAAGTGCGCCTGTTGCCGGGGCGGGAATTTCCCATGGATGAGTCGGCCCGCAGCCGGTTTCGCAGCCGCTGGCGCGAATTGCTCGAGGGCGATCCGACACGCAGTCGCATCTACAAGGACATGGGTAACGGCGTGGCCACTGCGGGCATCGAGTACTACCTGCCTCTCTTCTTTGAAGAGACGGCCACCGTATTCGATTACCTTCATGGAGCCGGACGCGATGCCACCCTGGTCTTGCACGGCGATCTGGAGCCGTCCTTCCAGCGCTTCTGGCAGGACACGCGCGATCGTCATCGACTGGTGCAGGGCGATCCTGACCGGCCCGTGTTGCCGCCCCAGCATCTGTTCCTGAGCGCCGAGCAGTTCTACACACTGGCCAATGCGCACGCCCAGCTGGCACTCCGGCCTGCATCGGGCCAGGGCAACGACGTGGCCGACAACGCATTGGCCCAAGCCTTGCCCGAACTCACGGTGGTGCGCGGAGCCGAGGACCCGCTGTGGCGGCTGCATGCCCATCTGCGAAACAGCTCCCATCGCCTTCTGATCTTGGCCGAAAGCGATGGCCGCCGGGAAAGCCTGCTCGATTTTGTCCGCTCCAGCGGTTTGTCGCCCCCTGTGTTCGACACCCTGGAAGAGTTTGTGGACAGCGACGAAAAAGTCGGCATGGCCACCGCCGCACTGGCCAGCGGCTTTCACTGGTTCGAGCACGGCATCGACCTCGTCACCGAAACCGAACTCTTTGCCGCAGGCGTCACCACACGCCGCCGCAAAAAGCAGGAACAGGTCAGCGATGTCGAAGCCCTGATCAAGGACCTCAGCGAGCTCAACTTGGGCGACCCGGTGGTGCACAGCACGCACGGCATTGGCCGTTACCGGGGCCTGGTCCACATGGACATGGGTCAGAAGAACCCTGACGGCACGCCCGCCCTGCAGGAGTTTTTGCACCTCGAATATGCCGACCAGGCCACACTCTATGTGCCGGTGAGCCAGCTGCAGCTGATCGGCCGCTACACCGGCGTGAGCGCCGACGAGGCGCCGCTGCACAAGCTGGGCAGCGGCCAGTGGGAAAAGGCCAAACGCAAGGCCGCCGAGCAGGTGCGCGATGCTGCGGCCGAGCTGCTCAACATCTACGCCCGGCGCGCCGCACGCGAAGGCCACGCCTTCCGCTACAGCCCGCAAGACTACGAGACTTTTGCTAACGAATTCGGCTTTGAGGAAACGGCTGACCAGAAGGCGGCCATTCATGCCGTCATCCAGGACATGATCAGCCCGCGCCCCATGGACCGTCTGGTGTGTGGCGATGTGGGTTTTGGCAAGACCGAGGTTGCGCTTCGTGCCGCCTTTGTGGCCGTGACCGGCGGCAGACAGGTCGCCTTTCTGGCACCCACCACACTGTTGGCCGAGCAGCACTTCCAGACCCTCAAGGACCGCTTTGCGAAGTGGCCGGTCAAGGTGGCAGAAATTTCCCGCTTCCGCTCCGGCAAGGAGGTGAACGCTGCCCTCAAGGGAATCGCTGATGGCACGGTGGACATCGTGGTCGGCACCCACAAGCTGCTTTCTGAAAAGACCCAATTCAAGAACCTGGGTCTGCTGATCATCGACGAGGAACACCGCTTTGGCGTTCGCCACAAAGAGGCCATGAAGCAGCTGCGCGCCGAAGTTGATGTGCTCACGCTCACCGCCACCCCCATCCCCCGCACCATGGGCATGGCCCTCGAGGGGCTGCGCGACCTGAGTGTGATCGCCACCGCCCCGCAGCGGCGCCTGGCCATCAAGACCTTTGTGCGCAACGAAGGCACGGGCGTGATCCGCGAAGCGGTGCTGCGCGAGCTCAAGCGCGGCGGGCAGTGCTACTTCTTGCACAACGAGGTCGAGACCATCGAGAACCGCAAGCAAAAGCTCGAAGCAATCCTGCCCGAAGCGCGCATCGCCGTGGCCCACGGCCAGATGCCCGAGCGCGAGCTCGAGCGCGTGATGCGCGACTTTGTGGCCCAGCGCTACAACCTCCTGTTGTGCTCGACCATCATCGAGACTGGCATCGACGTGCCCA
>CAYMMK010000087.1:0-9813 GCA_964391575.1 uncultured Limnohabitans sp.
CCACGATGCTCTTGGAGAACTCGATGAGCCGGCGCGAGATGCCGCCGGTCTCCATGAGGTTGCCCGCCAGAATGAAAAAGGGAATGGCAGCCAGCGGAAACTTGTTGATCGAGTTGAACATTTCCTTGACGGAAATGAGCATGTTGGCGTTGGCCATCTGGATGCCCAGGATGGCCGACAAGCCGATCGAGACCGCCACAGAGATGCTCAGTGCAAAGCACAGCATCATGGTGAAAAGCATGGCAAAGCTCATTGTGCAGACTCCAGTTCCATGCGCTTGGGATCCAGCCAGTTGCCCACAATCCCGATCACGCTGAACACAGCCCCCACCGGCATGGCCAGATAGGCCCAGAACATGGATACCCCTTCCAGACCGATCATCGACTGCACGCTGCCCCTTTGGGCATAGTCCCAGCCCCACCAGAAAATGACGCTGCACAGGACGAGGGCCGCGATGGCAACCACAGTGTCGAGCACTCGCCGCATCTTGCTGCCACTGAGCCGGTACAGCATGTCCACGCTGACCATGGCACCCTGTCGGAAAGCTGTGGGGATGCCCAAAAACACCATCCAGATGAGGCTGAAGCGGATCAGCACCTCGGTCCATTCGGCAGGCGACTCCAGAATGAACCGGGTCACGATCTGGTGAATTGCAAAGGCCGAGGCCAGGGCCAACATCACACAGGCGATCGACATCGAAATGGACGTGGTCCACTGTTCAAAGCGTAGGAACTGCTGTTTCATCGCATCTTCTCTTGCACCAACGAAAAACGCCCGCCAGAAACCACCGGGCGGGCGTAAGAAATGGCTTCGCTTCAAATCACTTGTAGTTGCGGATGCGGTCCAGATTGGCCTTGCCGAACTGCTTCTCGAACTCGGCATAGATGGGGCCCAGGGTGGCAATGAACTTGGACTTGTCCACGTTTTCGATCACGGTCATGCCCTTCTTGCGCAACTCGGCCACGCCATTGGCATCGTCCTTGTCCACGCGGGCACGATTGGCCTTGACGGCCTCCTTGGCCGCGTCCAGGAAGATCTGCTTGTCACCGGCGCTGAGCTTGTCCCAGACACCCTTGTTCATCAGGAACACCGACGGCGAGTACACATGTCCGGTGAGGGTGAGGTGTTTCTGGACCTGATCGAAGTTGGCCGCCATGATCACCGAGAGCGGATTTTCCTGCCCGTCCACCGTGCCTTGCTGAAGGGCTGTGAAGACCTCGGGGAAGGCCATCGGGGTGGTCACAATGCCCAGGCCCTTGTAGGCGGCCACATGGACCGGGTTTTCCATGGTGCGCATCTTGAGCCCCTTGAGATCGTTGGGCTCGTTGATGGGGCGCTTGTTGTTGGTCATGTGGCGCACGCCGTTTTCGGTCCAGGCCAGGGCCTTGAACCCCTTGGACTCGAATTTCGTGAGCAGTTCCTGTCCGATCGGGCCGTCAAGCACTGCACGCGCATGGGCCTTGTCACGGAACAGGAAGGGGACGTCAAGAATGCGCGTCTCGGGAACGAAATTGGGGACCGGGCCGGTGGAGTTGTGGGCCAGCTCCTGCGTGCCCAGCTGGACCGACTCCATCACTTCGCGCTCGCCACCGAGCGAGCCGGAGTAGAAGTTCTTGATGACGATGCGTCCGTTGGTGCGTTTTTCCACCTCACGGGCCAGGGTGTCGATGGCTTCTCCAGCATGGGAGTTTTGTGCGACCGAAATGGCATTGCGCATGACCACCTGCTGGGCCATTGCGGCGCTCATGGCGCCAAACGCCAGACCCAGGATCAACAAAAGCTTGCTCGGTTTCATTGGATGTCTCCTCGAAGGGTGTGAAACAGGCCGCTGCAGGCCTGACCCGACGATTATGAACCGCTGCCCCGGGCCGACCATCGGGGTTTTTGCGGGGGTCCAGCAGCGCGCCCGGTGACCTCCGGGGCCAGGCACGGGCAAGGCCTGTCAGACCCCTTGAGGACTTCTCACATGCCCGAGTAGTTGGGCCCGCCGCCGCCCTCGGGGGTCACCCAGACGATGTTCTGCGTCGGGTCCTTGATGTCGCACGTTTTACAGTGGACGCAGTTCTGGGCGTTGATTTGCAAGCGGTCGGCGCCCTCGTCATTCCTGACGTACTCGTACACCCCGGCCGGGCAGTAGCGACTCTCCGGGCCGCCAAAGCGGGCCAGGTTGATGCCCACCGGCACCGATGCGTCCTTGAGCGTCAGATGTGCCGGCTGGTTTTCCTCGTGGTTGGTGTTGCTGATGAAGACGCTGGAGAGGCGGTCAAAGGTGAGCTTGCCATCGGGTTTGGGGTACTCGATCTTTTCGCACTCCGCCGCAGGCTTGAGGTAGACATGGTCGGGCTTGTCCCGGCGCAGCGTCCAGGGAATGTGCCCGCGCAGCACGAATTGCTCGAAGCCGTTCATCAGGGTGGCCACGGTCAGCCCCTTCTTGAACCAGCTTTTGAAGTTGCGGGACTTGTGGAGTTCGGTGTGGAGCCAGCTGGCCTTGAACGCCTCGGGGTAGGCGGTGAGTTCATCGTGCTGGCGATCGGCGACAAGGGCTTCGTAGGCGGCCTCGGCAGCCAGCATGCCGCTCTTGATGGCGGCGTGACTGCCCTTGATGCGGCTGACATTGAGGTAGCCGGCATCGCAGCCGACCAGGGCACCGCCCGGGAACACGGTTTTGGGCAGGCTCATCAGGCCGCCAGCCGTGATGGCGCGGGCGCCGTAGCCGATGCGCTTGGCGTTGACTTCGCCCTGGTCGTCGGTGAAGTACCACTTGACGTTGGGGTGGGTCTTCCAGCGCTGGAATTCCTCAAACGGGCTGAGCCAGGGGTTGGCGTAGTCCAGGCCCACCACATAACCAATGGCGACTTTGTTGTCCTCCATGTGGTACATGAAAGCGCCACCGTAGGTGTCATTGTTCATCGGCCAGCCGGCAGTGTGCATCACAAAGCCGGGGGTGTGGCGCGAGGAGTCGATTTCCCAGACCTCCTTGATGCCAATGCCGTAGGTCTGCGGGTCGCGGCCTTCGTCGAGCTTGTACCTGGCGATCAGCTGTTTGCCCAGGTGGCCCCGTGCGCCTTCTGCAAACACGGTGTACCTGGCGTGCAGTTCCATGCCCAACTGGAAGCTCTCGGTGGGCTCGCCATCCTTGCCAATGCCCATATTGCCGGTAGCCACACCTTTGACGCTACCGTCTTCGTTGTAGAGCACTTCGGCGGCAGTGAAGCCGGGGAAAATCTCCACACCCAAATTCTCGGCCTGCTCAGCCAGCCAGCGGGTGAAGTTGGAGAGGCTGATGATGTAGTTGCCGTGGTTTTGCGCACACTCGGGCAGCAATACGCGGGGTGTACGCACGGCACCGGTTTCAGACAGGAAGCTCCATGCATCATCGGTGACCGGCTGCTTCAGGGGGGCGCCGAGTGCCTTCCAGTCGGGGATCAGCTCGGTCAGGGCTCGCGGGTCCATGATGGCGCCCGAGAGGATGTGCGCACCGGGCTCGCCACCTTTTTCAAGGACCACGACCGAAACGTCCTGGCCCTTTTCGGCCGCCAGTTGCTTGAGGCGGATGGCGGTGGACAGACCCGCCGGACCGCCTCCCACCACGACCACGTCGTATGCCATGGCTTCGCGCGGGCCGTAGGTGTCCAGAATTTCTTGAGGGCTCATAGGGGGGATGTGGTGGTTGGGAACATTTGGCTGTCGGGCCTGTGACTCATTTTATTCGGCCAGGACAAGCCTTCGACGCACAATGGAGCTTGTCCTTCGAAAGGAGCAGAAATGGGCTACGAAATCGATCTGTCGGGGCGTGTGGCCCTGGTCACGGGCGCTTCCAGCGGGCTGGGGGCCCAGTTTGCCCGTACGCTGGCGCAGGCGGGTGCTGGCGTGGTGCTGGCCAGCCGGCGCACAGAAAAGCTCAAGCTGCTGCGCAGCGAAATCGAGGCCGCTGGCGGCAACGCCCATGTGGTGGCCCTGGACGTCACCAGCCTGCAAAGCATCCAGTCGGCGGTGGCCCATGCCGAGACCGAGATGGGCAGCATCGACATTCTGGTCAACAACTCCGGGGTCAGTACCACGCAGCGTATCCAGGATGTCACTGAAGCCGACTACGAGTTCATCATGGACACCAATGTGCGGGGTGCATTCTTTGTCGCCCAGGAAGTCGGCAAGCGCATGCTGGCGCGGGCCAAGGGGGCCGCGCCAGGCAGCTTCACCGGGGGACGCATCATCAACATCGCCTCGATGGCCGGCCTCAAGGTCCTGCCGCAGATTGGGGTCTATTGCATGAGCAAGGCGGCCGTGATCCAGATGACCAAGGCCTTTGCGGTGGAGTGGGGCAAGTACGGGATCAATGTCAATGCAATTTGTCCGGGCTACATCGACACCGAGATCAACCACCACCACTGGCAGACCGATCAGGGCCGGAAACTCATAGCCATGCTGCCGCGCAAGCGGGTGGGACAGCCCCAGGATCTTGATGCCCTGCTGATGCTTCTGGCCAGCGATCAAAGCCATTTCATCAACGGTGCGGTGATCGCAGCGGACGACGGATTTGCTGTTTGAGGAGGTTGCAATGCGTCTGGATTTGCCCGAGAAGAAAAAGCTGGTCAACGAGATGGTGATCCCCATCCGTTGGGGCGATATGGATGCCATGGGTCATGTGAACAACACGGTGTATTTCCGCTATCTGGAGACCATCCGCATCGATTGGTTCCGGCGTATTGGCTGTGTCCCCGGCCCCCAAGGGACAGGGCCGGTGATCGTCAATGCATTTTGCAACTTCTACCGCCAGTTCGAGTATCCAGGCGACATTCTGGCGAGGATGTACGTCAGCGACCCCGGCCGCAGCACCTTCGAGAGCTGGTGCACGCTCGGTCGCACGGATCAGCCGGGTGTTATTTTTGCTGCCGGTGGGGCGACCACGGTCTGGGTGGATTTTCCGCAGCAGAAATCCGTGCCCTTGCCTGACTGGATACGGGCGCTGGTCGCAGACTGATCAGGCCTGCGCGCTTGCGCCAACGGCACGCCACTGGTTGGCATGGTTGTTCAGCCACTGACTGGCCAGGTCGGAATGCCCCACCTGTGTCGGGTGGAAATCGGGGCGGCGGTAGGCCTTCAGGGGTTGGGCAATGCGCCGAAGCAGACCCTGTTGACCGAACAGGAACCGGGCTGCCGAAGCCCAGGTGGAGGGCTTGTGGAGCGTGCGGTCGCGCCACAGGTTATTGACGGTCTGCCGAAGCGTGTCGAGGGTGAACTGCACCACCACGTAATTGAACCAGCGCATGCGCCAGGTGTGGTTGCCGCCCAGCGCCACATACAGGTCAAAGGCTACGGACTTGTGCTCGGATTCCTCGGCGGCATGCCAGCGCCACAGCGTCTTGAGGGGCTCATCGGCGTTGGCAAACCAGTCTCCGGGCTGGTCGACATGTTCCAGTGTCAGATCGCCGAACAGGGCCGTGAAGTGCTCGTAGGCGGCCGTAATGGCCAGTTCGTGGAGATGGCCTTTGGCCGAAGTCCTGAACATTTTCCGGCGCCCGGTTTCCAGGCGGCGTGCCGCACGGGGCCCCCAATGGTTGACCAGACCCTGCTTTTCAAGATGCGCGTTGTACAGGCTGTGCAGGTGCCGGTGCGTGGCTTCCTGGCCGATGAAGCCGCGTGCGGTCTGGCGCAGGGCTTCATGCTCGGGGCTGTCGCCCAGGTGTTTGGCGCCCTCACGCACCGCGTCGATGAAGAACTGCTCGCCCACCGGAAAGCTCATCGACAGCGCATTGCAAAAGGCCGTCAAAAAAGCATCCCCGCCATTCCAGTGGCGGTTGAAACCCTGTGAGAGGTCCACCGTCAGACGCCTGACGGTGAGGGTATGGTGGGTGCTCTGGGGAATTGCAAGGGTCATGAAGATCGGCGGGTTGCAGCAAGTTGTAAATATGAGCATTATTCAGGTTTGACCGGCCCCGTCCACTCGCTTACGGCTCATATTTTTCAGGCCCTGCTTTCATGCCCGCCCAAAAACCCGACTCTCCCCGCAAAGCCCCGGAAAACCTGCGCCGTCAGCCGACCCAGGCACGGGCACAGCACACCATCCAGACCCTTTTCAAGGCCGCTGCTCAGATTCTGGACAAGGACGGCGAGGCCGGACTGAGCACCAACAGGGTGGCCGCGGCAGCCGGATTCTCGATCGGCACGCTCTACCAGTACTTTCCCAGCAAGGAGGTGCTGGTGCAGGCCATGGCGGCGCGGGGTCGCGATCTGGTGCTCGAGGAGCTCGAACGCTGCCTGGCCGAGATCGAGCTCAACCCCGAAGCCGCAGACACCGATCCACGGCTGTTCATCCGCCGCATCTTGCGCATCCTGATCCAGGGCTTTGCCGGCGGTCGCAGCTGGACCCGCAGCCTGGTGCGGCTGGCCTGGGATCAGGAAAAGCCTGAAGAAACCGCTGGCGCAGTGCGCCAGGTGTCGGAGCGTCTGGCGTTATTTCTGGAGCGTCTGCGCCACCCGCAGCTGCGTCCGCTGGGCACGGCGCAGCTGTTTGTGCTGACACGTTCGGTGATCGGCACGCTGCGCAGCGCCAGTCTGGAGAAGTCGCCCCTGCTGCAAAGCCCCGCTCTCGAAGAGGCCCTGCTCGAGCTGGTCTGGGCCCTGGTCGGGCAGGGCGCGGCCCTGCAGGCGCGGCCCTGAACTTCAGCGTGGGGACTTGGGTACCCGGCCCATCAGGTAGAACTCGGGGTTGGGCATCATGCCGGTCACGCTGGCCATACGGTTGGACAGCCCGAAAAACGCGGTGATGGCGGTGATGTCCCAGATGTCTTCGTCATCAAAACCTTGGGCATGCAGGGCCTGAAAGTCTGCCTCGTCGACCTGGTCTGAGGCGGTGCAGACCTTCATGGCAAAGTCCAGCATGGCGCGCTGGCGCGCGCTGATGTCCGCCTTGCGGTAGTTGACGGCCACCTGGTCAGCCACCAGCGGCATTTTTTCGTAGATGCGCAGGATCGCGCCGTGGGCCACCACGCAGTACAGGCACTTGTTGGCCGCGCTGGTCGTGGTGACGATCATCTCGCGGTCGCCCTTGGTCAGGTTGCTGGTGCGGCCCACCGACTCGGGCACCATCAGTGCGTCATGGTAGGCAAAAAAGGCCCGCCACTCGGCCGGGCGTCGGGCCAGCGCCAGAAATACATGGGGCACGAAACCGGCTTTGTCCTGCACTTCGAGGATCTTGGCGCGCAGGTCTTCGGGCAGGTCATTGATTTCGGGGTGGGGGTAGCGGGTGCTCATGCAGTTCTCCTTGGCTGGCATTATGCTCAGGGCTCATTGCAGGAGCCTGTCATGCCCAAAACACAGAAAGACCTCCCCCAGGACGCCGCCTTGCAGGCTGGCCTGGTCACCCGCAACCAGGTCATGGGCAGCGAGTATGTCGACCGCGCCCTTGGCGGGGCCAGCGACTACACCTTGCCCATGCAGGAGTTCATCACCCGCAATGCCTGGGGCAATGTCTGGCAACGCCCGGGGCTGGACATGAAATCGCGCAGCCTCATCACCGTGGCCATGCTGGCTGCGCAGGGCAAGCAGCACGAGCTCAAGGCCCATGTACGCGGCGCGCTCAACAACGGCGTGACACCCGAAGAGCTGCGCGAAGTCATGCTGCACGCGACCGTCTACTGCGGCTTTCCAACGGCCATTGACGCTTTCCGCTGCGTGGCGGAAGTGGTTGAAGCCAAAGCCTGACTCAGCCGCGCAACAACCTGTGGATCAGGTCGGCGGCGCTGCCGGCCTGGTACTTGCGCATGAGCTTGACCCGGTAGATCTCCACCGTACGATGGCTGATGCCCAGCGCCCGGCCGATTTCCTTGCTGGTCAGTCCGGCCATCAGGTGTGCGGCCACCTCGCGTTCGCGGGCCGTGAGTTCGGCCTTGACCGGTTTGCGCGCCGAGAGGTCCTCAAAGGTCCAGATCCCCGCCTCGTGCGGAGCCTCGCGGTTGAGGGCCCGGCCTGTCACGTGGCACCAGAAGGTCTCGCCCTGCAGGCGTCCCCCCACGCGCTTCATCACCCGGTCGTCGGCATATACGCCATTGGCGTTGAGGATGGGGGCGATGCGCTGGCCGGTGCGCTCGTACTCGTCGGCGCTGGGGTAGAGCAGCTGAAAGCTCTGGCCGATCAGATGCTCGCGGCCGACACCAAACATCTCGCACACCCGCTGGTTGCAGTCGACCATGGTTCGGTTGCGCGAGAGCACCATGCCGACCGGGGCGAGGTCAAAGGCGAGTCGGTAGTCGATGTCCAGGCTGGCACTCTCAGGGCTGTCCATTACGAAAAACTACGTATTTCAATACGTAGTATCGTAGTGCCATCCATCCCCAGACAGGAGACCCGAGTGAACAAAGTCTTTCCCTCTGCCGCCGAGGCGCTCAAGGACATCGTGGCTGACGGCCAGATGCTCGCCGTGGGCGGTTTCGGCCTGTGCGGCATTCCCGAAGCCCTGATCGACGCGCTGCGCGACACCGGTGTGAAAAACCTGACGGCGATTTCCAACAATGCCGGTGTGGACGGCTTTGGACTGGGCAAGCTGCTGGAAACCCGCCAGATCAAGAAGATGATTTCGTCCTACGTGGGGGAGAACAAGGAGTTCGAGCGTCAGTACCTGGCCGGTGAACTCGAGCTTGAATTTACGCCCCAGGGCACGCTGGCCGAGAAGCTGCGCGCCGGCGGGGCGGGTATCCCGGCCTTCTTCACCAAGACCGGTGTGGGCACCCTGGTGGCCGACGGCAAGGAGTTGCGCGAATTCGACGGCGAGACCTATGTCATGGAGCGCTCGCTGGTGCCCGATATCGCCCTGATCAAGGCCGATGTGGCCGACCGCTCGGGTAACCTGCGTTTCAACCTGACGGCGCGCAATTTCAATCCGGCCGCCGCCACCGCCGGCAAGATCTGCGTGGTGGAGGTCGAACGCATCGTTGCCACGGGCGAACTGGCCCCCGACGACATCCACCTTCCGGGCATCTATGTGCACCGCATCGTGCACAACCCCACGCCCGAAAAGCGCATCGAAAAGCGCACTACGCGTGACCGTAAAGTTTGAGGAGATCGACATGCCCTGGACCCAAGACCAAATGGCCGCCAAAGCGGCCTCCGAACTGCAGGACGGTTTCTACGTCAACCTTGGCATCGGCATTCCGACGCTGGTGGCCAACCATGTGCCCGATCACATCGAGGTGTGGCTGCAAAGTGAAAACGGCATGCTGGGCATCGGTCCCTTCCCCTACGAGGATGAAGTGGATGCCGACCTCATCAATGCCGGCAAGCAGACGGTGACGACCATCAAGGGCTCGTCGATTTTCGGCTCCGACCAGTCGTTTGCCATGATCCGTGGCGGCAAGATCAACCTGTCCATCCTGGGCGCCATGCAGGTCACCGACAAGGGCGATCTGGCCAACTGGATGATCCCCGGCAAGATGGTCAAGGGCATGGGCGGCGCCATGGACCTGGTGGCGGGTGTCAAGCGCGTGATCGTGCTGATGGAGCACGTCGCCAAAAAGAAGGATGGCACCGAAGACCTCAAGATCCTGCCCCGGTGCACGCTGCCGCTGACCGGCCAGGCCGTGGTGGACCGCATCATCACCGACCTGGGCGTGATGGACGTGACCGAACAAGGCCTGAAGGTGGTGGAACTGGCCGATGGCGTTTCGCCCGAGTTCATCCAGTCCAAGACGGGCGTGAAGCTGATTTTCTGAACCTGCGGATAGGCACAAACGTCAAAGGCCCCATGCGGGGCCTTTGTCTTTGTGGAGCGGGTGAAGGGAATCGAACCCTCGTATGAAGCTTGGGAAGCTGCCGTTC
>CAYMMK010000088.1:0-9731 GCA_964391575.1 uncultured Limnohabitans sp.
GGTGCCATGAGGCCAGGCCTGCCTGCAATCACCGTTCTTTCATCTTTCGAAGACCTGACAAACTACCCTCAAGGGGGGTTGTTATCATCTCTCGCCATCTATGCAAAGGCTTGTGTGTGTATTGGGCTTCTTTGGTTTCGATGTCGCCCCGATAGGCTGGTTTGCATTCATCTTGCGATGAGAACCCATTGGGCGTCGATTAATCTCAGACTCCTCCTTCTTTGTTCCACCTCCGGTGAATCATTCAATGACATTACCTTCTACCATGATGTTTGTCGACCACGGCCAGGGCGGCGCTCCCGAGGTGCTGGTCCCCGCCCATGGCGCCGTGCCCCAGCCGTCAGCCGGCGAGGTGCTGGTGCGAGTCGCCTATGCGGGCGTCAACCGCCCCGATTGCCTGCAGCGCAGTGGTCGCTACCCGCCACCGCCTGGAGCCTCCCCCATCATTGGCCTGGAAGTTTCGGGTGAAGTGGTCGCCCTGGGCGAGGGCGTGACCCGGTGGCAAGTGGGAGACGCCCTCTGCGCGCTCACCAACGGAGGTGCCTATGCCCAGTATGTGACCGTGCCGCAGGGGCAGGCACTGCCCATTCCCAAAGGGTTTTCCATGCTGCAGGCAGCGGCTTTGCCGGAAAACCACTTCACCGTCTGGACGAATGTGTTCCAGCGCGGCAAATTGCAAAAAGGAGAGCGCCTTCTGGTGCATGGGGGCTCGTCGGGCATTGGCCTGACCGCCATCCAGCTGGCCCACGCCTTTGGTGCCACGGTGCTGTGCACCGTGGGCAATGAAGACAAAGCCCGCGCCTGCCTTGATGCGGGGGCCGATGTGGCCATCAATTACCTGACGCAGGACTTCGTTGAAGTGGTTCTGGAGCACACCGGCAAGCGAGGTGTGGACATGGTGCTCGATATGGTCGGGGGCAGCTACATGCAACGCAACCTGCAAGTGCTGTCGGTGGAGGGAAGGCTGGTTCAAATCGCTTTCCTGCAGCCCTCCAGGGTGGAGGTCGACTGGATGTCCCTGATGGTCAAGCGCCTGACCTTCACTGGCTCGACCCTGCGTCCCCGCTCGGCCGAAGACAAGGCCCGGATGGCCAGTGAGTTGCAGGAGCACGTCTGGCCCCTGTTGGAGGCGGGCACCGTCAAGCCCGTCATCCACAAGGTGTTCGATCTGACCCAGGCCAACCAGGCGCACGCCCTGATGGAATCGTCCCGGCACATTGGCAAGATCATGCTCAAGGTGGCCGACTGACGGCGCTTGCCGGCGCAGGACGGACAACGCCTGCACATGACTCTCGCGCCTGGCGGCCGCACTGGCGCCTCAGACGCCATCAGGGCTTGCCGCTGTTCGCCCTGTCGGCAGGATGGTGAACACCGTCGTTGACCGGGACATCCGCGATCAGAAAAGGATTGACGCCTTCAAGGCACCCGACGTTGTAGCCGTACTGATCGGGCGATGAGCGCCTTTGGTGGTGGGTGTAGATGCCGCAAACGCCGCAGAAGAAATGCTTGGCAACCCGGGTATTGAACTGGTAGAGCCTCAGGTGCTCTTGCCCTTGCAGGATCCGGATCCCGTCAAGCGGGACCGAGGCCATGAGGGCCCCTTTGCGCCTGCACATGGAGCAGTCGCAGTGCCTGGGGTTGACGATACCCTCCGGAAGGTGCAACTGCAGCACCACCGAGCCGCAGTGACAGCGCAATCGATGCCATGCTTCAATCACGGTGTCGCCAATCTGTTGGATGCCCATGGGTGGCCTCAGTAAGTCAGCATGTCAGGAAAAACACTTTATGCTGACTCTACGCGAGTGCGCAACAATCTCATCAATGTCTCTCCGCAAACTCCAGCTTCAAGCCGCCATCATCGATCTCGATGGGACCCTGGTCCATACCCTGGGTGATTTCGAAATCGCGCTCAACCAGGTTCTGAAGGCCTTGCAACTGCCTGCAGCGACCCCCGAACTGATCGGGCGCAGCGTGGGCAAGGGCTCGTCCCACCTGGTCCGGACTGTCCTGACCCACCAGATGCAGGTGGCTTGCACACTCTCTGGCCAAACCGCCGCCTCGCCCAGCGACGAGCAGCTGGCTCACGCGCAACAACTCTACCAGCAGCATTACCAAGCCGCCAACGGTCTGCACGCCGAGCCCTATCCCGGCGTGCATGAGGGTCTGTCAGCGTTGGCCGCGCTGGGCCTGCAGCTCGCGTGCGTGACCAACAAGCCGCTGGACTTCGCGCTGCGCCTGCTCGAGCAAAAGGGTCTGCGGCATTTTTTTGAACGGGTGTATGGGGGCGACAGCTTCGAACGCCGCAAACCCGATCCCCTGCCCCTGCTGAATACCTGTGCCGCGCTGGGAACGCAGACATCCCGGACCTTGATGGTGGGCGATTCGAGCAATGACGCGCAGGCTGCCCACGCTGCCGGTTGTCCGGTGGTGTTGATGACCTATGGCTACAACCACGGCGAGCCGATCCGAAACACCCCGGCGTTGGCGTGGCTGGACAGCCTCAAGGACCTGCCCCCTCTGTTACAAGCCTGACCCTGCAAGGATCCCGCCATGTGTTTTCCAGTCTCTGAAGCCTGTCCCGGTACGCCGTTGTCGCTGCCCCTGCGCCCCGGGTGGCTGGCCGGTTTGCTGGCCTTGCGGTCGCTGCCATGGCGGTGGACTTGTGGCTTTCTGGCGGCGCTGATCCTGACCTGGTCTGCGGGCAGCGTCCAGGCGCAACGGATGTACGACAGCAGCGGCCGTGCCCTGGGGCGGGTCGAGGCCGAACGTGTGTACGACGACTCCGGACGCATGGTCGGACGCATTGAAGCCGGCCGTGTGTACGATGGCAGCGGGCGTCTGCTGGGGCGGATTGAAGGGGACCGCATTTACAGTGCCAGCGGGAGCAGTATGGGCCGTATCGATGGCGAGCGGTTGTACAGTTCATCGGGCAGCCTGATGGGTCGCATGGATGGCGAGCGCCTGTATGACGCCTCCGGCCGGCTGATCGGGCGTGCGGACGGTCTGCGCCGGATGCAACTCGTCGTATGGTTCTATTTCTTTCTTTGAACCGATCGCGCTATCCTCTGGTCAAGGCCCACCGGTCGACCCTGCGCAGCAGGCCCTGGTGATGATCTCAATTGTCGGTTCCGGCCCTGGCGCCATACCGAATGCAGGAGTGTGATTGTGTCCAAACCTGATGTGCTGGCGGTGGCCAGGCTGCACCCCTTTTACCGACAAGCGCTGGAGAGTCGGTACACCGTTCACGACCGCATCCATGAACTCGACCCACAGGGCTTTGTCGCCCTGGCCCCTCGCATCCAGGGTGTGGCTGCCACCGGAGAGTCCGTGGTGCCTCGCGGCCTGCTTTCACAACTGCCCCAGGCCAAGGTGGTTTCGGTCTTCGGGGTGGGCTATGACGGCGTGGATGTGTCTGCAGCCCTGGAGTACGGCATCCCTGTGACCCACACCCCGGACGTCCTCACCGACGATGTGGCCGATCTGGCCCTGGCGCTGGTACTCGCCGTGGGCCGCCGCCTGACCGAGGCGGACCCCTTTGTACGGGCGGGCCGTTGGCCTGATGGTCCGATCGCGCTCGGTCGCAAGGTCTCCGGCGCACGCATGGGCATTGTCGGCCTGGGGCGCATTGGCAAAGCCATCGCCCGCCGAGCGCAGGCCTTTGGCATGACCATCGCCTACACCGCACGCACCGAAAAACCGGATAGCGGGTACCGCTACCTTCCGACGGCGAGGGATCTGGCCGCCGAATCGGATTTCCTGGTGGTGATCACGCCGGGCGGGGCAGGCACGCGTCATCTGGTCAATGCCGAGGTGCTTGCGGCTCTGGGACCCAAGGGCTACCTGATCAATGTCGCCCGAGGCAGTGTGGTCGATGAGCAGGCCCTGATCGAGGCCCTGCAGTCCGGCACGATTGCCGGCGCCGGACTGGATGTGTTTGCCAATGAACCGCATGTCCCCCAGGCCCTGTGCGAAATGCCGCAGGTGGTCCTGACGCCCCACATGGCCAGTGCCACCACCCAAACCCGCCAGGCCATGGCAGATCTGGCATTTGCCAACATGCGCGCTGCCCTGGAAGGCCAGCCCCTTCAAACCCCGGTGCCGGAATGGCGTCAGGTGCTGAAGGCCTGAGAAGGATTGCCGCTTGGGTGCACAGACGCTGCGACTGGTGGTCATGGGGGTGTCGGGCTGTGGCAAATCCACGCTGGCGCGCTCCTTAGCCGAGCGACTGGGTCTGTCGATGGTCGATGGCGATGACCTGCACCACCCCGAGAGCGTAGCCAAGATGCGCGCCGGCATTGCACTCGATGACGAGGACCGCTGGCCGTGGCTGGAACGGGTGGGGCGTCACCTGGCCGAATGCAAAAGTCCGGGGACAGTAGTGGCCTGCTCGGCACTCAAAAAATCCTATCGCGACCGCATCCGTGTGCACGCCGGGAGCCTGACCTTCATCTTCCTCGACGGCGCCTTCGATCTGATCGCCCTTCGACTGGACCAGCGGGTGGGCCATTACATGCAGGCCGGCCTGCTGCACAGCCAGTTTCAAACCCTTGAACGCCCCGGTCGGGACGAAACGGACATTCTGGTCCTGGACGTTGACAGGCCTGTTAACACCCTCACGGATGCAGCCCTCGCCGCCCTGCAACCGGGCCTGGCGCCGGAGCCAGCCCTGCCGCTTGATGGCCTGTGGGTGGAAACAGAACCGCGCAGGTCATGACACCTTGGCAACAAGGCAGCGCAGGCCATCGGGAGTATGCTTGTCCTTGAGATCCTTGCGCATCATTGAATGCGCGGGTGTTGATGATTCCGATCCGAGGCCCTTATGAGATCCATCGTCTGTCATGCCGCGCGAGACCTGCGCATCGAAAACTCCACGGTGTCTGATCCGGGCGAAGGCCAACTGCGGGTGCGGGTGGCCTTCGGTGGTATCTGCGGCTCGGACCTGCATTACTACCAGCACGGTGGGTTCGGGACGGTGCGTATCCGCCAGGCCATGGCTCTGGGTCACGAAGTCTCCGGTGTGGTCGAGCGACTGGGTGCCGGCGTCAGCGGATGGCAGCCCGGTCAGCGCATCGCGATTTCTCCGTCCAGGCCCTGCGGCCACTGCCGTTTTTGTCAGGCCGGTCAGCACAACCACTGCCTGCATATGCGGTTTTTCGGCAGCGCCATGCCGTTCCCGCACATCCAGGGGGCCTTCAGTGAACAGATCATCATCGAAAGCCATCAGGCGCACCCCATCGCCGATCACCTGAGCCTCTCCGAAGCGGCCCTGGCCGAGCCCCTGTCGGTGGGACTGCATGCGATCGCCCGCGCCGGCAGCGTACTGGGTCAGCAGGTGCTGGTCACCGGCTGCGGGCCGATTGGTTCGCTGCTGATTGCGGCCCTGCGCAGGGCCGGTGCGGGCCGCATCGTTGCGGCCGATATCGCCGAACTGCCGCTGCAATGCGCGCGGGCGATGGGCGCCGACGAGACCATCGATTTGAGCCAAGAGGGCGACCGCATGGCACCCTACAAGCTCGACAAGGGTCAATTCGACACGGTTTTCGAAGCCTCGGGCAGCGAAGCCGCGCTGCGGCTGGGTCTGGATGTGATCCGGCCTCGGGGAGTGCTGATCACGGTGGGCATGGGGGGTGACATCCGTCTGCCGATGACCCAGCTGGTGGCCAAAGAGGTCGATCTGCGAGGCACTTTCCGCTTCCATCCTGAATTCGCTACCGCGGTACGTTTTCTCAACGAAGGGCTGGTGGATGGTCGTCCCGTCATCACCCGCATCGTCCCCTTTGAAAACGCCCTGTCGGCCTTCGATCTGGCTGCAGACAAGCGCCAATCGCTCAAGGTGCAAATTGCCTTTGCCGATGCCTGAAATCCTTTCCCAACCACCTGTCCAACCTCATCATGAACAAGAAAGCCCTAGTCACCGGTGCCAGCGCGGGCATCGGTCGTGCCTGCGCCCTCGCCCTGCTCAAGGATGACTGGCAGGTGGTCCTGGTCGGACGCCGCGTCGATGCCTTGCAGGAAACGCTGGCCCTGGCCGGGGACAAGGCCGGCAACGGATGGGTCATGGCGGCGGATGTTGCCGACGAGGCCCAGGTCAGCCAGGTCTTCAGCCAGGTGCGCGACCGGTGGGGGCGGCTCGATTTGCTGTTCAACAACGCTGGCGTCTCGCTGCCCGGGACGCTGCCCGGTGATGTTCGTGGCGAGGACTGGCGACGGGCCGTGGACATCAATCTCAACGGGGCCTTTTACTGCCTCTCGCAGGCCTTTAAGCTCATGCAGGAGCAGCAACCCCAGGGGGGACGCATCATCAACAACGGGTCGATCTCGGCGCATGTGCCCCGCCCGGGTTCGATTGCCTACACCGCCACCAAACACGCCATCTCGGGCCTGACCCGCGCCGCCTCGCTCGATGGTCGTCCGTTTGGCATCGCGGTCGGTCAGATCGATATCGGCAATGTGGCTTCCGACATGACGGCCAGCATGGCCACGGGCATCCGGCAGGCCGATGGCAGCATCAAGACCGAGCCGCGAATGGACATGTCGGCGGTGGTCGAGACCTTCATGACCATGGCCCGACTGCCGCTGTCAGCCAACATTCTCTTCACCACCGTCATGGCCACAAGCATGCCTTACGTGGGCCGTGGCTGAGCCTCTGGATACCGGATTTCTCGCGCACATGCAGGACTGCGATATCGGGCTGATCGGCCTGGGGGTGATGGGCGAAAACCTGGCACTCAACTTCGAACGCAACGGGTTTTCAGTCTGCGGGCATGACGTGGACGTTGTGCGGCGTGAGCGATTCGCTCAGCGCACACAAGGCCTTCGGGTCAGCACCGCGACCAGCCTGGCCGACCTGACCGGGCGTCTGCGCCTGCCCCGTTGTCTGCTCCTCATGGTGCCTGCCGGCGCTCCAGTCGATACGGTGCTGCAGCCCCTTGTCGGCATGCTGCAACCGGGCGATGTGGTCATGGATGGCGGCAACAGCCATTTCAACGATACGGATCGACGCCTGCAGGCCTTGCGTGCACAGGGCATCCATTACATCGGTCTGGGTGTCAGCGGTGGTGAACACGGGGCCTTGTGGGGACCTGCGCTCATGCCCGGTGGCGATGCCGCCGGCTGGACGCGGGCTCAGCCCCTGTTGCAGGCGATTGCCGCGCGTACCGACGACGGGCGCATCAGCTGTGACTGGATGGGCCCCGGGGGTGCCGGCCATTTTGTGAAGATGGTGCACAACGGCATTGAGTACGCGGACATGCAGACATTGTGCGAGGCCTACGGGCTGATGCACCAGGTCCTGCAAATGCCCGCTCCGGCGATTGGCGAAGTGTTTGCACAGTGGACCCAAGGCGAGCTGGGCAGCTATCTGATGGACATCACTGCCGACATCCTGCAGCGCAAGGACCCGGACACCGGTGGAGCGCTGGTCGATGCCATTCTGGACACGGCCGAGCAAAAGGGCACCGGCAAATGGGCCAGCCAGGCGGCCCTCGACCTCGGTGTCAGCGTGCCGACCATCACCCAGTCGGTATTTGCTCGTACGCTCAGCAGCCTCAAGCTTGAGCGCGTGCATGCAGCCACTATCCTCAAGCCGGCATTGGCCGGACCAGCGGTCGATTCAGGGGTCGCCCTGGCACAGATCCGCGACGCCCTGCTGGCCGCCAGGATCTGCACCCATGCCCAGGCGTTCGCCCTGCTGGGTGCAGCTTCACGGGAGTTTGGCTGGTCTTTGCCGCTGGCCGCGATCGCCAGCGTCTGGCAGGCGGGCTGCATCATCCGTTCGCGCCTGCTGATGCCCATCCACCAGGCCTTCATCCGGGAGCCTGGTTTGCCCAACCTGCTGGTCGATCCAGGGTGTGCCGCCATGCTGGAGCATTCACAGCGTGGCCTGCGCGAGGTGGTGGCTCTGGGGGCCTTGCATGGGGTGCCGACACCCGCCATGACGAGCGCGCTGGGTTACTTCGATGCCTACCGCTGCGCCAGGCTGCCCGCCAACCTGCTGCAGGCCCAGCGCGATTACTTTGGTGCTCATGGCTACCAGCGGACCGACCGACCCGGCCAGTTCCATACACGCTGGCGTGACTGATGTCTGGCCAGCGCCACCTCAGCGGCTGGTGCGGACGATGGCGTCCTTGCGCAAGTGCAGATCGGGCAACAACTGCAAGCCCAAGCCGGGTTGATCGTTGAGGCTGATCATGCCCTGGCGCACCTGGGGCAATTCGGTCACCAGTTCCTGGTACCAGCCACTGTAAAAAGCCCGCACACTTTCCTGGACCAGGGCATTGGGCGCGTGCAGCGAGAGGTGGGTGGATGCGGCCCAGACCACCGGCCCCGTACAGTCGTGGGGGGCCACCGGCAACTGCCAGGCATCGGCCATGGCAGCGATCTTGCGGGCCTCGGTCAGACCGCCGCACCAGCTCAGATCGAGCATCACGACTCCTGCCACCCCGGTCTGCAAATAGTCCTTGAAGCCCCATTTGTAGCTCAGTGTTTCACTGGCACAGATCAGGGCACGGCAGTCCTCGGCATACTGTTTGAGCAGGTCCAGGCTGTCGATGCGGATGGCGTCTTCATGCCAGAAGGTGTCAAATTCCTGCAGGGCACGAGAAATTTTGCGGGCCATCGGCAGACGCCACAGGCTGTGGAACTCGACCATGATGTCCATCTTGTCGCCCACCGCCTGGCGTATCTTGCGAAAAGGCTCCAGCGCGCTGTCAAGATCCTGCGCACTGATGTACTGGCCATGGGACTGCTCGGCGGCAATGTCAAAGGGCCAGATTTTCATGCCCGTGATGCCCTCTGAAAGCAGGGACAACGCCAGCTCGTCGGCATGGTGCAGAAATCCCTGCAGGTCCTCATAGGGCCCCGACGGATTGCCCAGTCCCCAGTTGGAGCTGCTCTGGTTCACATTGCTGCGGATGTACTGGTAGCCCGCGCAGGTGTTGTAGACCCGAATGCTGTCACGACTTTTGCCGCCCAGGGCGGTGTGTACAGGCATGTTGGCGGCCTGGCCAAACAGATCCCACAGGGCGATGTCCAGCGCCGAATTCCCCCGGGTCTCGACACCTGAGCCGCGCCATCCCAGATAGCCTGTCAGGTCCCGCCCGCGGGCCTCGATCGCCAGAGGGTCCTGTCCCATCAGGCGGGGGGCTGCCCATTCATGCAGATAGGCCTCCACGGCCTGGGCACCCATGAAGGTTTCACCCAGACCGACCAGGCCCTCATCGGTGTGCAAGCGGACCCAGAGAATGTTGGGGAACTCTCCCAGGCGCAGGGTTTCCAGTTGCGTGATCTTCATCGGACACTCTCCGGCAGGCATGAAAAAAGCCCCACGACCGGGGTCGTGGGGCCAGGCTGTCGAGCTTAACCGCCCCGGGCTTTTTTCAGTTCGTCCTGCACCACCTTGATGGCTTCAGCACCGATGGAATCTTTGTGCTTGTCGTAGACCGAAGCGACCTTGGCGCGGATGCGGTTTTGCTCGGCCGGAGCAATTTCATTGACCTGCATGCCTTTGGTCTTCAGGCTCGCCAACGATCGCTCGTTGAGGGTCCGGTTCGCTGCACGTTGAACCTTCTGGCCTTCCATGGCCGCCTCACGCAACACGGCCTGCTCCTGCGGGCTGAGCTGGTCCCACAGCCGCTTGCTGTAGAGGACCAGGAAAGGGGTGTAGGCATGGCGGGTCACGCTCAGGAACTTCTGCACCTCGTTGAACTTGGAGGTTTCGATGGTGACGAAGG
>CAYMMK010000089.1:0-9257 GCA_964391575.1 uncultured Limnohabitans sp.
CGACGCGCCACTGTTTAGCCGCTTCCAGATCGAACACCAGATCGAATCGGCCTATTCGCGCACCGTGCAACTGCCTTCCGGTGGCGCCATCGTCATCGACCACACCGAAGCACTGGTGTCGGTGGACGTGAACTCGGCCCGCGCCATCAAGGGCGGCGACATCGAGGAAACCGCCACCCGCACCAACCTGGAAGCCGCCGATGAGGTGGCCCGACAGATGCGCCTGCGCGACCTGGGTGGCCTGATCGTGATCGATTTCATCGACATGGAAGAGAGTAAGAACCGCAGGGATGTGGAAAACCGTCTGCGCGATGCGCTGCGCCAGGACCGTGCACGCGTGCAGTTCGGCGCCATCAGCAAGTTCGGCCTGCTCGAGATGAGCCGCCAGCGCCTCAAGCCCGCCCTCTCCGAAGGCGCATCCATTCCCTGCCCACGCTGCGGCGGCGCCGGCCACATCCGCGACACCGAAAGCTCTGCACTGCAGATCCTGCGCATCATCCAGGAAGAGTCCATGAAGGACAATACTGCCGCCGTGCACGCCCAGGTGCCGGTCGAGGTGGCCTCCTTCCTGCTCAATGAAAAGCGACCGGAGATCGCCAAGATCGAACTCAAACAGCGCCTGAATGTGCTGCTGGTGCCCAATCGCTCGCTGGAAACACCGCACTACAAGATCGAGCGCCTCAAACACGACGATCCCCGTCTGGACCGCATCGAAGCGAGCTACAAGATGGCCGAAGAGATCGAGGATCCGACCACGGTCACGCGCCGCTCGCAGGAGCCCACCAACAAGCAGACTCCGGTTATCAAGGGCGTGCTTCCCGATGCTCCCGCGCCGGTGGCCCCGCCCAAGCCGGAACCGGTCGCCGCCCAGGCCACGCCAGCCCCATTAGCCCCTCCTGCACCCCTGCCAGCCTCAGGCGGCTTCTTCGGTTGGCTCAAGCGCCTGCTGGGCGGCAATGCCGCCGACACCCCCTCGGCACTGGCAACCACCCCTGAAAAGAAGGAAGAAAAAGCTCGCGATGCGCGTGGTGATCGCAACCGCCGTGGTGGCCGACGCGGTGAACGCGCAGACGGTCAGGGCGAAGCTCGTGAAAGCCGCAACGGCCGCCGAGGCTCTGGCGAAGCACGCAGCGAGCGCCCCGAAAGCGAGGCGCGTGCGCCGCGCCCGGAAAAGGGGGAGCGCCCTCCTCGCGAGCGTCGTCAGGACACGCGCACCGAGGCAGTTACTGCATTCACTGGTGAAACGGCTGCCGACAACGAATCCCGCGCTGAACGCCCCTCCCGAGGCGAACGGACCGAGGGCACACGACGTGAACGCGGTGAAGGTCGTCGCGAGCGGCGCGAACGCCCTCCTGTCCCTGAGCAACAACTCGCCGACACACACATGGGCGCAACCGCCGAAGGCGCGACCCAGAGCACTGCTCCGGCCGGCGAGAGTTCCACCGACACCACCAGTGAGCGCCGTGAACGTCGCAGCCGTGACCGTTATGGCCGCGACCGTCGCGAACGTACGGAGGCCCGTGGCGAAAGCACGGAAGCCGCCCTACCCTCAAGCACGGATGGCAGCGAAGTGGCAGCTGGCGAATTCCAGCGCCCCCAGCGCTCCTACTTTGACCGTGCGCAGGCCACCCAGGCGTCCGCCCCAAGCGGCTCGCCAGCGTCTGACAACATCGCCCTGTCCCCATCGACACCTGCCCAGGCTCCAGCACCGGCCGCCGCACCGCTGACTGCAGCGACAGCGATGCCGCGGGTCCAGGCCTACACACTCCCCTTGACACAATTGCAGCAGATGGCCATCAGTTGCGGGCTCGAATGGGTGAGCTCGGATGCGGGCAAGGTGGCTGCGGTGCAGGCCGCCATTGCGGCCGAACCGCAACCGGTGCATGTGCCGCGCGTGCGCCCACCGGCCGTGGTGATTGATGAAGGCCCTCTGGTCCTGGTGGAGACCCGCAAGGACCTCTCCGAGCTGAAGCTGCCCTTCTGATCCAGCCGCGTCAGGCCAGCTGTGCGGCCTGTTTCCAGGCCTGCAGTGCGGCCGTTTGGTCCTGGCGCTGTTCGGCCAGCTCGGCCAGCGCCATCCAGGCCTGGTGGAGCAATCTTTTGTCTGCACCGGGTTGGCCTGTCAACTGCTGCAGATGCTGCTGGGCTTTACCCCACAACTGTTGGCGAAAGCAGACCATGCCGGCCAGGAACAACAGGGCGCCGTCACGCGGCTGCAGGCGCTGGGCATTTTCAATGCGCACCAGCCAATCGCGCCTGTCGGCCGCAGAGGCTCCCGCCAGCGCCTGCTCGAGCACCTGCACCAGCCGCCGCAAAGTCGAGTCCCCCGGTGCCGCCGGTGAGCGCTGCATGGGCTCCCACACCTCCAGCAACAATTGCAAGGCCCAGGCGGTGTCGGCCTTGAGGCTGAGACACCGCGCAGCGGTCTCGCAGGCCACATCGGTGTTCTGGCGCATGGTGACCGGCAAGCCTTGCCAGAAACGGCGCAGCCCCTCCCCGTCATGCACCTGCTGCAACCATTCCAGCGCCAGGGTGCGCACAAGACTGTGTGCCACTTCCGGTCTGATGGCCTTGTGCTTGGCCAGCAGCAAGGCGGTCTCGAGCGCCTGGGCTGGCTGTCCGGCCAGCCGGGCCGCCTTGAGCTGGATACGCATGGCCACCAGCCGACGGCTGACAGCGACCGGCAATTCGGCCAGCTGCTGTTGACTGGCCGCGGCATCCCGGTCGTCCAAAGACCAGCGTGCCGATCGCAGTTGAAGGCCATGCTGCAAGGGCGCCCGCAGGACCGGCAGCGCCTGACGGGCATCGGCCTGCGCCAGCTCCAGGTGGTGCTGGCGGACCGGGCGATCCTGCAAGGCATGCGCGGCTTCGCTGGCCAACAGGTGCGAGAGTGTGCGCAGCACAGGGGCATGATCGAGCGACTCGCCATGTGCATGCAAGGCAGCTTCGCGTGCAATCGCCAGCTCAGCTGCCTTGCGGGCGCGCAGATAGCGACCCGACAGGAAATGGGCCATCCCTTCGAGCAAAGTGGCATGTGCTGCACGCTCCTTTTGTTGCAGGCGCCAGCGCTGGGCCTGTCGCGGCAGGGCCAGCAGGGCTACCAGTGCGCGCTGGGCCACCAGCACCAGCACCAATACCAGCACGGCCACCAGCAGCAACAGGTTGAGTGAAAGATCAATACGGAAAGGCGGCCAGAAAAATGTGACCGAACCCGGATTGTTCCAGGCCAGCCATGCGGCTCCGGAA
Organism: uncultured Limnohabitans sp.; assembly: GCA_964391575.1. GTDB lineage: Bacteria > Pseudomonadota > Gammaproteobacteria > Burkholderiales > Burkholderiaceae_C > Limnohabitans_A. Next base: position 3,247 of record CAYMMK010000089.1, read on the forward strand.
GCCAGGCCAAACAGGGTGATCAACCAGAGGGCCGCACGCATGGATCGGTCTCAGCGGCCGGCTGCGGCTGTGGCCAGCGCGGTCAGGGAGGCGTCAAGCCGCGGCATTTCGAAGGCCCGCAGCTGTTGTTGGGCCTGCTCGAGCAGGCTCAGCATCTGCGGGGTGCGGCGTGATTGCGGGTCGGCATAGCGACGCACCAGCACCGCTGCTGATGCCAGTTCCTGCCGGGCAGCCTCCTGCTGGCGGGCCAACAAACCCAGTCGGGCGTTGAGCAGCTTGAGCTTGAGGTTCTCGCGCAGGAAAAAGGACTGTTCTGGTGAAAGCAATGCCGCCTCGGGGTTGTCAATCCGGCTGACCCGCAGCAAGCCACCGAGCTGATGGCCCACACCGCGCAACCAGTTCCACCAGGGCTGCAACGAGGAATCCGATGGGGCGGGCTCGGCCGGTCGGACGGGTGTCGCTGGCGCCTGGTTGGCAAACACCAGGCTGTCTGCAAGCCCCACGCCCTCATCGAGTTTGATCATCCAGGCCGGCAGGTCGAAGGACTGCTGCGCGCGCAACCGGGCCAAATCTTTCTCCAGGGCCCGCATGACCGGGGCCAGCCGCGGCTGGGCCGACCGCTGCACGCGCAGGCGCGAGGCTTCAAGCGCTGCCACCAGTGGCTCGACACTGCCGGCCAGCTGCGCCTGTTGCTGGGCCAGACGCAAACTGGACTCGAGATCCACGACCAGATTTTCATCGCGTGAGCGCGACAGGCTCTGCATCAGCTCTTCGAGTTGGCTGCGCTGCAGGGCCACCTCGGCCAGACGTCCTTCAAGCAAGGCCAGACGGGCCGAGGTGTCCTGGACCGTCTCCTGGGCCTGCCTGGCCCAGGCTTTGGCTTCCATCGATTGCTGACCGGCGTCCTGCGTCTGCCGGGCCAGCTGCTCCTGAATGCGTGTCAGTCTCTGCCACAACACCACAGAAACCACCAGCAAGACCAGGGTCAGGGTCAGCACAAGCCAGCCGGACCAGCGGGAAGCAGGATGCCTGGCGGGAACAGTGTCGTTCATACGAGGGATTTTATCGATTCGATCAGTGCGGCACGCTGGGGCGCAAGCTCCAGCACCTGCCCCCAGCCCATGTCCCGCAGGCACCGGGCGATCCGCGGATGAGTGGCCAGCGCACGGGCCCCGGCCCAGGACTGGCCGGGCTCCAGAGTCACCAGGTTGCGGGCAGCCTCGCTGCTGCCAAACAGCCACCAGGCGCCTCGCTGCAAGGCCAGCCGGGTCTGCTGCCGCTGTTCAAGTCCCCAGACGGGCAGCTGACGAACATAGGCCACACACACCAGCACCTGCACGCCCGCGTTTTCCAGGGTCAGGGCCAGCCAGTCGCGGCCTGCAGGCACGCCCTGACTGTCGGCCCCCCGCACGATCATCACCTTCTCGCCAGGCTTGACCGAGGTCGCCACCTGCGACCACAAGGCTTCCGAGTCGAACTGGGCGGCATCGGCAGGCGGCGCATCAATCAGGTCTTCAGGCCAACCCCGGCGGCGCAAGGCCGAGCGGGTGCCGGGTCCGGTCACCCACGCCCGCACACCGGCCGCAAGATGACCCGAGGGTTGGCCATCCATGAACATTTCGACCGCGTTGGCGCTGACAAACATGAGCGCAACGCAGTCAGGCACACTGTGCCAGGCCCGCTTCATGGACGCGCGGTCGGGCGCCGGCGCAATGTCGATCAGGGGCAGCGCCTGCGCCTGCACCCCCGCCTGCTGCAACAGGCTCACCCAGTGTTGCGCCTGCTCCAGAGGGCGTGTCACCATCACGCCGGGGTGTTCGGCCTGGCCCATGTTCGAGGCAGCGGGATCTTCAATGGGCGCCGCCCTGCCGGAGCTGGCGGGCCACCTGCAAGCCCAGGCTCTCGGCCTCGGCCAGCGATGCCACCGCCGCACGCACTCCGGCGGTCACCAGGGCGACGTCCCCCTGCGGATCGCCCCAGGCAGCGCGAAGGTCCAGATGCCCGACCTCGTCGAGGACGGCATGCGCCGCCAGTGGCATCGAGCAACTGCCTCCCATGGCCCGGCTGACGGCGCGCTCTGCGGCCACACGCTGCCAGGTAGGGAGGTTGGCCAGGGGCGCGAGCAAGGCCTTGAGGTCTTCGCGTCCTGCCCGGATCTCGATGCCCAGCGCCCCTTGTCCGGCGGCAGGCAGCATCTGGTCGGTCTCGAAGACGTGGCGGATACGCTCAGCCAGGCCCAGTCGCTTGAGTCCGGCTGCCGCCAGGACAATGCCGGCGTACTGGCCTTCGTCGAGCTTGCGCAGGCGGGTGTCGAGGTTGCCGCGCAAGGGCTCGATGCGCAGGTCGGGTCGCAAGGCTCGCAGCAGCACCGTGCGGCGAAGGCTGGAGGTACCGACCACAGCCCCCGCAGGCAGATCTTCGAAACGTGCATGGTGCGGGGACACCCAGGCGTCGCGCGGATCTTCGCGCTCCATCACGCAGGCCAGCTCGAAGCCCGGGGGCAGATCCATCGGCACATCCTTGAGCGAATGCACCGCCATGTCTGCCCGTCCCTCCTCGAGGGCAACCTCCAGCTCCTTGACGAACAACCCCTTGCCCCCGACCTTGGACAGGCTGCGGTCGAGAATCTGGTCTCCTTGCGTGGTCATGCCCAGCAGGCTGACCTGGGCACCCTGCGCCATCAACAGGGCCTTGACATGCTCGGCCTGCCACAGGGCCAGGCGGCTCTCGCGGGTGGCGATGACGACGTGAGGGGTGGGTTTGTCGATCACGGCGGAAAGCTTTCAAAAAATTTCAAACCCGTTCGGAAACCGAAGGGTCCACCGACGGGTCCAGCCGATGCTAGCATGCCTTCACAGCGCGGACGTCCGCCCTGTACCTGCCCACCTCAGGGTGTGCCCTTGCCTCCCGATGCCCATGAAACCCCCAGTGCACGCCCCCACCCTGGCTCGACGCCAGAACCGAGACAACGAAAAACCCCTGGTTGAGGACATCCGGCTGTTGGGTCGCCTCCTGGGTGATGTGATCCGCCTCCAGGAGGGCCCCGAGGCCTTTGAACTGGTCGAGCAGATCCGCAAGCTGTCGGTGGCCTTTCGCCGGGATGCGGATCACGAGGCCGACAAGGCGCTCAAGAAACTGCTCAAGCAGCTGCCCGGCGACCGCTCCGTCAGCGTGATCCGTGCGTTCACCTACTTCAGCCATTTGGCCAACCTGGCCGAGGACCGCCACCACATCCGCCGTCGCGCCATCCACGAGCGCGCCGGCCATACCCAGGAGGGCAGCATCGATGTGGCCCTGCAACGCCTGCGCTGGGCCGGCATCACGCCGCGCACCGTTAGCCAGACGCTGGCGCACAGCTATGTCTCGCCAGTGCTGACCGCCCACCCCACCGAGGTCCAGCGCAAAAGCATTCTGGACGCCGAGCGCGACATTGCCCACCTGCTGGCCGAGCGCGACGCCATCAAGGACCGGGCCGCCGCCGTCAATGCCAACAAGGACGCCCTGAGCCCCAAAGAACTGGCCGCCAATGAACTGCAGATCCGCGCCCGCGTGATGCAGCTGTGGCAGACCCGGCTGCTACGCTTGACCAAGCTGACGGTGGCCGATGAAATCGAAAACGCCCTGACCTACTACGAGGCCACCTTCCTGCGCGAGATTCCCAAACTGTACGCCGAACTGGAGACTGCGCTGGAGGGTCACCCGGTGGCCAGCTTCCTGCGCATGGGCCAGTGGATCGGCGGCGACCGCGACGGCAACCCCAATGTCACCGCCGACACTCTGGAGTATGCCCTGCGCCGTCAGTGCGAGGTGGCCTTGCGTCACTACCTGACCGAGGTGCATTACCTGGGCAGCGAGCTTTCGCTGTCGGCCTTGCTGGTGGAGTTCCCGCCCGCCATGATCGCTCTGGCCGAACAGTCGCCCGACACCAATGAACACCGCATGGACGAGCCCTACCGCCGGGCACTCACAGGCATCTATGCCCGCCTGGCGGCGACGCTCAAAAGCCTGACCGGGGGCGAGGCTGCCCGCCATGCGGTGGCGCCGCAAAACCCCTACCCCAGCGCCGAGGCCTTCCTGGCCGATCTGCGCGTGATCGCCACCAGCCTCAAAAGCCAGCAGGCCGAAGCCCTGGCCGCCATGCGCCTGCAGCCGCTGATGCGCGCGGTCGAGGTGTTCGGCTTTCACCTGGCCACGGTCGACCTGCGCCAGAGTTCGGACAAGCACGAGGAGGTGGTGGCCGAGCTGCTGGCCACCGCACGCATCGAGAAAAACTACGCCCAGCTCGACGAACACGCCAGGCGTGCCCTGCTGATCGGCCTGCTGGGTGACGCACGACCGCTGCGCGTACCCGGCGCAGACTACAGCGCACACACCCGCAGCGAGCTGGCGATTTTTGAGACCGCCAGGCGCATGCGTGCGATGTATGGCGCACAAGCGATTCGCCACTACATCATCAGCCACACCGAAACCGTGAGCGATCTGCTCGAAGTGTTGCTGCTGCAAAAAGAAGTGGGGCTGATGCGCGGCACGCTGGATCAGGAGCCGTTGGTCGATCTGATCGTGGTGCCGCTGTTCGAAACCATTGAAGACCTTCGCAACGCCGCACCCATCATGCGGGAGTTCTACGCCCTGCCCGGCGTGGCCCAACTGGTGCAGCGCTCGGGTGCCGAGCAGGACATCATGCTCGGCTACAGCGACAGCAACAAGGATGGCGGCATCTTCACCAGCAACTGGGAGCTGTACCGCGCCGAAATCGCGCTGGTGAGCCTGTTTGACCAGCTCGCCCACGCGCACCACATCCAGCTGCGCATGTTCCACGGTCGTGGCGGCACGGTGGGTCGTGGCGGCGGCCCCAGCTACCAGGCCATCCTGGCCCAGCCCCCGGGCACCGTGCGCGGCCAGATCCGTCTGACCGAACAAGGCGAAGTCATTGGCTCCAAATACGCCAACCCCGAGATTGGCCGCCGCAACCTCGAAACCCTGGTCGCCGCCACCCTGGAGGCCACGCTGCTGCAGCCCACCAAGCCCGCTACCCGCGCCTATCTGGACGCGGCGGCCGAGCTGTCCGAGGCCAGCATGGACGCCTACCGCGCCCTGGTGTACGGCACGCCCGACTTCACCGACTACTTCTTTGGCGCCACACCACTGCGCGAACTCACGCAGCTCAACATCGGCTCACGCCCGGCCTCGCGCAAGGCGCTGCAAAAAATCGAAGACCTGCGCGCCATCCCCTGGTCCTTCAGCTGGGGCCAGTGCCGCCTGACACTGCCGGGCTGGTTTGGCTTTGGTTCGGCCGTGGAAAGCTTCCTGAGCAAGGCTGACGGCCCGGGCAAGAAAGCGCAACTGGCCCTGCTGCAGAAAATGTACCGCCAGTGGCCGTTCTTTCGCACGCTGCTGTCCAACATGGACATGGTGCTCGCCAAAAGCGACCTGGCCCTGGCCTCGCTGTACGCCGAGCTGGTGAGCGACAAACGCCTGCGCAACCGCATCTTTGCCGCCATCGAAGCCGAATGGCACCGCACGGCCGACGCCCTGGCCCAGATCACCGGCGAAAAAAACCGCCTGGCGGGCAACCCGGCCCTGGCCCGCTCGATCCGCCACCGCTTCCCCTACATCGACCCGCTGCACCACCTGCAGGTCGAACTGATCCGCCGCTACCGGGCAGGCTTGGCCGACGAACGGGTGCAGCGCGGCATCCACATCAGCATCAACGGGATCGCGGCGGGTTTGCGCAACACGGGTTAAGTGTATGAGCAGCCCATCCCGATAAAATCGGCGCACCATGACGAACCCACTCGACAAAAAATCCCAAGCCTGGTCTGCGCTTTTTTCAGAACCGATGAGCGAGTTGGTCAAGCGTTACACCGCCAGCGTGTTCTTTGACAAGCGCCTGTGGCAGGCCGATATCCAGGGTTCGCTGGCCCATGCGGACATGCTGGCGGCGCAAGGCATCATCACGGCGGCTGATCTGGCCGACATCCAGCGTGGCATGGCGCAGATCACGCAGGAGG
>CAYMMK010000090.1:0-9076 GCA_964391575.1 uncultured Limnohabitans sp.
GAAGCCATGGGCCGTGACGCAGTGGCCGCCGCACTGGCCGTGGGCTACCGCGGTGCTGGCACGGTGGAGTTCATCGTGGACGACCAGCTCAACCACTACTTCCTGGAAATGAACACCCGCCTGCAGGTGGAGCACCCGGTAACCGAGTGCATCACCGGGCTGGACCTGGTCGAGCAGATGATTCGCGTAGCCGCTGGGGAGAAGCTGGCCATCAGCCAGGCCGACGTTAAGCGCGACGGCTGGGCCATTGAATGCCGCATCAACGCCGAAGACCCCTTCCGTAACTTCCTGCCGTCTACCGGCCGCCTGGTGAGATTTCAGACGCCCGAGCAGACCATGTTCCAGGGCAACACCACCGCCTTGCAGGGCGTCCGTGTGGACACGGGCGTGACCGAGGGTGGCGAGATCCCGATGTTCTACGACTCGATGATCGCCAAGCTCATCGTGCACGGCAAGGACCGCAATGAAGCGATTGCCAAGATGCGCGAAGCCTTGAATGGTTTCGTGATCCGTGGCATCAGCTCCAACATCCCTTTCCAGGCCGCGTTGCTCGCTCACCCCCAGTTCGTGAGTGGCCAGTTCAACACGGGCTTCATTGCTGAGCACTATGGCAAGGGTTTCCGAGCCGAGGATGTGCCTCATCAGGATCCGGACTTTCTGGTCGCCCTGGCTGCGTATGTTCGGCGCAAATCGCGCGAGCGTGCAGCCAGCCTCAGTGGCCAGCTGCCGGGCTATGACGTCAAGGTCGGGCAGCACTACACTGTCATCACATTGGGCATGCAAGGGCGCAATACACATACTCAGGTGCGTGTGGACGACACTGGGCATACCCACGGACCGGCCATGATCCAGATCAATGGTAAAAATTTCGCCATTGACAGCCGCTCGCGCCTGAACGACATCTGTATCCGTGGCACGGTCAATGGCCAGCCCTTTGTGGCGCAGGTCGAGCGTGGCACCCACAAGAATCCTCTGGCGCTGCAGGTGCAGCACAACGGCACTCGCATTGATGCTCTGGTCATGTCCCCGCGCATGGCCCAATTGCATCAGCTGATGCCCTTCAAGGCGCCCCCCGACATGAGCAAATTTGTTCTGTCGCCCATGCCGGGTTTGCTGGTGGATGTGGCTGTCCAGCCCGGGCAAAAAGTGCAGGCCGGCGAACGTGTGGCCGTGATCGAGGCCATGAAAATGGAAAATATCCTTTTTGCAACGCAGGATGGCGTGGTCAGAAGGGTGGTGGCCAGCAAGGGCGAGTCCCTGTCGGTCGACCAGATGATTGTGGAGTTCGAGTGATGAGCGCCGCCGGACCGCTAGAGGGCTTGATGCCCCCCACAGAGGGCCGTGACAAATCCGCAGTGGCGAGCGCGGGGACTCCGAATGGCCGTCCCTTCAAGGTGCTGGGCGTTCAGCAGATTGCCATTGGCGGGCCCGACAAGACCCGACTGCAGAAACTCTGGGTGGACTTGTTCGGCCTAGAGCTCACTGGCACATACAGGAGTGAACGCGAGAACGTTCATGAAGACATCTGCGCCATGGGTGCCGGTCCGTTCAAGGTCGAGGTGGACCTGATGCAGCCACTTGATCCTGATAAGAAACCGGCCGTGCACACCACACCGCTCAATCATGTCGGCCTGTGGGTTGACAAGCTCCCCGAGGCCGTTCAATGGCTCACGGCCCGAGGGGTGCGGTTTGCACCTGGTGGCATTCGCAAGGGCGCCGCAGGTTTTGACATCTGCTTTTTGCACCCGAAGGGCAATGAGGAATTTCCTGTGTCCGGTGAGGGTGTTCTGATCGAACTGGTCCAGGCGCCGCCTGAGGTGGTCAAAGCTTTCGAGCAGCTGGCCCTGTCCTGAGACTGAGCCCTGAACTGCCAAGCACCGCCCGACAGTCTATGACAGGCGCGGAGCTTCCGTTGCACATGGATGTTCTTATCAAGGGACTCGCTGGCGTGCTTTGGACTTGGCCAGTGCGGCTTCCAGGATGGCACGTTTGCGATCGGCCTGTTCTTGGGCATTCTGACCGGTTGGTTCCCGGGTCTGTCCGGTCAAATCGGCCAGTTTCGATGTGGCCTTGGCAACCTGTCGATCCTGGTGCTCACGCTCTTCCCGGGAGCGTCGGCTTTGGCGAGCCTGATAGCGCTGCCGTGCCGTGTCGGCCTCAGTTTGTGACCAGGCGCTCCACCCCGTTCGCTCACCGCTGGCATTTTCGAGTTGGATGCAATCAACCGGGCAGACCGGAAGGCACAGCTCGCAGCCTGTGCACCATGGCTCGATGATGGTGTGCATCCGCTTGTGGCTGCCCACGATGGCATCGGTCGGGCAGGCCTTGATGCACAAGGTGCAGCCAATGCACCAGTTCTCGTCAATCAGCGCGACCAGGCGCGGGCCCTCCAGTCCATGGTCCGGATTGAGTGGGGCGACGGGTTTGCCTGTAATGCGTGCAAGCCGTTCCACTCCCGCCTGCCCGCCCGGTGGGCATTGGTTGATCGGCGCCTGGTCCCGGGCCATGGCACGCGCATAGGCTTCGCAATCCGGGTACCCACAGCGCGTGCATTGCGTTTGCGGCAAGGCGGCGTGCAAGGCCAAAAAAAGCGCATGCTCAGGGGCAGGCGCCCGCGGTGCGGGGACAAGCCTGCTCAGGCTTTGACCTTCACCCATCGCGTTTTCACGCCCGCTGAGGATGCTGAAGCGCCTTTGGAGCTGGCTGCCTTCTTTGCGGCAGCTCCAGTCCGTGATTGGGTGGGAGTGACCTTCCTGGCCGGTGCAGACTTTTTGGCGGCCGCAGGGGTGCTGGCAGGCACAGAGGCTTTGCCAGACTGCGGCAGCGCATGGTCTGCGATGAAAGCATGCACCTTTGGGTAGACCTTGTCGCGCCAGCGGCGACCACTGAAAATGCCGTAGTGTCCAGCGCCCTCGACTTCCAGATGCTGGCGGTGCTGGGCGGGGATGTTGTTGCACAGGTCCTGGGCGGCCCGGGTCTGGCCGGAGCCGGAAATGTCGTCAAGCTCGCCTTCGACGGTCAGCAATGCGGTGTGGCGAATATCCTGCGGTCGCACACGTTCAAGTTCCCCCTGCATGCTCAGTACATCCCAGGTGCCGTTGACGAGTTTGAATTCCTGGAAAACAGTCTGGATGGTTTCCAGGTAGTAATCGGCATCCATGTCGAGCACCGCGTTGTACTCGTCATAAAACTTGCGGTGGGCCTCGGCGCTGGCATCATCGCCCTTGATCAGGTCCTTGAAATAGTCGTAATGGCTCGAGGCGTGACGGTCGGGATTCATGGCCACAAACCCGGTGTGTTGCAGAAAGCCCGGGTACACACGGCGGCCGGCGCCCGGAAAGTTCGGCGGCACGCGGTAAATCACGTTGTTTTCGAACCACTCAAAGCTTTTGTGAATGGCCAGGTTGTTGACGGCCGTCGGAGATTTTCGGGCATCGATCGGCCCACCCATCATGGTCATGGTCAAGGGCGTTTTCTCACCCCGGCTGGCCATCAGCGACACCGCTGCGAGCACAGGCACGGTGGGCTGGCACACACTCATGACGTGGCAATTGCCGTACCGTGCCTGAATGTGGCGAATGAACTCCTGCACATAGTTCACATAATCGTGCAGATGGAATTCTCCCTCGGACATCGGCACCAGGCGTGCATTTTTCCAGTCGGTAATGTAGACCTTGTGGCCTTGCAGCATGGTACGCACGGTGTCGCGAAGCAAGGTGGCGTAGTGGCCCGAAAGGGGGGCCACAATGAGCACCGGCGGTTGTCCCTTGAGGGCCGTCAGCGTCTGCGGATCGTCTGAAAAACGCTTGAAGCGCCGCAACTCGCAAAATGGCTTGTCGATTTCCACACGTTCGTGAATGGCCACCTCTGCGCCTTGCACCTTGACGGTGCGGATGCCGAATTCGGGTTTCACATAGTCTTTGCCCAGGCGGTGCATCAATGCATAACCGGCCGCCACCCTCTGCGCCATGGGCGTCTGCGCGATGGGATTGAGTGGGTTGCTGAACAACTTGGAGGCCGCCTGCGCCAGATCGGCAAAGGGCTCCATGAAGGACCGCTGGGTTTCGTAGATCTGGTAGAGCATGTCGGATACCCGGGGCAAAAACGTTGGTTATTGATACTACAGGAGCTGGGCCGATGAAATTGGAGAGTTGCCCCTAATCGGCTGCGGTCAGGGCCGGAGCGCCTGACCGCACAGAAAGGCGTAGCCGCACATCGAACCTCAGACCACCCGGGCGATCGCCTGACAGACGTAGTCGATGTTCTTGCTGTTGAGTGAGGCCACACACATCCGGCCGGTGTCGGTGCCGTACACACCAAATTCGTTGCGCAGGCGCACCATCTGGTCCCGGGTCAGACCCGAGTAGCTGAACATGCCGATCTGGCTGGTGATGAAAGACATGTCCTGCTTCACGCCAGCGGCCTGGAGGCCATCGACCAGCTTCTGGCGCATGGCCTTGATGCGTACACGCATGTCGGCCAGTTCCTGCTCCCACTGGGCGCGCAGTTCAGGGTTGCCCAGCACGGCAGCCACCACCGCGCCGCCGTGGATGGGCGGGTTGGAGTAGTTGGTGCGAATCGCGATCTTCAGTTGCGAGAGCACGCGGGCGGCTTCTTCCTTGTCCGATGCCACGACCGACAAAGCGCCGACGCGTTCGCCGTACAAGCTGAAGCTTTTGGAAAACGATGTGGAGACAAAGATGTTCAGGCCAGCAGCCACGAACTTGCCGATGACTGCGCCGTCTTCGGCGATGCCATGGCCAAAGCCCTGGTAGGCCATGTCCAGGAAAGCGGTCAGGCCCCTGGCCTTGACGACGGCAATCACCTGGTCCCACTGGGCAGAGGTGATGTCGTAGCCGGTGGGGTTGTGGCAGCAGGCGTGCAAAACGACGATGGTGCCCGGGGCGGCTGCGTTCAGGTCGGCCAACATGCCCTCGAAATTGACGCCACGCTTGGCCGCGTCGTAGTAGGCGTAAGAGCCGACTTCAAAGCCGGCATTCATGAAAATGGCGCGGTGGTTTTCCCAGCTCGGGTCGGAAATCAGCACCTTGGCGCTGGGGCTGACCTTTTTGAGGAAGTCGGCGCCGATTTTCAGGCCACCCGTGCCGCCGATGGCCTGCACGGTCGAGACGCGGCCGGACTTGACTACATCGGAGTCGGCCCCAAAAACCAGGGCCTTGACGGCATTGTCGTAAGCCACGATGCCATCGATGGGCAGGTAGCCGCGCGGTGCGGGCTTGTCCATCATGGCTTTTTCGGCGGCCTGCACGCATTGCAGCAGGGGCAGCTTGCCCGCATCGTCGAAGTACACCCCTACGCCCAGGTTCACCTTGTTGGGGTTGGTGTCGGCGTTGAATTGCTCGTTCAGGCCCAGAATCGGGTCGCGGGGGGCCATTTCGACGGCGGAAAACAGAGACATTGCAAAGTCCTTGGTTGGGGTGCAGGTGGCGGTCAGGCGAAACCTCGGTTACGCTAGTCCATTTGCCATAATTTTAGCGGGCTCAAAAGTCCCATTCATTCATGACAGAGCTTGTCGAAGTCACTGCAAAGGCCACTGAAGGCCATTTTGTGGCCTACCCGGATTCGCCTTTCGAACTGTTCCAGCCCTACCCCCCCGCAGGTGACCAGCCCACGGCGATTGCACGGCTGGTGGAGGGCGTGCGCGACGGCGAGGTGTTCCAGACCCTGTTGGGCGTGACCGGCTCGGGCAAGACCTTCACCATGGCCAACGTGATTGCGCAGCTGGGGCGACCGGCCATCGTGTTTGCGCCCAACAAGACCCTGGCGGCGCAGCTGTACAGCGAGTTCCGCGAGTTTTTCCCCAAGAACGCGGTCGAGTACTTTGTCAGCTATTACGACTACTACCAGCCCGAGGCCTACGTGCCGCAGCGTGACCTTTTCATCGAGAAAGACAGCGCAATCAACGAGCACATTGAACAGATGCGGCTGTCGTGCACCAAGAGCATTCTGGAGAGGCGCGATGTGGTGATCGTGGCTACGGTCTCGGCCATCTACGGCATCGGCAAGCCCGAAAGTTACCACCAGATGATCATGACACTTCGGGTGGGCGACAAGGCGGGGCAGCGCGACGTGATCGCACAGCTGATTCGCATGCAGTACCAGCGCAACGACCAGGACTTCAGCCGCGGCAAGTTCCGGGTCCGGGGCGACACCATTGACGTTTTTCCGGCCGAACATTCCGAGCTGGCGATCCGCATCGAACTGTTTGACGATGAAATCGAAAGCCTGCAGTTGTTCGACCCGCTTACCGGCCGCATCCGGCAGAAGATCCCGCGCTTTACTGTCTACCCGTCCAGCCACTACGTCACCCCTCGCGAGCAGGTGCTGGCAGCCATCGAAACCATCAAGATCGAGCTGGACCAGCGCCTCAAGGAACTGGTGGGCATGGGCAAGCTGGTCGAGGCACAACGCCTGGAACAGCGCACCCGCTTTGACCTGGAAATGCTCAGCGAGGTCGGCCACTGCAAAGGCATCGAAAACTACACCCGCCACCTCTCGGGCGCAGCGCCCGGGGAGCCGCCGAGCACGCTGACCGACTACATGCCGCCTGATGCGATCATGTTCCTGGACGAAAGCCACCAGATGATCGGTCAGCTCAGCGCCATGTACAACGGCGACCGATCCCGCAAGACCACCCTGGTCGAATATGGTTTTCGCCTGCCCAGCGCGCTGGACAACCGGCCCCTCAAGTTCGAGGAATTCGAGCAGCGCATGCGCCAGTGCATCTTCGTCTCGGCCACACCGGCCGACTATGAGAACACGCATGCCGGGCAGGTGGTCGAGCAGTTGGTGCGCCCCACCGGCCTGGTGGACCCCGAGGTCGAGGTGCGCCCGGCCACCCACCAGGTCGATGATGTGCTCCAGGAAATCCGCATCCGCGTGGAGCGGCAGGAACGCGTGCTGATCACCACGCTGACCAAGCGCATGGCCGAGCAGCTGACCGACTACCTGAGCGACAACGGCGTGAAGGTGCGCTACCTGCACAGCGACGTGGACACCGTGGAACGCGTGGAGATCATCCGAGATCTGCGCCTGGGCGCATTCGATGTGCTGGTGGGCATCAACCTGCTGCGCGAGGGTTTGGACATCCCCGAGGTGTCCCTGGTGGCGATTCTGGACGCCGACAAGGAAGGTTTTTTGCGCGCCGAGCGCAGCCTGATTCAGACGATTGGCCGCGCCGCACGCAACGCCGGGGGCAAGGCAATCCTGTACGCCGACGTCATCACCAAATCTATGAAGAAGGCGATGGATGAAACCTTGCGCCGTCGGGAAAAGCAGACCGCCTGGAACCAGGCGCATGGCATCACCCCGCGCACCATCATCAAGCAGGTCAAGGACCTGATTGATGGCGTGTACAGCGAAAAGTCCGGTCAGGAGGCCGAGCGTCTGGAGCAGGCCGCGCTGCAACGCGCCAAGATCGAGGACATGAGCGAAAAAGACATCGCCAAGGCCATCAAGCAGCTGGAAAAGCTGATGATGGAGCATGCCCGAAACCTTGAATTCGAGAAGGCTGCCCAAGTCCGCGACCAACTCACCATTCTCAAGGAGCAGGCCTTCGGGGCGGCAGGCGCAGACAAGGTGGTGCCCTTGATGCGGGGGTGACACTGCAGACGGCAGTTCCCGAGCAATTTGATCGGGATTGGGCTATACTTGAGTTCTTTAGTCGGGAACCCGGGACATTCCCGGGCCGGCCAGGACCCTGCCCCAGGAGCATGCCATGCGATTGACCACCAAAGGCCGTTTTGCCGTCACCGCCATGATCGATCTGGCCTTGCGTCAGCAATCCGGCCCTGTGACCCTGGCGGCCATCAGCCAGCGCCAGCAGATATCCCTTTCCTACCTGGAGCAGCTGTTCGGCAAGCTACGCCGACACCAGCTGGTTGAATCCACCCGTGGCCCGGGCGGTGGCTACACCCTGGGTCGCAGGGCCGATGACATCACTGTGGCGGACATCATCCTGTCGGTGGATGAACCTCTGGACGCCACCAGTTGCGGCGGCAAGGAAAACTGCCAGGGCGGCGAGAGCCGCTGCATGACCCACGACCTGTGGGCCTCGCTGAACGCCAAAATGGTTGAATTTCTCGATTCCGTGTCCCTGCAGAAACTGGTCGACGACCAGCTCTCGCGTGGATTGGTGATCGAGCACAAGCCCTCCCTGAAGCGGGCCATTTCCTCGACCCCGGTGGTCAAGCCCATCCGCGTGACGGGTCCCAATTCCGTGTTTGATCTTGGCAACGTTTTTGCCAAGTCGTGATTCCAGCAGAAGCACCAGCCATGAGCAGCACCCCACATTTTCCGATCTACATGGACTATGGCGCCACCAACCCGGTGGATCCCCGTGTGGTCGACGCCATGATCCCTTGGTTGCGCGAGCATTTCGGCAACCCGGCCTCGCGTAGCCACGCCTGGGGTTGGGAGGCCGAAGAGGCGGTCGAAAATGCCCGCAAGAATGTGGCCGACCTGATCGGTGCCGACCCGCGCGAGATCGTCTGGACCAGCGGTGCGACCGAGTCCAACAACCTGGCCATCAAGGGCGCAGCGCAGTTCTACAAGTCGCGCGGCAAGCACCTGATCACCGTCAAGACCGAGCACAAGGCCGTGCTTGACACCATGCGTGAACTCGAGCGTCAGGGCTTTGAGGTGACCTACCTGGACGTGCAAGAGGATGGCCTGGTGAACATGGATGCGCTCAAGGCCGCCATTCGCCCCGACACCATCCTGATCAGTGTGATGTTCGTGAACAACGAAATCGGTGTCATCCAGGACATCCCGGCCATCGGCGCGCTGTGCCGCGAAAAGGGCATCGTTTTCCATGTGGACGCCGCGCAGGCCACGGGCAAGGTCAGGATAGACCTGAACAACTTGCCGGTCGACCTGATGAGCCTGGCCTCGCACAAGACCTATGGCCCCAAGGGCATCGGTGCGCTGTATGTGCGCCGCAAACCCCGCGTGCGTCTGGAGGCGCAGATGCATGGCGGCGGCCACGAGCGCGGCATGCGTTCGGGCACGCTGCCCACCCACCAGTGCGTGGGCATGGGCGAGGCCTTCCGCATCG
>CAYMMK010000091.1:0-535 GCA_964391575.1 uncultured Limnohabitans sp.
CCTACCAGGTCAACAAGAAGAGCCTGCTCGAACGCATCGCCGAGCTGGTGCACGAAAAGAAGATCGAAGGCATCAGCCACATCCAGGACGAGTCCGACAAGTCGGGCATGCGGGTGGTAATCGAGCTCAAGCGCGGCGAAGTGCCCGAGGTCGTGCTCAATAACCTCTACAAGCAAACCCAGCTTCAGGATACCTTCGGCTTCAACATGGTGGCCCTGATCGACGGGCAGCCCGAGCTGTGCAACTTGAAGGACCTGATCCAGGTCTTCCTGGAGCACCGCCGCGAGGTGGTCACGCGTCGCACCGTCTTCAACCTGCGCAAGGCGCGTGACCGTGGCCACGTGCTCGAAGGCTTGGCCGTGGCCCTGGCCAATATTGACGAGTTCATCGCCATCATCCGCAACGCCCCCACCCCACCGGTGGCCAAGACCGAGCTCATGGCTCGAAGCTGGGACAGTCCGCTGGTGCGCACTATGCTCACACGCGCCCGCGATGATGGCTCCACGATCAATGCCGACGACTACCGCCCCGAGGG
>CAYMMK010000091.1:545-9049 GCA_964391575.1 uncultured Limnohabitans sp.
CCAGGACGGTCTTTACCGCCTGTCGGAAACCCAGGCCCAGGAAATCCTGCAGATGCGTCTGCAGCGCCTGACCGGCCTGGAACAGGACAAGATCGTCGCCGAGTACAAGGATGTGATGGCCGAAATTGAAGATCTGCTCGACATCCTGTCCAAGCCTGAACGCGTGTCCATCATCATCAGTGAAGAACTGGCCTCGGTGCGCCAGGAATTTGGCCAGACCAAGGTTGGCGCCCGACGCAGCGAAATCGAACACAGCGCCCAGGACCTCTCTACCGAAGATTTGATCGCTCCGACCGATATGGTGGTGACGCTCAGCCACAGCGGGTACATCAAGAGCCAGCCGCTGAGCGAGTACCGCTCGCAAAAACGCGGCGGCCGTGGCAAGCAGGCTACCGCCACCAAGGAAGATGACTGGATCGACCAGCTCTTCATTGCCAACACCCACGACTACATCCTGTGCTTCTCCAACCGCGGCCGCCTGTATTGGCTCAAGGTCTGGGAAGTGCCGGCCGGTTCGCGCAATTCGCGCGGCCGCCCCATCGTCAACATGTTCCCGCTGCAAGAAGGCGAGAAAATCAATGTGGTGCTGCCGCTGACCGGTGAGTTCCGCAGCTTCCCGGCCGATCATTACGTGTTCATGGCCACGGCCTGTGGCACTGTCAAGAAAACCGCCCTCGATGAGTTTTCCAACCCGCGCAAGGCCGGCATCATCGCCGTGGATCTGGACGAAGGTGACTACCTGATCGGCGCGGCTCTGACCGACGGCCAGCACGATGTCATGCTTTTTTCCGACGGCGGCAAGGCCGTTCGCTTTGACGAAAACGATGTGCGCCCCATGGGCCGCAACGCGCGTGGCGTGCGCGGCATGATGCTTGATGAAGGCCAGAGCGTGATCGCCATGCTGGTGGCCGAGGACGAGCAGCAAAGCGTGCTGACCGCCACCGAAAAAGGTTATGGCAAACGCACCAGCATCGTTGAATACACCCGCCACGGCCGCGGTACCAAGGGCATGATCGCCATCCAGCAAAGCGAACGCAATGGCAAGGTCGTGGCCGCCACACTGGTGCATGCCGATGACGAGATCATGCTGATCACTGATACCGGCGTGCTGGTACGTACCCGTGTTTCAGAAATCCGTGAACTCGGCCGCGCCACCCAGGGCGTGACGTTGATCAGCCTGGACGAAGGCGCCAAACTCTCGGGTCTGCAGCGTATCGTTGAAAACGACGCCAATGAATCGGCAGGCGAAGGCGACAACAGCGGTGAGGGCGAGTCCGCGCCATGACGCGCGCCTGGAATTTCTCGGCCGGTCCGGCCGCCATGCCCGAAGCCGTGCTGAAGCAGGCTGCCAGCGAGATGCTGGACTGGCGGGACAACGGCATGGGTGTGATGGAGATGAGCCACCGCGGCAAAGCGTTCATGGGCATCTACGAGCAGGCCGAAGCCGACCTGCGCGAGCTGCTGGCCGTGCCATCCCACTTTCGCATCCTGTTTATGCAGGGCGGGGGGCTGGCTGAAAACGCCATCGTGCCGCTCAACCTCTCGCAAGGTGGCGCGATGGATTTCGTGCTGACCGGCAGCTGGAGCCAGAAGTCGCACAAGGAGGCCGGCAAATACGGCTGTGCCCGCGTGGCCGCGTCGGCACAGGCCGGTGGCTTCACCACCCTGCCCGATCCCGCCAGCTGGCAACTTGGCGCAGACAGCCGCTATGTGCATATCTGCAGCAATGAGACCATCCACGGCATCGAGTTCCATGATCTGCCCGACCTCCGGGCTTTGGGCTGCGACGCCCCGCTGGTGATGGATTTCTCCTCACATGTGGCCTCCCGACCCGTGAACTGGTCGCGCGTAGGTCTGGCCTTTGGTGGTGCCCAGAAAAACCTGGGGCCGGCGGGACTGACCCTGGTGATCGTGCGTGAAGATCTGCTCGGCCGCGCCCTGCCCGCCTGCCCCAGTGCGTTCGACTACCAACTGGTGGCCGACAACCAGTCGATGTACAACACCCCGCCGACCTACAGCATCTACATCGCCGGCCTGGTGTTCCAGTGGCTGAAATCCCAGGGCGGCATCACCGCAATGGAACAACGCAACATCGCCAAGGCGCAACTGCTCTACGAGTTCATCGACGGATCGCAGCTCTATGTGAACACGGTCGACACAGCTTGCCGCTCGCGTATGAACGTGCCCTTCTTCCTGCGAGGCGATGATGGTCAGCCCCTTCTGGATCCCGCGCACCCCCGCAACGTCGCTTTCCTGCAAGCCACCCAGGCTGCCGGCCTGCTGCAGCTCAAGGGCCACGCCTCGGTGGGCGGCATGCGGGCCAGCATTTACAACGCCATGCCGATCGAGGGCGTCCAGGCGCTGATTGCCAGCATGCGCGAGTTTGAACGCACGGGCACCTGAGCGCCCATTTCTTAGAAAAAGCACTCGCCATGAGCCAGCCACCCGTTCAATCCCAAGCCCTGGGCGAACTGCGCGTGCAGATTGACGCATTGGACCACCAGCTGCTGCAACTGCTCAACGAGCGTGCCAAAGTCGCAGAGAAAGTTGGTGACATCAAACGGGCTGAAGGCTCGCCCTTCTTCCGCCCCGATCGCGTGGCCCAGGTCATCGACAAGATCACCAGCGCCAACCCCGGCCCGCTCAAGGGCGAGCATGTGGCCTCGATCTGGCGCGAGATCATGTCGGCTTGCCTGGCGCTGGAAGCACCTCAGCGGGTGGCCGTGCTCGGCCCGCAGGGTACGTTCTGCGAGCAGGCAGCCATCGAATTTTTTGGCAGCGCCGCCAGCCTGATTTACTGCGCCAACTTCGACGAAGTCTTCCATGCCACCGCTGCGGGCACCGCCCAGTATGGCGTGGTCGGCATGGAAAATTCCACTGAGGGTGTGGTGGCCCGATCCCTTGATCTTTTCCTGCGTTCGCCCGTGCATGTGGTGGGTGAAGTCAGCCTTCTGGTGCGCCACAACCTGCTGCGCACGAGCCCCGGCGATGAAGGCATCGAGGTCGTCATGGCCCACCCCCAGGCGCTGGCCCAGTGCCAGGGCTGGCTCAGCCAGCACCTGCCGCTGGCCGAGCGTCGCGCCGTGGCCAGCAACGCCGAAGGCGCCCGACTGGCCGCCACCCACCCAAGGTGGGCAGCCCTGGCGAGCGAGCGCGCGGCTTCACAGTTTGGGCTGCACATCGTGCACCACGCCATTCAGGATGAGGCCTACAACCGTACCCGCTTTGCGGTCATCGCTCTGCCCCAGACCATGGCCACACCGCCAGCAACCGGCAAAGACTGCACCAGCCTGGTGGTGTCGGTGCCCAACCGGCCCGGCGCGGTCCACGATCTGCTCGTGCCACTCAAGCACAACGGCGTGTCCATGACCCGTTTTGAATCCCGCCCGGCCAAATCGGGTCAATGGGAGTATTACTTCTACATTGACATTGAAGGCCATGTCAGCGAACCCCATGTCGCCAGCGCACTGCAGGCCCTGCAGGGGTTGTGCGCCTTCTACAAGGTTCTGGGTTCCTATCCGGTTTCCGAATGATGCGCCCATGAAATTCCGTCGACTGGCTCTCATCGGCTGTGGTCTGATGGGCGGCTCCTTTGCCATGGCCTTGCGCAAGGCCGATCTGGTCACTCATGTGGCGGGCTTCAGTGCCTCGCCGCAGACCCGATCGCAAGCGCTATCGCTCGGGGTCATTGACTCCGATTGCTCCAGCGCAGCTGAGGCTGCCACCGGTGCAGATCTGGTGCTGGTGGCCGTGCCTGTGCGAGCCACCCTGGAGACTTTCCGAAACATCGACCCAGTGCTGTCCGCAGACTGCCTTCTGATGGACGTTGGTTCCACCAAGTGCGATGTGGTTGCCGCCGCCCGGACGGCCCTGGTACGCAGCCTGAAATGCTTTGTTCCGGCCCATCCGGTTGCAGGCAAAGAGGTTTCCGGCATCGAACACGCCGACACCGACCTCTACCACCAGAGGCAGGTCATCCTTACCCCATTGCCCGAGACCCCGGGCCCCTTGCTGCACGCTGCCCGCAGGCTGTGGGAGGCGCTGGGCAGCCGTGTACTGCTCCTGAGTCCCGAAGACCATGATGCGAGTTTCGCCGCAGTCAGCCACCTGCCCCATCTGGCCGCTTTTGCAATGGTCAATGCAGTGGCACGCCAGCCGCAGGGAGAGCGTCATTTGGCCATGGCGGGCCCCGGGTTCAGGGATTTTTCCCGTATTGCCGCCAGTGCCCCTGAAGTCTGGCGCGACATTCTTCTGGCCAACCGCGAGGAAGTGTTGCGACAAAGTCAGCTGATGCGGCAGTGCCTGGGCGAACTGGAAAACGCCATGGCCCGTTCCGACTCCCAGGCTCTGCATGCCCTCATCACCGAAGCGAGCCTGACACGCGGTCGTTGGCGTCTGGGTGGCGCTGACTCGGACGTCTGAACCCCTGTGGCCGCCCTTTGAACTGCGCCGCCCCACGACGGGTCACCTGCATGACCCTCATCGAACCGGGCTGGCCCTAGAGTAGCCCTTATGCACAGTGCACCTGCCGACCCATCCCTGATTGACTCGCGCAGCGCGGCCTGGCGCTTGCTGATCACGCTGGGTCTGGTGGTGCTTGGCAACAGCAGCATGTATGTGGTTTCCGTTGTCTTGCCCGCAGTGCAAGCCGAGTTCGGCATCGGTCGCGCCGACGCTTCCATGCCTTACACACTGATGATGGTGTGTCTGGGCCTGGGAGGAATCTGGACCGGTCGAATGGCCGACCGCCACGGGCTGATGCCGGTGCTGCTGCTGGGTGCAGCGGCGGTCTGTGCCGGCTTTGTGGGCGCAGGCCTGGCGGGCAATATCTGGCTGTTTGGTCTGGCTCACGGCCTGATGGGCCTGATCGGCAGCGCGGCCACCTTTGCCCCGCTGATGGCGGATACGGCCTTGTGGTGGAACCGGCGCCGTGGTATCGCAGTGGCCATCTGCGCCAGCGGTAACTACATTGCCGGCAGTTTTTGGCCCCCCGTGGTGCAGTTTGGCATTGAAACCATCGGATGGCGCCAGACCTATATCGGCCTGGGGCTGTTCTGCGGTCTGGGGATGGCCCTGCTGGCCCTGCGCATGCGTCAACGCCCGCCCCTGGTGCAAATGGCCACCACCACCCCGTCGATGGTGGGCACACCCCCACCCGATCGCAGCCGCCCCTTCGGTCTGAGTCCGGCCCTCGCCCAGTGGCTGTTGTGTGTGGCTGGCGTGGCGTGTTGTGTGGCGATGTCCATGCCGCAGGTGCACATCGTGGCGTATTGCAGCGACTTGGGCTTTGGCGCCGCAAGGGGCGCCGAAATGCTCTCGCTGATGCTGGCGTGTGGCATCGTCAGCCGTCTCGTCTCCGGCATGATTTGCGACCGCATCGGGGGCATTCGCACCCTGTTGCTGGGCTCGGCGCTGCAAGGCATTGCCCTGGTACTGTTCCTGCCATTTGATGGTCTGGTGCCCTTGTATGTGGTGTCGGCCCTGTTCGGACTGTTTCAGGGGGGCATCGTGCCTTCTTACGCCATCATCGTTCGTGAACATTTTGCCCCCCAGGAAGCGGGCATGCGCGTCGGGGCGGTGATCATGGCCACCTTGCTGGGCATGGCGCTGGGCGGCTGGCTGTCGGGGCTGGTCTTTGATCTGACCGGCAGCTACAAGGCTGCTTTTATCAATGGAATCGCCTGGAACCTGCTGAACCTGACCATCGCCGGCTGGTTGTTCTGGCGGGTGCGCAAATGGGGTACACACTGAAGCGCACGGTTCAGAAAGGGCACGGGTTCGGGGACAATATGGGGACTTGCCGCCTGTGATGGGGGTTTGAGCCCAGCCCTCTTCCGGTTTTTTCCATGTACCCGATTCCTTTTCTGGACCTTCCCCCACTCGACAGTGCTGCTGGCGCAGTCACCCTGCCTGGCTCCAAGAGCATCTCCAACCGGGTGTTGCTGCTCTCGGCACTGTGCGAGGGCACCACGGTGGTCCACGACCTGCTCGATTCCGATGACACGCGGGTGATGCTGCAGGCCCTGCGCCAGCTGGGCTGCGGTGTGGATGTGCAAGGCCCCATGGTGACCATCACCGGCCTGGGCGGGCGCCCCTGGCC
The DNA here is from genome assembly GCA_964391575.1 of uncultured Limnohabitans sp. Lineage (GTDB taxonomy): Bacteria > Pseudomonadota > Gammaproteobacteria > Burkholderiales > Burkholderiaceae_C > Limnohabitans_A. Next base: position 6,646 of record CAYMMK010000091.1, read on the forward strand.
GCAACAAACCGTCGAGTTTTTCATGGGCAACGCGGGGACGGCCATGCGTCCGCTCACCGCCGCCCTGGCCGTGCATGGCGGCGACTTCACCCTCAAGGGCGTGCAGCGCATGCATGAGCGACCAATCGGCGATCTGGTGGACGCGCTGCGCGAACTGGGCTGCGTCATCGACTACCTGGGCAACAAGGGCTACCCACCCCTGCGTGTGCGCCCGCCCACGCTGCGGCTGGACCAGCCGATTCCGGTGCGCGGTGATGTGTCCAGCCAGTTCCTGACCGCACTGCTGATGGCCCTGCCGCTGGCGGCCGAACATCTCTCTTCTGGGCGGGCCATCACCATCGAGGTGGTGGGCGAGCTCATTTCCAGGCCCTACATCGAGATCACGCTCACCCTGCTCGCACGCTACGGCATTGCCGTGGAGCGCCAGGGCTGGGAGCGGTTTGTGATTCCTGCGGGCAGCCGCTACCGGTCACCCGGCAGCATCCATGTGGAAGCTGATGCGTCATCGGCCAGCTATTTCATCGCGCTGGGTGCCATCGCTCAAGGCCATGGCATCCGCATCCAGGGCGTGGGAGCCGACTCGATCCAGGGTGACATCCGATTCGTCGAAGCGGCGCAATTGATGGGGGCGCAGATCACCAGCGGTCCCAACTGGCTCGAAATCCAGCGCGGAGCCTGGCCGCTCAAGGGGATCAGCCTCGATTGCAACCACATTCCGGATGCGGCCATGACACTGGCGGTGATGGCCCTGTACGCCGACAGCCCCACCACGCTGAGCAACATCGCCAGCTGGCGCGTGAAGGAAACCGACCGCATCGCGGCCATGGCCAATGAATGCCGCAAACTCGGTGCTACGGTGGAGGAAGGCCCGGACTGGATCAAGATCCACCCCCTGCCTGCGGGCCAATGGCAACGCGCCAGCATCCACACCTACGACGACCACAGGGTGGCGATGTGCTTTTCCCTGGCGGCTTTCAACGCCGACCGGGTGCCGGTGCGCATCGAAGACCCCAGATGCGTGGCCAAGACTTTCCCGGACTATTTCGAGACTCTTTTTTCTGTGGCCACCGCCGACACCGAGCAGATTCCAGTGATCTGCATCGATGGCCCCACGGCCTCGGGCAAGGGCACGCTGGCCAGCCGGGTGGCGGCGCGGCTGGGCTACCACTACCTGGACTCGGGCGCGCTCTACCGAGTGACGGCTCATGCCGCGCTGCAGGCCGGGCTGACGCTCGAAACTACCGATGAAGCGAAAATTGCGGATTTGGCGCGTCGCCTGCCGGTGCGCTTTGAGGGCGAACAGGTCCTGCTGGGCGGTGTGGACGTGACCGACGCCATCCGCAGCGAACAGGGCGGCATGAACGCGTCCAAGGTGTCGGTGCTGCCTGCCGTGCGCGAGGCGCTGTTCGATCTGCAGCGTTCATTCAGGCGCCTGCCAGGCCTGCTGGCCGATGGCCGCGACATGGGCACGGTGATCTTCCCGCAGGCCCCTTTGAAGGTGTTTTTGACCGCCAGCGCGGCGCAAAGGGCCGAAAGACGCCACAAGCAATTGATTTCAAAGGGTTTTTCAGCTAATATCGATACTCTTCGCGTTGACTTGGAAGCGCGTGACGCCCGGGACATCTCCCGCAGCGTGGCGCCCTTGAAGCCGGCGCAGGATGCCCTGCAACTGGACAACTCGCAGCTGTCCATCGAAGCTTCGGTGGAACAGGTGCTGGCCTGGTGGCAAGGCAGGAATCGGTAACGATTCACACCCGGTCCACACCGCTCCCTCCGTGCAGCTTGCACATTGGCGGTGTGGGTGGTTCAACCCAACCGCGGCCCCTGCCGCACACCGTCACAGCCAGCTATTTACAAACGGCGCCTGTCGCGTCCGTGCATCCTGTCTGTGAACAAGGAAATTCAATGTCCGAATCTTTTGCCGCCCTCTTTGAAGAATCCCTGCAGCGTACCGAAATGCGCCCGGGCGAGGTCATCACCGCCGAAGTCGTGCGGATCGAGCACAACTTCGTGGTCGTGAACGCCGGCCTCAAGTCCGAGTCTTATGTCGCCCTTGAAGAGTTCAAGAACGACCAGGGTGACATCGAAGTCCAGGTCGGCGACTTTGTTTCGGTGGCCATCGGCTCCATCGAAAACGGCTACGGCGACACCATCCTCTCGCGAGATACTGCCAAGCGACTGGCCTCCTGGCTCTCGCTTGAAAAGGCCCTGGAATCCGGCGACTTCGTGACCGGTACCACCAGCGGCAAGGTCAAGGGCGGCCTCACCGTGCTCGTCAACGGCATCCGCGCCTTCCTGCCCGGTTCGCTGGTTGACACCCGTCCCACCAAGGACCTGACGCCGTACGAGAACAAGACCATGGAGTTCAAGGTCATCAAGCTCGACCGCAAGCGCAACAACGTGG
>CAYMMK010000092.1:0-9024 GCA_964391575.1 uncultured Limnohabitans sp.
TGAAGATGTTCAGGCCCTTGTTTTCCATGGCGCCCATGTTGAAGTCGCTGGTGGCGACGATCATGAAGCGCTCCAGGTCCAGGCTGAGGCCAAAGCGCGCTTCGTCCCAGGCGATGGAAGCCATCAGCGAATTCATGGCGTGCTCGGTTTTGTCCAGGTCACCCGGACGCACATACACCTGCAGCAGGTGGTCCTGGCCCGAGCGCGAACGGATGCGCTGCTCGCGCGCGACCAGCTTTCCAGCCACGAGGGCAAAGAGGTAGCAAGGCTTTTTGTGCGGGTCGACCCAACGGGCGAAATGGCGGCCATCTTCAAGATCCCCATGCTCCACAAGATTGCCGTTGGACAAAAGCACAGGGTACAGGGCCTTGCTGGCACGCAGCGTGACGGTGTAGCTGGCCATCACGTCCGGCCGGTCCAGGAAATAGGTGATGCGGCGAAAGCCCTCGGCCTCGCACTGCGTGAAGAAGGTGCCCTGGCTGACATACAGGCCCATGAGCTGGGTGTTTTTTTCGGGATTGCAGGTGGTGAAGATTTCCAGCTCGAAGGGCTCGTAGCCCTCGGGCAGGTTCTCCAGCACCAGCACGCTTCCATCCATCTTGAACGAGGTGCCGCCGCCGTTGACCAGCACACGTGCCAGATTGAGGTCTTCGCCGTCGAGCCGAAGGGACTGCAAACCCACGTCGGGGTTTCGGCGAAGTCGCATCCTGTTGAGGACGCGGGTTTTGGCCGGATCGAGATCGAAGGTCAGATCGACGCTATCGATCCAGAACGCCGCAGGGCTGTAGTGTTCGCGCCGGATGACGGCGGCTTGTCCTTCACGCATCACTTGCTCCAAAGGGAATAGGGGGTGATCAGTCAAACACCCTGTTTGAGGGAAGCCTCGATGAAAGTGTCCAGGTCGCCGTCAAGCACTTTCTGGGTATTGGAAATCTCGACGTTGGTTCGCAGATCCTTGATGCGGCTTTGATCGAGCACATACGAACGGATTTGATGGCCCCAGCCCACATCGGTCTTGGTGTCCTCGAGTTTTTGCTGCGCCTCCATGCGCTTGCGCATCTCATGGTCGTACAGGCGCGAGCGCAGTCGGCGCCAGGCCACATCGCGGTTGCTGTGCTGGCTGCGACTGTCCTGGCACTGAACCACAATGCCGGTAGGGATGTGAGTCAGCCGGACTGCAGAATCGGTCTTGTTGATGTGCTGTCCACCGGCCCCACTGGCACGGTAGGTGTCGGTACGCACATCGGCCGGGTTGATTTCGATGTCAATCGAGTCGTCGATTTCAGGATAGACAAAGACCGAGGCGAAAGAGGTGTGGCGCCCGCCAGAGGAGTCAAAGGGGCTTTTGCGAACCAGCCGGTGCACCCCGGTTTCGGTGCGCAGCAAGCCGTAGGCGTATTCCCCCTCGATCTTGATCGTGGCGCTTTTGATGCCCGCTACATCTCCCGGCGTTTCGTCTTCGACGGTGGCCGTAAAACCTTTGCGTTCAGCGTACTTGAGATACTGCCGAAGCAACATGCTGGCCCAGTCACACGCTTCGGTGCCGCCTGCGCCGGCCTGCAGATCCACAAAACAGTTGCTCGGATCGGCAGGTTGATTGAACATCCGACGGAATTCAAGTTCCTCGACCAGTTGCACCAGCTTGCGGGCATCGGCTTCGATGGTGAGCAAGCCGGCATGGTCGCCTTCTTCCTTGCTCATTTCGAAAAGTTCGCTGTTATCCGACAGCTCGCGTGTCAGATCGTCGATGGTGACGACGATGGCGTCGAGGGCCTTTTTTTCCTTGCCCAGCTCCTGGGCCTTCTTGGGGTCGTTCCAGACCGCGGGATCTTCGAGCGATGCGTTGACAGTTCTCAGCCGGTCAGCCTTGGTATCGTAGTCAAAGATACCTCCGCAATTCATCGGTGCGCGTGCTGAGGTCGGTCAGCTGGGCTCCGATCTGGTTGATGTGTTCTGCGTCCATGAGGGTTCTCTCTGTCAGTATTTGAATAGCAGATCATTTTCGCATGATTCAAGCGCAGGGCGGCTTCAGGTCGAGGTGTTCATCGCTGCCAAGAAAGGCCTGCAGCATGCGGGCCAGGGCCTGGGGCTGGTCATGGTGCAGCATGTGGCCTGCATCATCGAGCACCGCAGATTGGCACTGGGGGACCGACTCGAGTCGCTGCCTGAATTCTTCCCGTGTGAAGCGACCCTTCCACCACAGGTGCAGGGAGTCGTCAGAAGCCTCGACCGAGAGCAGGGGAGCCGTGATGCAACGGTAGGTCGCCAAAACTTCTTCCACCCGGGCAATGTAGGGGTTGACCACCTTGTGGGCGTCATGACCCAGCACATGCCACAGCCCCTGCTCATCGGGCTGCGCCCAATGGTGAGCCAGCCATTGGGCTTTCTCCAGGGCCAGTCGTGGGTTGGTTTTCATGAGTCGGGCAGCCACAGCGTGAACATCCGGGTAGGGCTTGAGAGCGTTGTCGCCCCGGTGCTGGGCCTGCAGGGCGTCGAGCCACTGCGCCATGCGTGAGGGTGCCTGGCTGGGTCGGGTGGCGGGCAGACCAAAGCCTTCCAGATTGACAAGCCTGTGAATGCGCGCAGCACGGGCGCCGGCGTAGAGCATCACGACATTGCCTCCCATACTGTGGCCCACCAGATCGACCACCTGTCCGGGGCAGCACGCATCAAGCAGTGCATCCAGATCCGCCAGGTAATCCGGAAACCAGAAGCAGTCGACTGCCGGGACCTTTGTCAGACCAAAACCACGCAAGTCCGGTGCGATAACCTGCCGGTCTTGCAGAAAGGGTTCATCTAGCGCATCGATCATGAATTGCCAGGAGGCAGAGACGTCCATCCAGCCATGCAACAACACCAGCGGGGGCTGGTTGCAGGCCTCCAGGGGACCCCAGCGGCGCACATGGTATTGGAGCCCCCGGAGCGGGACAAACTCGCTTCTGGAGTGACGCAGGACTTGGTACATTGTGCCGATGATAAGGAGATCCCCCATGGCAAAACGTCGCCAGCAGGACGGCTACGCTGCGCTGCACCAGTCGTTTGGCTGGCAGGTGCCCGAATTCTTCAACATGGCCGAGGTTTGTTGTGGCCGATGGGCCGCCAGTGCGCAGACCGCAGGCAACCCTGCGATTGTCCAGCACGAACCGGGCCAGGGCGCCGGTCATTGCTGGAGTTTTGGGCAGTTGCAGGAGGCGTCGGACCGGCTCAGCCTGGTCCTGCAGGAGCAGGGGGTTCGGGTGGGCGACCGCGTGGCCATTGTCATGCCGCAACGGTTCGAGACCGCTGTGGCCTATATGGCGGTGTTGCAAATGGGGGCGGTCGCCATGCCGCTTTCCATGCTGTTTGGTCCGGAGGCCCTGTCCTTTCGCATCCAGGACAGCCAGGCCTCGGTGGCCATCGTCGACGAGGCTGCCTGGGGAGCGCTGCAGCAGGCGCGAACATCGTGTCCCGGTTTGCGCACCGTGATCGGGGTCGGGCAAGCGGGAGCCCTGGCTGATCTGGACTTCGGGGACTGTCTGCGCAAGATCCCTGACAGGTTCAAGCCGATCCGCACGCGGGCCGACGACCCGGCAGTACTGATCTACACCAGCGGTACCACCGGCAATCCCAAGGGCGCCCTGATTCCGCAAAGGGCCTTGATCGGGAATCTGACCGGTTTCGTCTGCAGCCAGAACTGGTTCGGCTTTGACCCCCACAACCCGCTGAGCCCGTCGAAGGCGGTGTTCTGGTCGCCGGCCGACTGGGCCTGGACCGGTGGTTTGATGGACGCCTTGTTGCCCAGCCTGTACTTTGGTCGTCCCATCGTGGCTTTCAATGGTCGATTTTCGCCCGAGAGCGCCTTTGAAATCATGCATGCACATGCAGTCACGCATACCTTTTTGTTCCCCACTGCACTCAAGGCCATGATGAAGGCGGTACCCGAGCCGCGCTCACGCTACAGGCTGCAATTGCAGGCCATCATGAGTGCCGGCGAGGCTGTCGGCGATGCGGTGTTTGCCTATTGCAAGGACCAGCTTGGAGTGACCGTCAATGAAATGTTCGGGCAAACCGAAATCAATTACGTGGTCGGCAATTGCCACCTGTTCTGGCCTGCCAGACCGGGCAGCATGGGCAAGGCTTATCCGGGCCACCGGGTGGCGGTGATTGACGAACACGGCAAGTCCTGCCCGCCGGGAACGCCCGGCGAGGTGGCTGTCCACCGGCTGGACGTGCATGGCGATCCCGACCCGGTGTTTTTCCTGGGGTACTGGAACAACCCGCAGGCCACGCGGGCCAAATACACGGGCGACTGGTGCCGCACGGGCGACGTGGCGGTGTGCGATGACCAGGGGTATCTCTGGTACCAGGGGCGGACCGATGACATGTTCAAGGCAGCCGGCTACAGGATCGGGCCGGGGGAGATCGAGAACTGTCTGGTCAAGCATGCCGCCGTGCAAAACGCTGCCGTGGTGCCCAAACCCGACCCCGATCGTGGTGCGGTGGTCAAGGCGTATGTGGTGCTTTCTCCGCAGGTACAGCAAGAGCGGCTTCGGGCGGCCGATGGCCAGGCTTACGATCAGGTCCTGCGAGCATCGCTGCAGGCACATGTGCGTGGACTGCTGGCCCCTTACGAATACCCCAAAGAGATCGAGTTCATCGACCAGTTGCCCATGACCACCACCGGAAAGGTGCAAAGAAGGGTGTTGCGCCTGCAGGAAGAGGCCAGGGCCGCTGGCCGGGCATGACACAATCGGTCGAACCACCATCAGCAACGAGGTACGCATGGACAAGGTTCAACTGGGCAACAGTGATCTGCAGGTCACGCCGATTTGCCTGGGCACCATGACTTTTGGTGAGCAGGTGTCACCGGCCGACGCGCACAGCATCCTTGATCGCAGCCTGGAGGCCGGGATCAACTTCATTGACACGGCCGAGATGTATGCCGTGCCAGCCCGGGCAGAAACCTGCGGCGCCACCGAGACCATCATCGGGGACTGGTTCGAGAAAAACCCTCGGGCGCGCCATCAGGTGATCCTGGCCACCAAGGTGGCCGGCCCCTCGCGCGGCATGCCCTGGATCCGCGAGGGCAGCGGCATGACAGCGCAGGACATTCTGCGTTCGTGCGAGGGCAGTCTCAGACGACTGAAAACCGATGTGATCGACCTCTACCAGATTCACTGGCCTGAGCGGCATGTGCCGGTGTTCGGCATGACTTACTTCGACCCCTCGAAGGACCGGCCCGAAACCTCGATCCACGAACAACTCGAGGCACTTGGGAAACTGGTCAAGTCGGGCAAGGTGCGCCATGTCGGTCTGTCCAACGAATCACCCTATGGGGTGCATGAATTTGTGCGTCTGGCCGAGCAACATGGTTTGCCCAGGGTCATCACGGTGCAGAATCCCTATGCCCTGACGTCGCGTTTTTATGACAACGGCCTGGATGAAACCTGCTACAGACTCAAGGTGTCGATGCTGGCCTACTCACCCCTGGGTTTTGGAGCACTGACTGGCAAATACGATACCAGTGGCTTCACTGGAGAACATGCCCCCGATGCCAGAATTGCCCGCTTCGAGTCCATGCGCAAGCAGCGCTGGGCGCGTGCGGAGGCCTTGCAAGCGGCCCGACGCTACAACCAGTTGGCCCGTGACAACGGGCTGACACCCACCCAGATGGCCCTGGCTTTCTGTTATCACCGCTGGAGCGTCACCAGCACCATCATCGGGGTGACATCGGTCAACCAGCTCGAAGAGAACCTGCGCGCCTGGGATACCCGGCTGAGTCCCGAGTTGCTGCAGCAGATCGATGCCATTCGCTGGGAAATTCGCGACCCGGCCCTCTGAGGGTGTGGTGTGGCCCGCAAGGACAAGGTCAGCGAAACTCCGGCCACAGCCCTGTTGCGGCGGCATGGTGTGACATTCGACGAGCATGTCTACGATTACATCGAGCATGGGGGGGCGCAACACAGTGCCGCCGTGCTGGGGCTGGACCCCTTTGCGGTGGTCAAGACACTGATCATGCAGGACCAGGATGCCCGTCCTTTGGTCGTGTTGATGCATGGCAACCGCAAGGTATCGACGAAAAACCTCGCGCGCCAGATTGGCCTCAAGTCGGTCGAGCCTTGCGCTCCCGAGGTGGCCCAAAGGCACAGCGGCTACCTGGTGGGGGGCACCTCGCCCTTTGGGACCCGCAAGGTGATGCCTGTATACATCGAGCAAACCATTCTGGCGTTGCCCCGCATGGCCATCAATGGAGGGCGTCGCGGCTACCTGCTGAGCCTGGAGCCGCGTGTGTGCATGCAACTTCTCGCTGCCACGCCGGTGCAGTGCGCACTGGCCGATGATTGACAGCGTACCTGTGGCAACCTGAAGGCCCCATCGGTTGATCACCCGGTACGATCAGGCGCCTCCTAAAATGCCTTCTCGATCGAGACTGCCGAACCCATGGATTTTTTCTTGCCCATCTCCGTTGCGATTGCCAGTTATCTGCTGGGCTCGCTGAGTTTTGCCGTGATCGTTACCCGTCTCATGGGGTTGGCTGATCCGCGCAGTTATGGCAGCAAAAATCCGGGGGCCACCAATGTGTTGCGATCGGGCAGCAAAAAGGCGGCAATCCTGACCCTGTTGCTCGATGCCTTCAAGGGCTGGTTGCCGGTGGCCCTGGTGCTGTGGGTCGGGCCTGATCACGGTCTGGGACCCGGTACGGCTGCGCTGGCCGGACTTGGGGCCTTCCTGGGGCACTTGTTCCCGGTGTTCTTCGGATTTGCCGGGGGCAAAGGGGTAGCCACGGCACTGGGAGTGGTGGTGGGCGTGAACGGGTGGCTGGCGCTGGCCACCCTGGCGAGCTTTGCGATCGTGGTGTCTTTCAGTCGATTTGTTTCACTCGCGTCCATGGTGGCCGCCGTGTTTGCACCCGTTTATTACTTTCTGGGGAACCAGGTGGCCTGGGAAGCCACAGCCGCCGAGATCCTGGCCCTGTCGGTGATGGCTCTTTTGCTGGTCTGGCGGCACCGCGAAAACATTCAACGCCTGCTGGCCGGCACCGAGTCCCGTCTGGGGGGCGGCAAGAAGGCCGGCTGAAATCCCGAGGCAGCCCGGCTGGCTCTTAGTCGCGGAAGTTGTTGAAGGACAAGGGCAACTCCGCCACCTCCTTGCGCATGAGGGCCATGACCGCCTGCAGGTCATCACGCTTGGCACCGGTCACCCGCACGGCATCGCCCTGGATCGAAGCCTGCACCTTGAGCTTGGACTCCTTGATGATCCGGGTGATCTTCTTGGCATCTTCAGTGGCAATGCCCTCGCGCACCTTGACGACCTGTTTGACTTTGTCGCCGCCGATTTTCTCGACCTTGCCGATGTCGAGGAATCGCACATCCACATTGCGCTTGGTGAGCTTGTTGCGCAGGATGTCCTCGACCTGGGTGAGCTGGAACTCGGCGTCACCATAGAGGGTGATTTCCTTGTCCTTGAGTTCGATGGCGGCAGAAGTCCCCTTGAAGTCGAAGCGGGTGCCGATTTCCTTGGCCGAAGTGTCCACGGCGTTGCGGACCTCGACCATGTTCGGTTCACAGACGGTGTCAAACGAAGGCATGGTGGTCAGAAAAAAGAGTGGCTGGATGCGACAATTCTCCCATGATCTTGGAGCACAACGTCCCCCTGCAGTCCTACAACACTTTCGGCATTGCGGCCCGTGCGCAGGCCCTGGTGCGGGTGCGCAGTGAGGCCGACATCCAGGCCGTTTTGAAAGACCCGCATCTGGTGTCACTGCCCCGCCAGGTGCTGGGTGGCGGCAGCAACATCGTGCTGACCGGCGATGTGAAGGGCCTGGTGCTCAAAATCGAGGTCCCCGGCCTGCGCCTGGCCGGCGAGACCGACAAAGCCTGGATCATCGAGGCCGGTGCCGGCGAATCATGGCACCGTCTGGTGTCCTGGACGCTGGACCAGGGCTACCCCGGGCTGGAGAACATGGCGCTGATCCCGGGCATGGTGGGGGCTTCGCCTGTGCAGAACATCGGCGCTTACGGTGTGGAACTGCAGGACCGCTTTCATGATCTGGATGCGATCGACCTGTTCACCGGCGATGTGTTCACGCTCAACGCCGCCCAATGCGGCTTTGGTTACCGCGATTCGGTCTTCAAGCATGCCAGCCATGGGCCCGATGACCTGGGCCTGGCCGGTCGCGCCGTGATTTTGCGCGTGCGCCTGGCCCTGCCCAAACAATGGAAGCCCGAGCTCGGCTACCTGGACCTGGAGCGCAAGAGGGCCGAGACCGGCATTGCCTACCCGGACGCCCGCACCATTTTTGACTGGGTTTGCGCCATCCGCAGCGCCAAACTGCCTGACCCGGCCGTGATTGGCAATGCTGGCAGCTTCTTCAAGAACCCGACCGTCAGCCCTGAGCAGTGCGCCGACATCATCGCCCGCGAACCCAAGGTGGTGCATTACCCCATGCCCGACGGCACGGTAAAACTGGCGGCGGGCTGGCTGATCGATGCCTGCGGCTGGAAAGGCAAGACCATGGGCCATGCCGGGGTGTACGACAAGCAGGCGCTGGTGCTGGTCAACCGCGGAACGCCCGAACACCCCTGCACGGGTGGCGAGGTGATGACGCTGGCCCGGGCCATCCAGACCAGCGTGTACGAGCGCTTTGGCATCCGGCTGGAGCCCGAACCGGTGGTGATTTGAAATGAAAACGGGCTCGCAAGGAGCCCGCCCCAGTCCAAGCGAGCAGCGGCTCAGTTCTTGCTGCCTTCGAGCTTGAAGATCTGCGGGCCATCGCCCGTCGACAGCAGCCCGGTGTGGGCATAGATGCCCAGCTTGGCGCGGGTGTCGGCGATGTCGAGGTTGCGCATGGTCAGCTGGCCGATGCGGTCCAGCGGGCTGAACGGCGCGTCTTCCACCTTTTCCATCGACAGGCGCTCGGGCGCGTAGGTCAGGTTGGGGCTCTCGGTGTTGCGGATCGAGTAGTCGTTGCCACGCCGCAGATCGAGCGTGACGGTGCCGGTGATGGCGCGGGCCACCCAGCGCTGGGCGGTTTCGCGCAGCATG
>CAYMMK010000093.1:0-8987 GCA_964391575.1 uncultured Limnohabitans sp.
CCCTTTCGGGCCGCCGGTTTTCAAGACCGGTGCAATCGACCACTCTGCCACACTTCCGTGGTCTCAATTGTACTGTCAGCGATGGAGTTATTCGCCCTGCGAGCCGCGGTGTGCCCAGGCGGTGGTGTGCTTTTCCACGTAGCTGAAGAGTTCGTACATGACCATGGCCATGGCACCAACCACCACCAGACCGGCAAAGGCCAGGCCCATCTGCATCGCCGATCCTGCCGAAATCAGAAGGTAGCCAATGCCTTCGTTGGCGGCTGTCATTTCAGACACCGTGGTGCCCACGAAGGCCAGCGTGATGGCAACCTTCAGCGAGCCATAAAAGTAGGGCATGGAGCGCGGCAGCCCCACCTTGACCAGCACATCCCAGCGTTTGGCACCCAGTACGCGAAGCACGTCCTCGAGTTCGGGTTCGAGTGTGGCCAGGCCGGTGGCAATATTGACCATGATCGGGAAAAAACTGATTAGGAAGGCGGTCAGGATGGCAGGACCAATCCCAATGCCGAACCACACCACCAGAATCGGCACAAAGGCGGCCTTGGGCAAGGCGTTGAAGGCGGTCATCAGTGGATACACCGCAGCGTAGGCGATGCGCGAGCTACCGATCACGAAGCCCAGCAGGACACCGACCACGATGGCTATGCCAAAGCCGGCCATGGTCACCCAGAAAGTGCGCCAGGCATGGCCTGCGATTACCCCCCTGAACTCGATCAGTTGCTGCCAGATCCTCGAAGGGCTGGGAAAGACAAACTCCGACACGGCAAATGCCCGGCACAGGATTTCCCAGACCACCAGGGTGATGACCAGCAGGATCCAGGGGGACCAGCGCTCAAGGGTTTTCTTGTTCATGGGGCTGTCCGATCATTGCTGGATGGCTGCACCAGTTTTGCGCATGGCACCAATATGGCCCCGCAATTCGTGCACGATGTTGGTGAATTCGGGGGTATAGGTCACTTCCAGGTCACGCGGACGGGGCAGGTCGATCTCCCGCTTGACCACGAAACGGCCGGGCCCTTTGCTCATCACGTAGACGGTATCGGCCAGGAACACCGATTCACGAAGGTCGTGAGTGACCAGGATCACGTTGAAGCGCTGCTCGGTCCAGAGGTCGCGCAGGATGCACCAGAGTTCTTCACGGGTGAATGCATCGAGGGCACCGAACGGCTCGTCGAGCAAGAGCATTTTGGGCTCGTGGATCAGGGCGCGACAAATGCTGGCGCGTTGCTGCATGCCACCCGAGAGTTGCCAGGGGTATTTGTCCTCATAACCACCCAGACCAACGGTTTGCAGCAGTTGGCGAGCCCGCTCGGCATATTCATCCTTCTTTTGTTTGAAATGCGAACGGTAGGGTTCGACGATCTCCAGCGGGAGCAGCACATTATCGAGGGTGGTTCTCCAGGGCAGCAAGGAGGGCGCCTGAAATGCCATGCCGCTGATCTTGAGGGGACCTGTCACGGGCAGTCCATCGACCAGAATCCGCCCCTTGCTGGGCATTTTCAGACCCGTGGTGAGCTTCATGAAGGTGGATTTGCCGCATCCCGAAGGGCCCACGATGGCAATGAATTCCCCCTGACGAACCTGGAGATTGATGTCTTCTACAGCAAAGTGATTTTCGGCCAGCAACTGTTCGTTGTAGGCCAGCCAGACATTCTGGAAATCGACAAAGGTGTTGGTCATGGGCAGCCCCGTGATTTTGTGTTCTGGATTGTATACACTTTGCAATGGTGAAAACCGGCTGTTGCGTCAGCCCAACGGCATGGACCGCGCAAAGCCGGTGTTGACTGCGGGTATTACTTCTTGCCTTTGGGCAGGATGTCGAGCTCTTTGGCGGAGGGCAGGAAAGAACCGTTCCAGACATCGTCCGGCTTGACGCGGGTCTTGGTATTGAAGGCGTCGGACACTTGCGAAGCCATCAGCGACAGCCGGCCCCCGTTGACTTGGCCGAACCCCTCGGAACGGGCGTCAGGACTGTTGATCACGGTGTCAATGGCCAGCTTGAGACGGCGAGTCTCCAAGTCGGTGTTGATGATCCCATCCCGGGCCTTAACGGCTTCGATGGCTTTGGCCGGATCGGCTATCACTTCCTTTGCGCCCTTGGTGAAGGCGGCAAGGAATGCTCGCACGGCCGCGGGGTTCTCACGCAGGATCTTCGGTGTGGCAATGATGGCGTTGCCATAAAGCTTGACGCCAAAATCAGGGTATTGCAGGACGGTCACATCCTCAGCCTTGACGCCCCGGGCCTCGATATTGAGCAGGGAGGTGAAGGTAAAACCGGTGATGGCGTCCACATCGCCGCGCACCAGCATGGTTTCACGCAGCGGTGGGTCCATGGCGGTCCAGTTCACGCTGCCAATGCTGTTGGCCTTCTGAAAAATGGGGAAGGCACGACGCCCTGCATCAAACACAGGAGCGCCCATTTTTTTGCCGGTCAGATCAGCGGGCGTCTTGATGCCCGTTTTCTTGAGGGCCATGACCGAGGCGGGCGTGTTGTTGTAAACCATCATGACCGCAACGGGTTTGTTGGGTGCATCGGGGTTGTTGGCGTGGAACTCCATCAGGGCCGCAAGATCGGCAAAACCCATATCGTAGGTGCCCGAGGCAACGCGTGTGACCGCGCCACCCGAACCGTTGCCGGCGTCAACCGTGACATCAAGCTTGGCATCCTTGAAGTAGCCTTTGGCGGTGGGGTGCAGGAACAAGGCCGAAGGCCCCTCGAAGCGCCAGTCCAGCTGGAACTTGATGGGGGTCTGGGCATGGGCCATGCCAACGCCTGTGGACAGGGTCGCTGCAAGGGCCAAGTGTTTGAGGAATGAACGCTTGTTCATGGGGGCTCCTGGTCGAAAAAAATGAAAACGAGCAAAGCAATATCAATGCCATTATGGTCCATCGGGCCTGAGGCCCACTCGGGGCGAACACCTAGGCCGAATCACTGTAGCCCCTGGGGTTGCGTGATTGCCAACGCCAGGTGTCCTCGCACATGCGCTCGACGCCCAATTGCGCCTGCCATCCCAGACGCTCGCGTGCCAGGGTGGTGTCGGCCCAGCAGGCGGCCACATCGCCAGGCCTGCGGTCGGTGTAGCGGTGCGCAATGTGCACATGGTTAACCCGTGAGAAGGTCTCCATCAGTTCCCGCACACTGATCCCCCGACCGGTGCCCAGATTGACCGTGATCGACTGCCCCTCGCGGGCCAGGTAGTCGAGAGCAGCCAAATGTCCCTGGGCCAGATCGACCACATGAATGTAATCGCGCACGCCGGTGCCGTCGGGTGTGGGGTAGTCCTGCCCGAAAATGGACAGGTATTCACGCTGGCCGACCGCGACCTGGGCGATATAGGGCATCAGGTTGTTGGGAACACCATTGGGAGCCTCACCAATCAAGCCGCTGGGGTGGGCTCCGACCGGGTTGAAGTAGCGCAGGATGGCAATCTGCCAGTGTGCACCTGCGGCCATCAGGTCGCGCAATATCTCCTCGCACACGAGCTTGGTGCGCCCGTACGGGCTGGTGACCTGCAGTCGGGCCTGCTCTGTAATGGGCACCTGATCGGGATCTCCATACACCGTGGCCGAGGAACTGAACACCAGCCGGTGCACGCCGGCTTTTGCCATGGCCAGCAGCAGCGCCGTCGTACTGCCCAGGTTGTTGTCAAAGTAGCGCAGGGGTTGAGCGACGGATTCCCCCACCGCCTTCAGTCCGGCGAAATGAATCACGCCGTCAATGGGATAGGAAGTAAAAACCGCATCAAGGGCCGCAGCATTTCGGACATCAGCCTGTACAAAATCAAAACGATCGCCACACAATTGGCGCAACCGTCCAAGGACCTGGGCACTGCTGTTGCACAGGTTGTCCATGATCACCACCCGATGCCCCTGGAGCATGAGCTCCACCGCCGTGTGCGAGCCGATATAGCCGGTGCCGCCGGTGATCAAAATGGTGTTGTGCATCAAACTATTCTAGGGATAAAAAAAGGGGCTTGTCCCTGTTGAGGACACGCCCCGTGTCAGCGCAGAGCGCTTTGGTAAAACAGATTTCAGAGACCGGCTGCAGCGCGCAGCACCGCGGCCTTGTCGGTGCGCTCCCAGGTGAATTCGGGTTCTTCGCGGCCGAAATGCCCATAAGCAGCGGTCTTGGCATAAATGGGACGCAGCAGGTCGAGCATCTGGATGATGCCCTTGGGGCGCAAGTCGAAATGTTGATTGACCAGTGCAGCAATTTTTTCGTCCGAAATGACACCCGTGCCTTCGGTGTAGATCGTGACGTTCATGGGTTTGGCCACGCCGATGGCGTAGGCCACCTGAACCTGACACTGCCTGGCCAGTCCCGCAGCCACCACGTTTTTGGCCACGTAACGGGCCGCGTAAGCTGCCGAACGGTCCACCTTGGAGGGGTCCTTGCCCGAAAAAGCCCCGCCACCATGTGGGCATGCGCCACCATAGGTATCCACAATGATCTTGCGTCCGGTCAATCCACAATCGCCCTGTGGGCCGCCAATCACGAAACGTCCGGTCGGGTTGACCAGATAACGGGTGTTTTGCAGCCATTCCTTGGGCAGCACCGGTTTGATGATTTCTTCAATCACGGCCTCGTAGAAGCTGGCCTTGAGTTTGGTCGGGGATTCGCTTTGATCAGGGCTGTGCTGGGTGGACAGAACCACGGTGTCGATGCTGTGGGGCTTGCCATTGACGTACCGCATGGTGACCTGGCTCTTCGCGTCAGGTCGCAAAAAAGGCAGGCGACCATCCTTGCGCAATTGGGCCTGGCGCTCGACCAGCCGGTGGGCATAGTAGATCGGCGCGGGCATCAGGACCGGTGTTTCATCACAGGCGTAGCCAAACATCAATCCCTGATCCCCCGCGCCGGTGTTGAGGTGGTCGTCAGAGGCGTGGTCAACCCCTTGGGCAATGTCGTTCGATTGCTTGTCATACGCCACGAGGACGGCACAGCCCTTGTAGTCAATGCCGTATTCGGTGTTGTCGTAGCCGATGCGCTTGACGGTGTCACGGGCCACCTGGATGTAATCCACATGGGCATTGGTGGTGATTTCGCCCGCAAGCACGACCAGCCCGGTGTTGGTCAGCGTTTCGGCCGCCACGCGCGAGCGGGGATCCTGCTCGAAAATCGCGTCCAGAATCGCGTCCGAAATCTGGTCGGCCACCTTGTCGGGATGCCCCTCGGAGACTGATTCCGAGGTGAACAGGTAATCTTGTGCAGACATGAAAAAAGCTCCTGGTTTCGAAGGTTTGTCGGCGTTGCCGACCCTGAAACCCGGAGCCTGGCGAACGCTTTAGCAGATTTTGTGAATCGCCCTGCAAGTTGTTCTGTAACTCGGCGAATAAGGATTATAACAATCAAACACCCAGCCATCGGGTCACCCGGGGACTGGCATGATCCATTCAACCCCCCGCAAACGCTCGCAAAAGGGTTTGCATTTGCGAGGTCTGCAGGCGGTTGCCGTGCTGACTCACCACCGCCGAGGCGGTGCGGTTGGCCAGCGCAGCTGCACGCCCGACGGGCCAGCCGTGGGTCACCCCGTACAGGAAGGTCCCGGCAAACATGTCGCCTGCGCCATTGGTGTCGACCGCCCGGGTGGGAACGGCAGCCACTTCGTGGACCTGGCCATCCTGCAGCACCAGACAGCCTTGAGGGCCGCGGGTAAGACACACGGTTTTGGCCAGTGGGGCGAGGGCTGAGACCATATCGGCCACAGAATCGCAGGCACACCATGCCTGGGCCTCCTCCAGGTTGGCAAACAGATAGTCCAGCCCATCACCGATCATGGCAGTCAAACCCTCGCGGCAAAAACGGATCATGCTGACATCGCTGAGGGTCAGAGCCAGTGCGACGCCATGGTCGCGGGCCATCTGTCGACCGGCCAGGGCGGCTTGCAGCCCCGTGGGAGAAGCGGCCAGATAACCCTCCATGTAATAAATGCGCGAGCGGGCGATGTCCTGCGGTTGCAGCGCAGAACTTTCCAGGTCTGCGCTGACGCCCAGAAAAGTGCACATGGTTCTTTCGGCGTCGGGGGTCACCAACACCATGCAACTGCCGGTTTGTCCGTGGCGGGCACGGGTATGGCTCAGGTTGGTGGCCACACCATTGACTTGCAGGTCCTGAAGGTAAAACGCGCCCAGTTCATCGTCGGCCACACAGCACGAGTAAAAGGCCTTGCCGCCAAGCTGCGCCAGGGCCACCACGGTATTGCCTGCCGAGCCACCGCCTGTGCGCCTGGCGTGCAAGCCCTGCACATGACCCAGCAGCTCACTGCGGCGTGGGCCATCGATCAGCGTCATGTGTCGCTTGCTGACACCCATGGCCTCCAGCTGGGCGTCGGAGACTTCGTATTCGGTGTCCACCAGCGCGTTGCCGATGGCATAGAGGTGATGGTGGCTCATGCAACTACCCTGCCGTGTCAAAACTGCCGAGTGTATCGGCTGCAGACATGCCCACTAAAATCAGACACTTATGGAAAATATTCATCATGACCCGTCGTAAAGGCATCATTCTTGCCGGTGGCTCCGGCACGCGTCTCTATCCGGTCACCCAGGCGGTAAGCAAGCAGCTGATGCCGGTGTACGACAAGCCCATGGTGTATTACCCCCTGACCACATTGATGCTCGCCGGCATCCGTGAGGTGCTACTGATCAGCACTCCGCAAGACACGCCTCGCTTTGCCGAACTGCTCGGTGATGGCAGTCAGTGGGGCATGAACATCCAGTACGCCGTGCAGCCCAGCCCGGACGGGCTGGCCCAGGCCTTTGTCATCGGCCGCAACTTTGTCGGGGCCAATCCGAGCACATTGGTCTTGGGCGACAATATTTTCTACGGTCATGACCTGGGGCGTCTTCTGGCCAACGCCGATCAGCGTGCAGAGGGTGCCAGCGTTTTTGCCTACCATGTCCATGACCCCGAGCGCTATGGCGTAGTGGCCTTCGACCACCAGCAGCGGGCTATCAGCATCGAGGAAAAACCCAGGACGCCGCGCTCCAATTACGCCGTCACGGGTCTGTATTTCTACGACCAACAGGTGTGCGACATTGCAGCCAATATCAAGCCCTCCAATCGGGGTGAGCTCGAGATCACCGATGTGAACAAATGCTATCTGGAATTGGGACAGCTCAGTGTGGAAATCATGGGTCGTGGCTACGCCTGGCTTGACACGGGGACACACGACAGCCTCCACGAAGCCGCGGGTTTTATTGCTACCTTGCAAAAACGCCAGGGTCTGATGGTGGCCTGCCCGGAAGAAATCGCATTCCACCAAGGCTGGATCGCTGCGCAAGACCTGCAAAAACTGGCCCAGCCCTTGGCCAAAAACGGCTACGGCCAGTACCTTCTCAACCTGCTCAAGTAATCCATGCCCTACACCGTCACCGCCACCTCCTTGCCAGAGGTCCTGATTCTGGAGCCGCGTGTATTTGGCGATGAACGCGGTTTCTTTCTTGAAAGCTTCAATCGACGCGATTTTCAAGCAGCCACTTCCCTGGAGGTGGACTTTGTGCAGGATAACCACAGCCAGTCCTCGCAAGGCGTGCTGCGCGGCTTGCACTACCAGATCCAGCACCCGCAAGGCAAGCTGGTGCGTGTGGTGGAGGGTGAAGTTTTTGATGTGGCGGTGGACCTGAGGCGAAGTTCGCCCCGCTTCGGTCAGTGGTCGGGCGTCAGGCTCAGTGCGCAAAATCATCGGCAACTCTGGGTGCCGCCGGGGTTTGCCCACGGTTTTCTGGTCTTGTCGCCCCGGGCGCAGTTCCTCTACAAAACTACCGACTACTGGTTCCCCGAGCATGAACGCAGCCTGTTGTGGAATGATTCTGCATTGGGGATCGATTGGCCAATGCAGGCACCACCGAAACTGGCTGCCAAGGATGCACAGGCCGCCCCGTTGGCACAGGCTGCCACTTTCGATTGATCACGTCCCAAGGAGCCGTGTGAGCATGCGCACGGGTCCGCACAGTACAATCGCCAAGTGCATGGTGTTCTCCTGCACACGTATCACTTATTGGGCTAATTCATTATGAAAAGAGATTTTCATCCGCATGCACATCAGGATCGTCGTTCCCTTGAGCAACGCTCAGGAACGTGTATTGCACTGATCGATGGCCGATTCCTGATTTGGCTTTCGCAGCAGGGCGCTGTTGCTTCGACCGGTGAATCGGTCAATCGGCAGGGCCTTCTGCCTTTGTTGTCCCAAGCTCTCGCTCACGCGGGTCTGGATGTCGATCTCAGGCGGATCTACTGGTATGCAGACAAGGCCGATGGTCTGGTGATTGACGATCAGATTGTGCGCCTGGTGCAGACCCACGATACCGATGGTGGTGCATCCTTGCTTCGTTCGCTGGGCAATGACCTCAGACAATTGGCCGAGCATCACGCCTGCGAGCATGTATTGATCGCCAGCGATGATGAACGTTTTCTCGGCGGTATCGATCATGCTCAGCTCAGTGGTCTGGGCGTACACCTGCTGGCCGATGAGGCTGCCCGCAACATGCAGCAGCTGTTCCGTTCAGACCCAGGGTGGGCCCGCTTGCTGGCGCAGGCTGATCGTCGGGTCGTGGTCAATGCGCAGGCTCTGACCGATATGCTCCAGGGAAAAATGCCTGCGGGTTCTGGGCAATCTCAGGAAGAGGTGCAGGAGTTGCGCGCAACCATGGTCGAGGTGGTGCAAGCCTGGTGGGACGAGGAGCCCGAAGATCTGCGTGAGGACCTTCGCGATGCCCTGAATGTCAGTCGCGGCATTCCGCAGGAAGTGGACCGACAGTTGTTGCTTCGCATGCGCCAGCGACTGTCCCGTGCACTGAGCCTCCCCGAGAAAAAAATGATGCGCGAAACCTTGCGCAACGTCGTCACTGGGCTAAGCCCTGAGACCGTCACGGAAATGCCGTCCGATATCGAGGCTTGAGAGGACTGTCAAAAGAAAAGCCCAGTGAATACTGGGCTCTAGCGAGCTGATTGTGGTGCCGATAGCCGGAATCGAACTGGCGACCTA
>CAYMMK010000094.1:0-8978 GCA_964391575.1 uncultured Limnohabitans sp.
CAATCGTGCCCACGTTCACGTGGGGCTTCGTCCGTTCAAATTTTTCCTTGGCCATTCTTCGACTCCGAAAAGTTACGCTCAAAACTCAAGACAGAAGGCGCGCAAACCAGGAAGTTGCGCGCCTATTGGCTGGTGCCCTTGGCGGGAATCGGACCCGCGACCTCTCCCTTACCAAGGGAGTGCTCTACCACTGAGCCACAAGGGCGAATTTGCTCACCATATGCCTGCAAACTGGAGCGGGAGACGGGAATCGAACCCGCGTCATTAGCTTGGAAGGCTAAGGTTCTACCATTGAACTACTCCCGCCCTGGCTGCCCCGCGGGCTCGCTTGGTGGAGGAGGCTGGATTCGAACCAGCGTAGGCGTAAGCCAACAGATTTACAGTCTGCCCCCTTTAGCCACTCGGGCACCCCTCCGCAAAGCAAGCCTCAAATTATGCCACCAAAATACCACATGCAGCAAGTTTTGACGCATCTGTCACCAAACCACCGGGGGCAGGCCTGCCTGGGCCCAAAAAGCCTGGGCCTGACTGAAATGGTCGCAGCCGATAAATGGGCGGGGACCGCGGGTGGCCGACAGGGGGGAGGGGTGGTTAGATTCCAGGATCAAGTGGGACACCGCCCCCTGGACACCCTCGATCAGAAAGCGCTTGCGTTGGGCATGGGCGCCCCAGAGCATGAAAACCACAGGTCGTGGTTGCGCTGCCACGCAACCGACCAGCGAGTCGGTCAGGGTTTCCCAGCCCCATTGGGCATGACTGCCCGCCCGCCCTTCCTCAACCGTCAGGCAGGTGTTGAGCAGCAGCACCCCTTGTCGGGCCCATCGCAACAGGGAGCCGTCTTTGGCTGGGGGCACGCCCAGACTGCGCCGCAATTCCTTGAAGATGTTGCGCAAGCTTGGCGGCTGGGGCTGCCCCGATGCGACCGAAAAAGCCAGCCCTTCGGCCTGTCCGGGCCGGTGGTAGGGGTCTTGTCCGAGGATCACGACCCGAACCTCAGCAGCCGCCGTCAAGGACAGCGCACGCAGGGGATTATCAGGGTAAACCCTTGATCCATTGGCGAGGGCGGCCTGGATTCGCAGGGACAAGGCCTGTCCCTGTGGAGATTCGAGAAAGACCCGAACGGTCTCGCGCCAGTCCGGCGCCAGAGACTCGAGCGCGGGCGGCCAAAGCAACGAGGGCTTGCGGACCGGCTGCAAACCCGTTGTGCACATGAGAGACATCAGTCGAACATGGCCGCGAGCGCCAGCCCGGGCTCTTCGGCCCGCATGAACGCTTCACCGACCAGAAAGGCATGGACGTTCGCATCCCGCATGCGTTGCACATCGGTTCGGTTCAGGATACCGCTCTCGGTCACCAAAAGCCTGTCGGTGGGCACATCGGGCTGCATCGACAGAGTAGCGTCAAGATTGACTTCAAAGGTATTCAGATTGCGGTTGTTGATGCCGATCAGACGGGTCCTGAGCCGAAGGGCACGCTCGAGCTCTGAGCGGTCATGCACCTCGACCAGTACCGCCATGTCCAGAGCATGAGCCACCGCTTCAAGGTCGGCCATTTGTGCATCATCGAGGCAAGCGGCTATCAGCAAAATGCAGTCGGCGCCGATCGCGCGGGCTTCGTAGACCTGGTAGGGATCGACGATGAAATCCTTGCGCAGCACTGGCAGGTCGCAACTGGCGCGGGCCTGCTTGAGGTCATCGTTGCGGCCCTGGAAAAATTGCTGATCCGTCAGCACCGACAGGCATGCGGCGCCGTATTCGGCATAGCTCTGAGCAATGTCGGCAGGTATGAAGTCTTCGCGCAGCACACCCTTGGACGGGCTGGCCTTCTTGACTTCGGCAATCACTGCGGCCCGGCCAGCGGCGAGTCTGGCACGCATCGCGCCTTCGAAGTCGCGCGTGAGCACCCTGCCCAGGGCATCGGCGCGCATAGCCGCCAGGGACTTTTTTCGCAGACCGGCTGCCACTTCTTCACGCTTGACGGCAACAATCTTTTGCAGGATGTCATTCATGAACCGGCCTTTTCCTTATGTGGACTGGCTGAATGCCAGAAACTGTGACAGCTTGGCTTTGGCCGCGCCACTGTCCAAGGCAGCGCGTGCGCACTCGATCCCCTGTCCGATAGAGGCCGCAACGTTAGCGGCATACAGCGCAGCGCCAGCATTGAGCAACACAATGTCTCGCGCCGCGCCCGGCTGGTTGTCCAGCACCCCGCGCAGCATGTCCACCGATTCCTGGGGGGTCTCCACGCGCAGAGCGCGGTTGCTAGCCATGGCCATGCCAAAGTCTTCAGGATGGATTTCGTACTCGTGGATTTCACCTTCACGCAGTTCACCAACCAGCGTCGCCGCACCCAGACTGACCTCGTCCATGCCATCACGGCCATACACCACCACCGCATGCTCTGCGCCCAGACGTTGGAGGGCCCGCACCTGGATGCCCACCAGATCGGGGTGGAACACGCCCATGAGAATGTTGGGTGCACTGGCCGGGTTGGTCAGCGGTCCGAGGATATTGAAGAGGGTGCGTACGCCCAGTTCCTTGCGTACCGGCGCCACGTTCTTCATGGCCGGGTGATGGTTGGGGGCGAACATGAAGCCAATGCCGGTCTGGGCCACCGATTGCGCAATGCGCTCGGGCGAGAGGTGGATGTTGGCCCCCAGGGCTTCAAGCACGTCGGCGCTGCCAGACTTGCTGCTGACGCTGCGCCCCCCGTGCTTGGCGGTTCGTGCACCGGCAGCAGCAGCGACAAACATCGAGCAGGTCGATATATTGAAGGTGTGCGAGCCGTCTCCGCCGGTACCGACGATGTCGACCAGATGTTTCGTATCGGTCACATGCACCTTGGTCGAAAACTCCCGCATGACCTGGGCGGCCGCGGTGATCTCGCCAATGGTTTCCTTTTTCACGCGCAGACCAGTGATGATGGCCGCCGTCATCAGTGGCGAGAGTTCGCCGTTCATGATCATCCGCATGAGCTTGAGCATCTCGTCGTGGAAGATCTCGCGGTGTTCGATGGTGCGTTGCAGGGCTTCTTGGGCGGTAATGGGCATGACGGTCTCGGTTTCAGCGGACAAGGAAATTCTTGAGCATGGCGTGGCCATGCTCAGTCAGGATGGACTCGGGGTGGAACTGCACCCCTTCGATGTCGAGTTCGGTGTGGCGGACCCCCATGATCTCGCCATCATCGGTCCAGGCGGTCACTTTGAGACAGGTCGGGCAGCTATGGCGCTCGATCGCCAGCGAGTGGTAACGGTTGACGGTGAATTGTTCTGGCAAGCCGGCAAAAATACCTTCCTGCGTGGTCGTGATGACGCTGGTCTTCCCGTGCATCTGTACTTGTGCCCGCACAATGTTTCCGCCAAAAGCGGCGCCAATGCTTTGGTGCCCCAGACACACGCCCAGAATGGGCAGCTTGCCGGCAAAGTGCTGGATGGCCGCCACCGAAAGACCTGCTTGAGCCGGTGAGCAAGGGCCCGGCGAGATGACCAGCCGGTCCGGCTTGCGCGCAGCGATGTCTTCGAGGGTGATTTCGTCGTTTCGAAAGACCTCGACCTCGGCACCAAGTTCGCCAAAGTACTGGACGATATTGAAGGTGAACGAGTCGTAATTGTCGACCATGAGCAGCTTGATTTTCTTGATCATGGCGTTCATTCCAAGCCCTCTTCCACCAGCTCGCTGGCGCGCAGCAGGGCACGCGCCTTGTGCTCGGTCTCGCGCCATTCCATCTCGGGGACTGAGTCGGCCACCACGCCGGCTGCGGCCTGTACATACAAGGTCTGGTCTTTGATGACTGCAGTGCGAATGGCGATCGCCACATCCATGTCGCCCGCATAACTGATGTAGCCGCAGGCCCCGCCGTAAATGCCGCGTTTGACCGGCTCGAACTGGTCGATCAGTTCCATCGCGTGCACCTTGGGCGCGCCCGTGAGCGTGCCCGCCGGGAAGGTGGCTTTGAGCACATCCATATTGCTCATGCCATCCAGCAAAAGGCCCTCGACATTGCTCACGATGTGCATCACATGGCTGTAGCGCTCGACGACAAAGGCTTCGGAGACTTTGACCGAGCCGATCCTGGCGATGCGGCCGATGTCGTTGCGTGCCAGGTCGATCAGCATCACATGCTCGGCGCGTTCCTTGGGGTCGGCCAGCAGCTCGGCCTCGGTGCCCTTGTCTTTCTCGGGCGTGGCGCCTCGTGGGCGGGTCCCGGCCAGCGGGCGAATGGTGACTTTCTGCCCCTCGGGCGTGTGCTCTTGGCGCACCAGAATTTCCGGGCTGGCCCCAACGACATGAAAGTCGCCGAAGTTGTAGTAGTACATGTAAGGGCTGGGGTTGAGTGAGCGCAGCGCGCGGTAGAGCGACAGCGGGCTCTCGGTGTAGCGTTTCTTGATGCGTTGACCCACCTGCACCTGCATGAAGTCACCGGCCGCAATCAGTTCCTTGGCTTGCTCCACCGCATGCAAGTAATCGTCCTTGGCGAAGTCACGCTCGGCCGGATAGGTCTGGCTGGCCTTGACCACCGGGGCGCTGACCGAATACTTGAGCAGCGCCTTGAGTTCACGCAGACGTTTCTTGGCGCTGGCATAGGCCTCGGACTGCACGGGGTCGGCATAGACGATGAGGTACAGTTTGCCCGAAAGATTGTCGATAACCGCAAGCTCCTCGCATTGCAACAGCAGGATATCGGGCGTACCCAGGGTGTCGGGCGGGCAACTGGTTTCGAGTTTCTTCTCGATGTAACGTACCGCGTCGTAGCCGAAGTAGCCCGCCAGACCGCCGCAAAATCGCGGCAACCCCGGGCGCAGGGCGACCTTGAAGCGTTTCTGGTAGGCTTCGATGAAGTCCAGCGGGTTCCCGTCAACTGACTCCACCACCTGGCCATCACGTACAACTTCGCTTTTGGCCTCGGCACCAAAGCCGCTGGCTCGCACCAGGGTGCGGGCGGGCAGACCGATGAAGCTGTAGCGGCCAAAGCGCTCGCCACCGACCACCGACTCGAGCAGGAAACTGTGTTTGCCGCCATCCTTGGAATGGGCGAGCTTCAGATAAAGGGACAAAGGTGTTTCCAGGTCGGCAAAGGCCTCGAGCATCAACGGGATGCGATTGAAACCCTGAGCCGCCAGGCTTTTGAATTCGAGTTCGGTAATCATGGGTGAGCTTCCAAGGGCTCGGCAACCGTTGATTTTCTGAAAGCAGGTTGCGCGGGTTCATCCAGATGCACGCCGGAGGGCCGGCGCGGGTGGCCGGTGGGGCCGCCGGGTGGGGGGGAAATCAGGCTGGCTGACGCCAGGGCCAGGCTCCCCGGTCCTCACGGTGGGTGACGACCGGCGCAAGCACTGCGCAACCGGAATATTGGATGAACAACATGATGATCGGAGTTTAACAAACCCCGCCGCCAGGCCCGTGCAAGTCAGCCCGCCAGTGCGGCTCTCATCTGACGGATCACCGCCTGGTAATCGGGCTGGCCAAAGATAGCGCTGCCGGCAACAAAGGTATCGGCACCGGCATCGGCCACGCGACGAATGTTGTCTGACTTGATGCCGCCATCGACCTCCAGTCGAATGTCCTTTCCACTTCGCTCGATCCACTTGCGGGCCTGTTCGACCTTGCGCAGGGCCGAGTCGATGAAACTTTGCCCGCCAAAGCCGGGGTTGACGCTCATGATGAGGATCAGGTCGATCTCGTCGATGGTCCACTCCAGCACATCCAACGGTTCAGCCGGGTTGAACACCAGGCCAGCCCTCACGCCCTTGCTTCTGATGGCCTGGATGCTGCGGTGCACATGGGCGCTGGCATCGGGGTGAAAGCTGATCAGGTCGGCCCCGGCTTGGGCGAAATCAGCCGCCAGTGCATCCACCGGCGAAATCATCAGATGCACATCGATCGGCACGGGCGCCCCCCCAGGGGTCCGGGCATGCGGTTTGAGCGCCTGGCAAATCATCGGGCCGAACGTGAGGTTGGGCACGTAGTGGTTGTCCATGACGTCAAAGTGGATCCAGTCAGCGCCGGCGGCAATGACGCTTTGGACCTCCTCGCCCAGACGGGCGAAATCAGCCGACAGAATGGAAGGGGCAATGCGGTAGAGGTTGCTCATGGCTGCATTGTCGCAGTTACCATGCCGTCATGGCTGAACATGACTACGCTTTCCGGGTCGACACCGAACCCCAGTTCCTGCCCGACCAGAGTGACCCTGCATCCGGGCGTTTTGCCTTCGCCTACACCATCACGATCACCAACACCGGACAAGTGCCTGCCCAGCTGATTGCCCGACATTGGGTGATTGAGGACGCCACGGGCCGCACCGAAGAAGTCAAGGGTCTGGGCGTGGTTGGAGAGCAGCCCCTGCTGCAGCCGGGGCAAGGCTTTCGCTACACCAGCGGATGCCTGTTGCGCACTTCGCACGGCATCATGCACGGCAGTTACTTTTTTGTCGCTGTCGATGGTCATCGCTTCGACATTCCCATTGCCGCCTTCATCCTTCAGTCGGACACACCCGGCGCCGCCGGTCCAACCCTCCACTGAAGACGCCAGAGCCCATACGGTTATTCTTGGTCCATGGGTGAATTCGATCTGATTGACCGTTTTTTCAGACGTCCGGTGCGCAAGGCCGACCTGGGGGTCGGTGACGACTGCGCCCTGCTCTCGCCACGCGCCGGCCACCAGCTGGCGCTTTCCACCGACATGCTGGTCGAGGGACGCCATTTCCTCAGTACGGTCGAGCCCTCGCGACTGGGCCACAAATGCCTGGCGGTCAACCTCAGCGATCTGGCCGCTTGCGGTGCCGAACCCCGCGCCTTCCTGCTGTCTTTGTCCATCCCTCGCGCCGACGAGCATTGGTTGCAGGGTTTTTCCCGCGGCCTGCTGGCACTGGCCGATGCCCATGGCTGCGAATTGGTGGGCGGCGACACCACCCAGGGGCCCCTGACCATTTCGATCACCGTCATCGGCGACGTTCCACAAGGTCTGGCCTTGTTGCGCAGCGGGGCACAACCGGGCGACGACATTTATGTGAGCGGCTCCGTGGGCGAGGCCCGTCTGGCCCTGGAAGCCTTTCGTGGTCGTTTGAGCCTGCCCGAAGCAGTTTTCGCACACTGCCGCTGTCGCATGGAACAACCCACACCCCGTGTGGCTTTGGGTCAGGCCTTGCGCGGCGTGGCAAGCGCGGCCGCCGATGTCAGCGATGGGCTGCTGGGCGATCTGGGACACATTCTGGAGCAAAGCGGTGTGGGCGCGCAGATACGCGTGGGCGACTGCGAGCGGCTGCTGGCCAGCGCAGAGACGATGGCCCTGGACGCAGACTGGCTGCGCACCTGCGTGCTTGCAGGGGGCGACGATTACGAACTGGTGTTCACCGCTCCTGCAACACGGCGTGAACAGGTCCAGCAGGCCGCGCGCGCCAGTGCCACCCCGGTGCACTGCATCGGGACAGTGCGGTCCGACCTCGGCCTGACCTTGATCGATCCCCAAGGCCAACCGGTTGAGCATCGGTATGCCTCTTTTGACCATTTCGGGCCACCCTGATCATGGCGCAAAGACCCAGCCCCGGTTTCATGCTCTCGCACCCGGCGCACCTGCTGGCGCTGGGCTTTGGCTCTGGCCTTTCGCCCAAGGCCCCCGGGACTGCCGCCAGCCTCTGGGCCTGGCTGGCCTGGCTCATGTTGGCGCACTGGCTCACTCCGCTCCAACAGGGTCTCCTGATTGTGTGCAGCCTGCTGCTGGGCTGTTGGGCATGCAAACAAACCGTCGATCGCCTGGGCATGACCGACCCCGGATATGTGGTGTGGGATGAAATCGTTGGCATGTGGCTGATCCTCTGGCTGGTGATGCCCACCGGCTTCTGGGGGCAGTTGAGCGCTTTTTTGTTGTTCCGGTTTTTTGATGCGGTCAAGCCCGGTCCTGTCGGCTGGGCTGACAGGGTCTTCAAGGGTGGCGGCTGGCGGGGCGCCTGGGGCATCATGTTCGATGATCTGGTCGCCGCTTTATGCACCTTGATGGTCATCGCTTTGTGGCGTTTTGTCTGATGGATACTCGCTCCCTGTGCCTCGAACTGTCCCGCCGCCTGCTGGGCAAGGGCCAGATGCTCGTGACCGCAGAAAGCTGCACCGGCGGCCTGATTGCCGCCCGCTGTACCGACCTGGCTGGATCGAGTCAATGGTTCGAGCGCGGTTTTGTCAGCTATTCGAATGCCGCCAAAACTGATCTGCTGGATGTGCCATCCGCCTTGATCGCTCAAAACGGCGCTGTCAGCGAAGTGGTGGTAAGGGCCATGGCCATGGGCGCACTGGCGCATTCACATGCCCATGTCAGTGTGGCCGTCACAGGAATCGCCGGCCCTTCGGGAGGGTCGCCGGACAAGCCTGTGGGTACCGTCTGGTTTGCCTGGTGCGTCGATCATCATGTGGACAGCGAATTGCGTGTCTTTGAGGGGGACCGGCATGCAGTGCGAGAGGCCACTGTCCAGCACGCCTTGCGAGGCCTGCTTGCGCGTCTGGAATGATCATCTCTCTGCCGTCCCTGGCCCATTTGGCCTTGAGCAAAAAAAAGACCCGACACCGTCGGGTCTTTTTTTGTCCAGCATGCGCTGAAAAGTGGTTGCGGGGGCCGGATTTGAACCAACGACCTTTGGGTTATGAGCCCAACGAGCTACCAGACTGCTCCACCCCGCGGTGTACTTCGGATTGTATCTTATTGGGAAGCCGGGGCCTCGGAAATTTCGGGGCGATCGACCAACTCGACCAGGGCCATGGGTGCGTTGTCGCCCACACGGAAACCCATTTTCAGAATGCGTGTATAGCCGCCAGGGCGCTTGGCAAAACGTGGGCCCAGGTCGGCAAACAGCTTGGTGACGCTGTCGCGGCTGCGCAGGCGGTTGAAAGCCAGACGCTTGTTGGCCACGGTGTCCTGTTTGGCCAGGGTGATCATGGGTTCGATCACGCGGCGAAGTTCCTTGGCCTTGGGGACCGTGGTCTTGATGACTTCGTG
>CAYMMK010000095.1:0-8952 GCA_964391575.1 uncultured Limnohabitans sp.
CAAGGACGTGATCTTCACCAACGTGGCCCTCACGGACGATGGCGACGTGTGGTGGGAAGGCATGGAAAAGGACACCGGCTCTCTGCCCGACCACCTGATCGACTGGCAGGGCAAGGACTGGACGCCGCAAATCGCCAAGGAAACCGGCGCCAAGGCCGCCCACCCCAACGCCCGCTTCACCATCGCCGCCACCAACAACCCCGCGCTGGACCCGCAGTGGGACGACGCCAATGGCGTGGCCATCGACGCCATCATGTTCGGCGGCCGCCGCTCCACCACCGTGCCGCTGGTCACCGAAGCGCGCAGCTGGACCGAGGGCGTTTACATGGCCGCGACCATGGGGTCTGAAACCACCGCCGCTGCCTTTGGCGCCCAGGGCGTGGTGCGCCGTGACCCCTTCGCCATGCTGCCGTTTTGCGGCTACAACATGAGCGACTACTTCCAGCACTGGCTCAACGTGGGCGCCAAGGTGCAGGCCGCAGGCTTCCCGCTGCCCGCCCTGTACTGCGTCAACTGGTTCCGTAAGGACGCGTCGGGTTCGTTTGTGTGGCCGGGCTATGGCGACAACATGCGCGTGCTCAAGTGGATCATCGACCGCATCGAAGGCCAAGCACAAGGCCAGCAAACCATGTTCGGCACCGCCCCGCAGTACGCCGAAATCAACTGGAGCGGCATCGACTTCAGCGCCGAGCAGTTCGCCAAGGTCACCAGCATCGACAAGGCGGCCTGGGCCGAAGAATTCAAACTGCACGACGAGCACTTTGCCAAGCTGGCCCAGCGCCTGCCCCAGGCTCTGCTGGACACGCGCGCCGATCTGGAAAAGCGCCTGGCCGCCTGAGCTGTCTGGCACGCAGTCGGCGTGTCATCTGCGCGTCCGCTGCACAGGGAATCTACCCATGTGCAGTGCATGCTGCACTTCTAGCATGTGGGTTAACGGCGATGTCCGCCGTGCGGCCGGCGCCGTGGGCGCGGCACTCACAACCCAGGAGACATGGTGAATATGTTCAGCAGCCAACAACGCCACTGGGCCGCGGTCCTGTTCGTCTCGGTGCTGGCCCTTGTGGCCACCCCCTTGGCACAGGCCCAGGCCTACCCCAACAAACCCATCCGCATGGTGGTTCCTTTTCCCGCCGGCGGCACCACCGATGTGGTGGCCCGGCTGGTTGCCCAGCGCATGACCGAGTCGATGGGGCAGCCCGTGCTGGTGGAAAACCGCGGCGGTGCCGGGGGCGCGATTGGCGCCGATGTGGTGGCCAAGGCCGCGCCCGACGGCTACACCCTCCTGATGCACAACCTGACTTTCCCGCTGTCGTCGGTGGCGCAGACCCTCAACGGCCGCTCGCCCTTCAACCCCGACACCGATTTTGCCGGCGTGTCGATCGCGGTGTATGTGCCGTTTGTGCTGACCGCCAACCCCTCGGTGCCCGCCAAGGACCTGCGCGAGCTGGCTACCCTGCTGCGCACCAACCGCAACCTCAAGTACAACTACGGCTCCACCGGGCCCGGCTCGGCCATGCATGTGCTGGGCGAGGCGTTCAAGCGCGAGGCCAAGGTGGACATGGAACACATCGGATTCAAGGGCGCCGCACCGCTCAAGCAGGAGCTGCTGGCCGGCCGCATCCAGATCGGGGGCGACCAGCTCTCGACTTCGCTGGCCGAGATCCGTGCCGGCACGCTCAAGGCCATCGCCACCACCGCCTCTCGCCGCATTCCCGGCCTGCCCGAGGTGCCCACGGTGCGCGAAATGGGCTACCCGAACATGGAGCTCGAAGGCTGGAACGGCGTATTTGCGCCCGCCAAAACACCGCGC
This sequence comes from uncultured Limnohabitans sp., assembly GCA_964391575.1. Taxonomy (GTDB): domain Bacteria; phylum Pseudomonadota; class Gammaproteobacteria; order Burkholderiales; family Burkholderiaceae_C; genus Limnohabitans_A. Next base: position 1,811 of record CAYMMK010000095.1, read on the forward strand.
GAGATCATTGACCGCCTGCAGCGCGAAGTGGCGGCGGCGGTCAAGCACCCCGAGGTGTCCCGGCGGCTGACCGAACTCGGCGCCGAAGCCGTGGGTTCGACACCGGCCGAGCAGGACGCCATTTTCAAGCGGCAGATGGACCAGTTCAGGCCGGTGATCCGCGAGATGAAGATCACCGACTGATCCGCCTCTGGCCCTCAGGCGCCTGCTCGGGCTCCCTGCGCCAGCCACCAGCCCGGCAGCTGCGAGCAGTCCCGGGCATCCAGGCCCTGAGCCGCGGCGCGCTCCAGATGCCGCAGGGCCTCGCGTGTCACAGGCATGTCCGCGCCGTGCAGACGGCCCTGTTCAAGCATGGTGCGCACGTCCTTGCGCATGGTGGCCACATCCACCGTGACCTGCGCCGCGGCGGTCCCTGCCAGGGCCTGGGCGATCATGGCTCCGCGCACCTTGAGCATGTTCGGGCCGCCCGAACTGTCCGAGAGAATGTCGATCACCCGTTGAGGATCAAGCCGCAGGGGCTCGATCAGTGACAGGGCTTCGCTCAGGGTCTGCCAGTAAACCATCAGGGGCAGGTTGACCGCCAGCTTCATCATCGAGCCGGCGCCGTGCGGGCCCACCCATTCGATGCGCTTGCACATCTGTTGCAGCAGCGGGCGCACGCATTCGAGCACCTCGGCCTCGCCGCCGACAAAGGCCATCAGCTTGCCTTCTTTGGCCGGGCCGACACTCCCGCCCACCGGCGATTCGAGGTACGACACCCCGGCTGCCCGGGCCTGCTGGCCCATCTCGCGCTGAAAGGCGGGCGGCACCGTGCTCATCTCCAGCAGCACCGTCTGTGCGGCGCCCACCCACAGCCCCTGGGGGCCCCGATGGACTTCGCGCACTGCGGCTTCGTCAGTCAGAAAACTGATCACCACCTCGCTGCGCGCCGCCAGCGCGGCCGGCGTATCTGCCCAGCCCAGCCCGGCCTCGACGAGCGAGCGGGCGCGTTCGGGCGAGCGGTTCCACACACTGACCTGGTGCCCCAGCGAAGCCAGGCGTTGCGCCACCACAGCGCCCATCTTGCCGGTCCCGGCGATTCCCACATTCATGTCGGTCTCCTGATGATTTCAGCGGGCCGATGCCCGGTGCTGCCTGCGCCACGCCCGGTGGCAGCAGACGAAGGCCCTGCGCGAACCATCATAGCCGGGAGGATCGCTGATCACCATGCCCGACAATGGGCCCATGGCCCTGACCTCTGCCCCCGAATCACGCCAGCGGCTGGCGCTCACGCTGCTGTGGATTGCGCCGGCCCTGTGGACCGTCAACTACCTGGTGGCGCGCACCGCACCGGGCATCGTGCAGCCCCATGTGCTGGCGCTGGGCCGCTGGGCCCTGGCCGGGGCGATTCTGGGTTTTCTGGCGCGCCACGAATTGCTGCGCCAGCGCCGGCACATCGTGCACAGAGCTTGGCAGTACCTGGTGCTCGGCGCGCTGGGCATGCTGGTGTGCGGCGCCTGGGTGTACCAGGGCGCGCAGACCACCACGGCCATGAACATTGCCCTGATCTACTCAGCCTCGCCGGTGCTGATTGCACTGGGCGCCGTGCTGTGGCTGGGCGAGCGCTTTTCCTGGCGTCAGGGGCTGGGCGTGGCGCTGGCCATGGCCGGGGTGTTTCATGTGGTGGTGCAGGGTCGCTGGCTGCAGTTGTCACAGGTGCAGTGGGTGGCGGGCGACGCCCTGATCGTGGCGGCCATGGCCGCCTGGGCCGGCTACGCGCTGCTGCAAAAGAAGTGGTCCAGTCCGCTGGGTGCCACTGCCCGGCTGGCCGCCATCTGCGCCGGTGGGGTGCTGGTGCTGGCGCCGTTTGCCCTGTGGGAGTGGTTGCAGCCTGATCGCGCCCCCTGGAGCTGGCGGGCAACTGTACTGGTCGTGGCTGCAGGCCTGATCCCCGGCGTAGGGGCCTACTGGGCCTACGGTTTTGCACAAAAGGTGCTGGGCGCCAGCCGGGTGGCGCCCAGCCTGTACCTGGGCCCGCTGTATGGGGGCCTGACCGCCTGGGGCGTGCTGGACGAGCCGATGGGCTGGCACCATCTGGGCGGCGCCTGCCTGATCCTGCCGGGCATCTGGCTGGCCTCGCGCAAGGCCCAGGGACCGGCATGAAGATCCAGCTGCTGTCGGATCTGCATCTTGAAACCCATCCGCACTTTCAGGGCCGGGCTGCCCCGGGCGCCGATGTGCTGGTGCTGGCCGGAGACATTGGTTCGTACCAGAAAGGCACGAGGCTGCAGGACCCGGACTTCGGTCTGGGCCGGTTCTCGCCGCTGCAGGGCTGGCCGGTGCCGGTCCTGTTCGTGCCGGGCAACCACGAATACGACGGCCTGGACTTTGACCTGACCCACAGCCGCCTGCGCCAGACCTGCGAACGGCTGGGCATCGTCTGGCTCGAGCGTGAACTCTGGCACCACCAGAATGTGCGGTTTGTGGGCACCACCCTGTGGGCCGACTTCGACGCTCTGGCCACCGGCCTGCCCCTGGGCGACGCCCTTAAGGCGCGCGAGAAGGCCTACCGCGCGGCCAATTTCTACCTGCACAAGACCGGCACCACCCGTCAGGGCGAGCCCTGGCTGGCCGAAGGAGTGCGACTGCAGGCACTGGCCTGCCAGGAGTGGCTGGCGGGTCAGCTGTCGACGCCCCATGACGGGCCGACAGTGGTGGTCACCCACTTTGCGCCCAGCTTGCGCAGCGCCGACCCACGCTATGGCCTGAGCGCCGGCACGGCCGGTTTTTGCAACGCACTGGACCCACTGCTGGCACAGGCCGATCTGTGGCTGCACGGGCACCTTCATTGCGCGCTGGACTACCGGCTTGGCCGTTGCCGGGTGCGCGCCAACCCGCTGGGTTATGCCGTCAAAAACGAACAGATGCACTTCGATCCGGACTGTGTGATCGAGCTCACCGCCCAAACGTCGTTTTCTTGACGCGCATCAAGCGCCGCAAGGGCACCGCACCCTACAGTGGAGCGCACCCCCAGAGGAGCATTCCATGAACATCTTGCTGGCCATCGACGGCAGTGCGTACACCAAAAAAATGCTGGCTTACCTGAGCACCCACGAGGAACTGTTTGCCAGCAGTCACCGCTACACCCTGATCACGGTGCAGCCGCCGTTACCGCCGCGCGCGCGTGCGGCCGTGGGCAAGCAGGTGGCCGACCAGTTTCATGCCGACGAGGCCGAGAAAGTGCTGTCACCGGCCTACAAGTTCCTGGCGCGACATGGCATGGACGGCAAAACCCTCTGGAAAGTGGGCCACGCCGGCGAAGTGATTGCCAAGGAGGCCGACAGCGGGCGCTACGACCTGCTGGTCATGGGCTCCCACGGGCACGGCTCGTTTGGCAACCTGGTCATGGGCTCGGTGGCCACCCAGGTGCTGTCGCACTGCAAGGCGCCGGTGCTGCTGGTGCGCTGAAGGTGCGCCTTCAGCGCGCGCACAGGCCCTCGAAGCAGGTGCTCATGACCATGTCAAGGATCTGCTCGTCGCTGTGCTGGCCGCCCATGCGCAGGAATTCGAGCACCGGGTCGCAGGCGCGGGCAAACAAGGTGTAGAGCACCACGATCGGTGCAAGTGTGGCATTGAGCTGTCCGCGCGCCTGGGCCTCTTCGATCCAGCCGCCCAGCACATCGCTGACTTCCATCAGCCCGTCCATGTACTCGCGGCTGGACATCAGGGTGGCACGCAGGCTGGAGTTCTGGCTGGGCAGCGAAGGCATCTGGCCCTGCAGCTTGAGGGCCATGGTCCAGCGGGTGGTCGCGCGCAGCTTGTCCAGGGGCGAAGCCTGCGGGGGCTGTTGGGCAATGAAGTCCTGTGCCCGGCGCATGGCAGCGACCATGGCGGCGCAAGCAAGCTCTTCCTTGCTTGCAAAGTGCTTGTAGAGGCTGGCTTTGGCGATGCCCACTTCGGCCGCAACTTCGTCCACCGTCATGGCCTCGAAGCCTTTTTCGGCCAGCAGGCGATTGACCGAGGCAATGATCGCGTCTTCCCGCGCCTGCATCATGCGCACCTTGAAGGACGGCTTGGCCGGCGATGGGGGCGATGCAGTGGTCATGCCTGAATTTTAGCCTGCAGAGTCTTGTCGTGTACTGCCCGGGTAACTACCAACCTCCGGGGTCGCAGACCGGTCCGCAGACGCTGTCCCGAAAGCGCCGGCGCGGACACCGCCGGCCCGCACAATACCGGCCATGAGATCCGTGCAAAGAAAGGACCGGCTGGACGGCCTGGCGGTCGGGCTGCTGCTGGCGTGCTGCATGTTCTGGGGCTTGCAGCAGGTGCTGGCCAAGGCCATCGTGCAGGAGGTGGCCCCCCTGTACCAGGCGGGCCTGCGCTGTGTGGGCGCGAGCGTGCTGCTGATGCTGTGGTGCCGGCTGCGCGGCATTGCGCTGTTCACACGCGACGGCAGCCTGTGGCCGGGTCTGCTGGCCGGCGGTCTGTTTGCGGCCGAGTTCGCCTGCATCTTTCTGGGCCTGGAGCGCACCACGGCCTCGCGCCTGACGGTCTTTCTCTACACCTCGCCCTTCTGGGTGGCGGCGCTGGTGCCCCTGTTTGTGAAGTCCGAACGGCTCGGACCCCTGCAGTGGGTGGGCCTGGGTTGTGCCTTTGTCGCGGTGGTGTTTGCCATGCGCGAGGGCCTGGCCGGGGGCGGGGCGGACGGCGACCTGCTGGGCCTGGCCGCCGGCGCCTTGTGGGGGCTGACCACGGTCGCCATCCGCGCCACCGGCCTGACGCGCATCAGCGCCGAAAAGTTGCTGTTCTACCAGATCGGCACCACCGCCGTGGTCCTGCCCCTGCTGTCGCTGGGGCGGGGCGAGCACTGGTCCCTGGACTGGAGCGCGTTGGCCTGGGGCGCGATGCTGGCCCAGACGGTGGTCGGCGCATTTGCCAGCTACCTGGTGTGGATGTGGATGCTGGTGCACTACCCGGCCACGCGCGTGTCGGTGTTCGTGTTTCTGACCCCACTGTTCGCCCTGCTGTTTGGCGCCTTGCTGCTGGGCGAGCCGGTCACCCTGCCCCTGCTGATGGCCTTGGGCCTGGTGGCGGTCGGGATTGTGCTGGTCAACCGCAAGCCCACCTGATGTTCTGACGATTGGAGTGTCCCGATGCCCTACCAGGCCCTGCACATCAACAAGGATGACGCCGGCTACCGCTGCACGCTGGCCACGCTCGACGAACAGGCCCTGCCTGAAGGCGATGTGACCGTGGCGGTGGCGTTTTCGACCGTCAACTACAAAGACGGGCTGGCCATCACTGGCAAAAGCCCGGTGGTACGCAAATTCCCGCTCACGCCCGGCATCGACCTGGCCGGCACCGTGACCGCGAGCAATCACCCTCTGTTCAAGGCCGGTGATGGGGTGGTGCTCAATGGCTGGGGCGTGGGCGAAAGCCACAGTGGCGGGCTGGCGCAAAAAGCGCGGCTTCAGGGCGACTGGCTCATCCGGCTGCCTGCGGCCTTCACGCCCCGCCAGGCCATGGCCATCGGCACGGCGGGCTACACCGCCATGCTGTGCGTGATGGCGCTGGAAAAGCACGGCCTCACACCCGACCAGGGCGATATTCTGGTGACCGGCGCCGGTGGCGGTGTGGGCAGCGTGGCCATCGCGCTGCTGGCGAAGCTGGGCTACCGCGTGGTGGCCTCCACCGGCCGCCTGCAGGAAGCCGACTACCTGCGCCGCCTGGGCGCCGCCGAAGTGATCGACCGTGCCGAGCTCTCGGCCCCGGGCAAGCCCCTGGCCAAGGAACGCTGGGCGGGCGTGGTGGACACCGTGGGCAGCCACACCCTGGCCAACGCCTGCGCCAGCACAAAGTACGGCGGCACCGTGGCGGCCTGCGGTCTGGCCCAAGGCATGGATTTCCCGTCCACCGTGGCCCCCTTCATCCTGCGCGGCGTGTCGCTGGCCGGCATTGACAGCGTGATGGCCCCCCGCGCCCTGCGCGAAACCGCCTGGGCGCGGCTGGCCCGCGATCTGGACATGGGCAAGCTCGACGACATGACGCAGGAGGTGGGTCTGGCGGATGCCATCGGCCTGGGCGGCCAGATCCTGGCCGGCCAGGTGCGGGGGCGGGTGGTGGTGGATGTGAACCGCTGAGGGCTCGCCGATAATCGGCGGTTTCGCATTCGCTACGGAGCAACACCCCATGAGCACCTTCGTCACCACCGGCGCCCGCGCCACGGGCCTGGCCACCCTGGCCGCCGACGGCACCGTTCTGGACACCTGGTTTCCGGCCCCCGAACTGGCCGAGGGCATTACCGCCAGTGGCAGCACCCGCCTGACCGAAGCCCAAGCCGTGGCCGCCCTGGGTGCCGAGGTGGCCAAAGCTTTGGCAGGCTGCGCCGTGCGCAACACCACCGTGGTGGCTGTGCGCACCGAGATCCAGTCACTGGCCGACGCGCCCGCCGACACCCACGACGCCTACCTGCGCCTGCACCTGCTCAGCCACCGCCTGGTCCGGCCGCACGGTGCCAACATGACCGGCATCTTCGGCCTGCTGGCGAATGTGGCCTGGACGAACTTTGGCCCCTGCGCCGTGGGCGACGTGACCGCCGCCCGCCTGAAAGCCCGCGCCAGTGGCCGCGTGCTCGAAGTCAAAGGCGTCGACAAGTTCCCGCAGATGACCGACTACGTGATCCCCAGCGGCGTACGCATCGCCAACGCCGACCGCGTGCGCCTGGGCGCGTATCTGGCCAGCGGCACCACTGTCATGCACGAGGGCTTTTGCAACTTCAACGCCGGCACCCTGGGCGCCAGCATGGTCGAAGGCCGCATCAGCGCCGGCGTGGTGGTCGATGACGCCAGCGACATCGGCGGCGGCGCGTCCATCATGGGCACGCTCTCGGGTGGCGGCAAGGAAGTCATCAAAGTTGGCAAGCGCTGCCTGCTGGGGGCCAATGCCGGCATCGGCATCTCGCTGGGCGACGACTGCGTGGTCGAAGCCGGCTGCTACATCACCGGCGGCAGCCGCGTGCAACTGCCCGACGGCAGCACACTCAAGGCCAAGGAGCTTTCCGGCAAGAACGGCCTCCTGTTCCGCCGCGATTCGCAGTCGGGCGCGCTGCACGCCATCCCACGCAACAAGAGCTGGGGCGAGCTCAACGCCGAGTTGCACAAGAA
>CAYMMK010000096.1:0-8600 GCA_964391575.1 uncultured Limnohabitans sp.
CTTCCCACCACACGTCGCCGTCGTCGGTCAGGGCCACGTTGGTGAAGATCACGTCCTTGTGCAGGCTCAGCATGCAGTTCGGGTTGGTCTTCATGTTGGTGCCGGGAGCTACACCGAAGTAACCGGCCTCGGGGTTGATGGCCAGCATCTTGCCGTTGGCGCTGGGCTTGATCCAGGCGATGTCATCGCCAATGGTGGTGACCTTCCAGCCTTCAAAGGCCTTGGGCGGCACCAGCATCGAGAAATTGGTCTTGCCGCAGGCGCTCGGGAAGGCGGCGGCCACGTGGTATTTCTTGCCTTCGGGCGAGGTCACGCCCAGGATCAGCATGTGCTCGGCCAGCCAGCCGCCGTCCTTGCCCATGGTGGAGGCGATGCGCAGCGCAAAGCACTTCTTGCCTAGCAGCGCGTTGCCGCCGTAGCCCGAGCCGTAGGACCAGATTTCGCGGGTCTCGGGGTAATGCACGATGTACTTGGTGGTCGGGTTGCAGGGCCAGGAGGTGGTGTCCTTTTCGCCAGCGGCCAGCGGGGCGCCTACGGTGTGCACACAGGGCACGAATTCTCCGTCGGTGCCCAGCACGTCGTAGACGGCCCGGCCCATGCGGGTCATCAGTTTCTGATTGACCACCACATAGGCGCTGTCGGTCAGCTCGATGCCGATGTGGGCAATGTGCGAGCCTAGCGGGCCCATCGAGAACGGCACCACATACATGGTGCGGCCCTTCATGCAGCCGTCAAACAGCGGCTGGAGGGTGGCGCGCATGTCGGCCGGGGCCATCCAGTTGTTGGTCGGGCCGGCATCTTCCTTGTTCTGGGAGCAGATGTAGGTGCGGTCTTCCACGCGGGCCACGTCCGAGGGGTCGGTCCAGGCCAGGAAAGAGTTGGCACGCTTGGCCGGGTTGAGCTTCTTAAAGGTGCCGGCATCAACCAGTTCCTGGCACAGGCGGTCGTACTCTTCCTGCGAACCGTCGGCCCAGCAGATCCGGTCAGGCTTGCACAGGGCGGCCATTTCAGCCACCCAGGCGATCAGCCGGGCGTTCTTGACATAAGCCGGGGTGTGAAGGGCCAAGCCCTGCATCACGGGTGCGTTCATGGGAAAGCTCCAAAGTTTGAAATCCTCTTTCCGCAAAGCCCCGGGGGCTTTGCGGAAAGAGGACGTCGCGGCCTGCGATACTGGTCACGTGCCGCATCCGTAACCGTCCTGTAACCGGCAGGGTGCTGATTTTAGGGAGGCGGCCTGATCCATGCCTGTCGGCAGGCCCAAACATTATGCAAAAGATGCATGACATTATGCGCAAGGGCGTGAACGGCCTGGCCAGGGCCGGGCTGGGCCTGCTGTTGCTGCTCGTGTGCCCGGCACACGCCCAGGGGTTGCGGGTGGCGGCAGCGAGCAATCTGAAGTTCGTGCTGGCCGAGCTCGAAACCCGCTACCGGCAGCAAGGTGGGCCGGCTGTCGAGTTCAGTTGGGGCTCCTCGGTGCACCTGGCCCGCCAGATCCAGCAGGGGCTGCCGGTGCAGTTGTTCATTTCGGCCGATGAAGCGCAGGTGGCCTGGCTGGCGCAGGCCGGGATGACCCTCGATGCCGGCCAGCGTTATGCCCTGGGACGGCTGGCCATGATCAGCCTGAAGTCCTCCGCCATTCCATGGGCCCAGGGACCGAAGGCCGCGCTGCAGGCGTTGCGACCGACCGACAAGCTGGCCATTGCCAACCCGCAACTGGCCCCCTATGGCCAGGCGGCGCAGGAGCTGCTGCAGACCCTGGGCGCCTGGGAGCGGGTGCGGGCGCAACTGGTGCTGGGGGACAACATCGGACAGGCCACCCAGTTTGTGCTCAGCGGCGCGGCCCCGCTGGGCATCACGGCCTATTCACTCACGCGGGCCCCCGAGGCGGCCAGCCGGCTGCAGGTGTGGCCGGTGCCGGCATCGTTGCATGCACCGCTGCCCCAGCGGCTGGTGCTGATCAAGGGGGCCGGGGCGCAAGCGACGGCATTCAGGGATTTTTTGCTGGGCCCCATTGCGCGACCCGTGTGGGAGCAGCACGGCTACGCCCTGCCGTCCTGAGGGTTCAGCACAGGCGGTAGAAGCTCAGAAACACGCCATCGGGCGCACGCCGGCCGCTGCCGATGAACTGGCTTTGGCCCAACCAGCGCCAGGGCTCACCCGAGACCTCGAAGCGTGGCTGACAGCGGAAATAGACCTCGGCTGCAGGCACTGGCTCGCCCCGCATCAGGCGCCGGGAGTTTTCCGGCGAGGCCACGCGCAGCGCGGTGTTGTGGACAAACACCCGGGTGCCGTCGAGCAGTTCGATCACGTACCGGGCGTCCAGGTGCGCCTGGGTGCCGTCATCCACAATCAACTGAAAGTCGGCCCCACCGGGCAGCACCTTGCCATTGAGCCGGGGGCCGCGGACCACGCCCCCGGTGATCGGAATGACGCGACGCATTCCCGCAGGCGTCAGACCGACCTCCAACGCAGGTGCGATGGTGACCGCAAGGTCGCAGACATGCTCGAGCGCTGGCGCGGGCAGTGTTTCGGGTGTCGCAGAGGCAGGCATGGCCCGCATTATGGGGCGCTCCTGTGCACCATGCACAAGGCCCCAGGGATGCCAGGCGGCCACTGCCGCGGCGAGGCAGGGCCGCAGCGGCCCTGCCACAATGAATGGCCATGGGGAAGGACATTTGACAATGGAATGGACGGCGTTTCAGGTCTCGCTGCTGCTGGCCGCACTGACCACGGCGCTGCTCTTGCCGGTCGGGCTGTGGCTGGCACGCTGGCTGGCCGTCACCGCCTGGCCCGGGCGCCCGCTGGTGGAAGCCCTGCTGCTGCTGCCCTTGCTGCTGCCGCCCACAGTGATTGGCTTTTATTTTTTGATGGCCTTCGGCCAGGGCAGCCCGCTGGGGGCCTGGCTGGCCGACACCCTCGGGCTGCGGCTGGTGTTCAGCCTGCAGGGCCTGCTGGCCGTGAGCCTGCTGGTGAACCTGCCTTTCATGGTGCAGCCCATCCAGCGCGCCTTTGCGGCCGTGCCGCACAGCCTGCGCGAGGCGGCCTGGGTGTCGGGCCTGTCGGGCTGGCAGACCTTCTGGCGCATCGAGCTGCCGCTGGCCTGGCCAGGCCTGCTGGCGGGCATGGCGCTCACCGCGGCGCACACGCTGGGTGAATTCGGCGTGGTGCTGATGGTGGGCGGCAACATTCCCGGCGAAACACGCACCCTCTCGATTGCGCTGTACGACCAGGTGCAGGGCATGCAGTTGCAGGCCGCCCATGCGCTGGCGCTGGCCCTGGTGACGGTGTCGGTGCTGGCGCTGGCCGTGGTGCTGGCGTTCGACCGTGTGGGTGTGCGCGGACGGGCGCTGCAGGAGCGATGAGCATGCACGGCGGCTTGCAGGTGCAGCTCGAAGCCGGCGGCCCGATCCGCCTGGCGGCCAGCTTTGACTGCGCGCCGGGCGAGCTGGTCGCCCTGGTCGGGCCCTCGGGCAGCGGCAAGACCAGCATGCTGCGCGCCATCGCCGGCCTGTGGTCACCACCTGCGCTGCGAGGCCGCATTGGCTTCGATCAGCAGGTCTGGTTCGACCGTGCGCAGGCAATCTGCCGGCCGCCCCAGCAGCGCCGGGTGGGCCTGGTGTTCCAGCACTACGCCCTGTTTCCGCACATGGATGTGATGACCCAGGTGGCGCTGGCTGCCGGGCCGGGTTGGGACGCGGATGGCTTGGGACAGTTGCTCGAGCGCGTGGGTCTGGGCGGGCTGCTGCATCGGCGCCCGGCCCAGCTGTCGGGTGGACAGCAGCAGCGGGTGGCGCTGGCACGCGCCCTGGTGCGGGTGATGCCCGCACCAGCCCAGCCCGCCGGTGCTGCAGCGGGCGTGCTGCTGCTCGACGAGCCGTTTTCTGCCGTCGACGCACCCACCCGCCAGAGCCTGTACCGAGAATTGGCCGCCTGGCGCCAGCAGGTGGCCGGCCCCATGGTGCTGGTCACACACGACCTGGGCGAAGCGCGGCGGCTGGCCGATCGGGTGGTGATCGTCGATGCCGGCCAGACCCTGCAGGCGGGCCCCCCCGACAAGGTCTTTGCCAGTCCGCGCAATGCCCGGGTGGCCGAGCTGGTGGGTATCCAGAACCACTACCGGGGCCGCTTTCACAAAGACCGCCCGGGATGGGCGCGCCTGCAGTGGCTGGGCGCGCAGGGCTCGGTGGCGCTGGAAGTGATCGACAAGAACCGTATCGACGAGGGCACGCCGGTGACCTGGGTGCTCAATGGCGAGGGTGTGGATGTGCTGTCGGACCCTGCGGCAGGAGCGGAAAATGCCAGTCCTGAAGGGCCGAATCTTCTGCCCTGCCGGCTGCAGGAGGTGTTGCCGCTGGGGGACATCAGCCTGTGCACCCTGGTGCCCGAGTCGCTGCCCGACCAGCGCATCACCCTCAACCTCACCGGGCGCTTGCTGCGCCGCCTGCAGACCGGGCCCGGAGGGCGTGTACAGCTGCGGCTGTCGCCGCAGGCTCTGCACATCATGCCGCGCAAGTAGGCGCAGGGGGCCAGAGGTCCGGCGCATCAAGCCCTGATCAACCCCTGATGCCTGGGGGATTGGCGGGCCGGCCCCGCAGACAAACCCTCTAACATGCTTTTATTGTCTGAACTCTGTCCAAGGAAAACCTATGCGTTTGCAACCCCTGGCCCTGAGCCTGGTGCTGGCTTTTGGCGCCCTGTCTCTGCACCTGCCGGCCGGCGCCCAGACCCCCACCGCCACCTCGGCGCGAGCGCTTACTGGCCCTGTGAATACGGTGCGTGCCCAGCTGTTCACCGAGGTGGAAGGCATTGCCGAGTACCGCCTGCCCAACGGCCTGCGCGTGCTGCTGGCACCCGATGCCTCCAAGCCCACCACCACCGTCAACATCACCTATCTGGTGGGCAGCCGCCACGAAAACTATGGCGAGACGGGCATGGCGCACCTGCTCGAGCACCTGCTCTTCAAGGGTACCGCCACCCGCAGCAACATCATGCAGGAGCTGGGCAAGCGGGGCATGCAGTTCAATGGCACCACCTTCTACGACCGCACCAACTATTTCGAAACCTTTCCTGCCAACGACGAGAACCTGAAATGGGCGCTGGAAATGGAGGCCGACCGCATGGTGGGCAGCCGGGTGGCCCGCGAAGACCTGGTGACCGAGTTTTCGGTGGTGCGCAACGAAATGGAGGCGGGTGAAAACAGCCCGCACCGCTCGCTGTGGCAGCATATGACCGCCGCCGCCTACGACTGGCACAACTACGGCAAGAGCACCATCGGCGCCCGCACCGATGTCGAGAACGTCCGCATTGAAAACCTGCAGGCCTTTTACCGGCAGTACTACCAGCCCGATAACGCGGTGCTGCTGATCTCGGGCAAGTTCGAGCCCAAGGCCACGCTGGCGCTGATCGAGCGCACCTTCGGCCCGATCCCCCGCCCACAGCGCACCCTGCAGCCCACATACACCCAGGACCCGGTGCAACACGGCCCGCGCGAGGTCACGCTGCGCCGGGTGGGCGACATCCAGCTGGCCGCCGCGCTCTACCACACCCTGCCCGCCAGCCACCCCGACGCGGTCGCCGTGGCTGCGCTCTCGGAGATCCTGGGCGCCACCCCCAACGGGCGCCTGCACAAGAAACTGGTCACGCCCGGTCAGGCGGTGTCGGTCCAGGCCTGGAACTTCGAGCTCGCCGAGCCGGGCTACATCCTGTTTCTCGCACAGCTCAACCCGCAGCAGTCGCTCGCGCAGGCGCGACAGACCCTGCTCGATGCGCTGGAGAACATCGCCAGGGAACCCATCACCGAAGAGGAGCTGCAGCGCGCCAAGGCCAGCCTGCTCAGTGAATTTGAAAAGACCATGAACGATCCGCAGCAACTCGGTGTACAGCTGTCGGAGTCGATCGCCCAGGGCGATTGGCGCCTGTTCTTCCTGCAGCGCGACCGCATCGAAGCGCTGAAGCTGCAGGATGTGCAGCGCGTGGCCCTCAACCACTTCAGGGAAAGCAACCGCACCTTCGGGCAGTTCCTGCCCACGCCCAACCCCGAGCGCATGGCCCGCACCCCTGCACCGCCTCTGGCCCAGATGGTCGAGGGCTACAAGGGCCGTCAGGCGGTGGCCGCAGGCGAGAACTTCGATGCCAGCCCAGCCAACATCGATGCCCGTACCCGTCGCAGCACCCTGCCCGGCGGCCTGCAACTGGCCCTTACGCCCAAGAAAACCCGCGGCGAGACGGTGCATGGCCAGCTGCGTCTGGACTTTGGCGATGTCGACAGCCTCAAGGGGCAGTCCAGCGTGTCGGCCTTGACCGCCGCCATGCTCATGCGCGGCACCGAGCGTCGCAGCCGCGAGGAGCTGGTGACCCGGCTCGACCAGATCAAGTCCGAGATCGCCGTGGGCGGCCAGGGCAGCACCGTGACCGTCTCTTTCCGCAGCACCCGTACCCACCTGCCCGAGGTGCTGCAGCTGGTGCGCGAGGTGCTGCGCCAGCCGGCCTTCCCGGTCCGCGAATTCGAGTTGCTGCAGCGCGAAAGCCTCAATGCCATTGATGAGCAGCGCAGCGATCCGCAGGCCATGGCCGTGCGCGCAGCCGCCCGTGCCCTGGAGGCCTATCCCACCGGCGATGTGCGTGCCACCCGCAGCTTTGACGAGCAGGCGGCCGATCTGCGCGCGGTCCGGCTGCAAGACCTGCAGGCCTTTTACAAACGGTTTTATGGGGCCAACCATGCCAAGCTGGCGGTGGTGGGCGATTTCGACCCCGAGGCCGTCACCCAGCGGGTGCGCCAGGACCTCGACGGCTGGAAGTCCGCCGTCCCATATGCACGCCTGGTCAGCCAGCCCGCACCCCGCAAGCCCGGCGCCCTGCAGATCGAGGCCCCTGACAAGCCCAACGCCTTCTACATTGCCGCCTTGCCCTTGCGCCTGAAAGACGATGCCCCGGAGTTTGTGCCGATGCTGCTCATCAACGAGGTGCTGGGCGGCGGCGTCAAGTCGCGCCTGATGGACCGACTGCGCCAGAAGGATGGCATCAGCTACGGGGCGGGCAGCCGGGTGCGGGCCGGCAGTTTTGAAGATGTGGGCTCGCTGGAAATGCTGGCCATCTATGCGCCGCAAAATCTCGACAAGCTCAAGGCCGCCGTGGCCGAGGAGCTGGCCCGGTTTGTCAAGGATGGCCTGACAGCAGAAGAGCTGCAGGACGCCAGGAAAGCCATGCAGGAAGAAATCCGCATCGAGCTCGCCCAGGACCCTCAACTGGCCGCGCGCCTGACCGCCCAGCTGCACACCGGCCGGACCACCGCCTTCACGGCGGCACGGCTGGAGCGGGCGCAAAAGCTCACGCTCGAGGAAGTCAATGCCGTCCTGCGCCGGTTGATCGATCCGGCCGCCTTGCTCCATGTGTACGCCGGCGACTTTGCCGGTGCCAAGGCCAAGGCGGGGCGCTGAAGCCTGTGCCATGGCGCCGGCCCCGCGAGCGGCACGGCGCCCCGCCCATCGATCAACCGATACGCACGCCGTTGAGCTGGGCCTGCGCCTTCACCAGCGAAGGCACCAGCTCGCTGCCGTAGCCCAGCGCTGCGGCCAGGTTCAGGGCCTGGTGCACATTGCTGCCGATCTGCGAATGGGCTTTGAGGCTTTCGGTCAGGTGGCAGTAGTAGCGCAGGTCCTTGGCGGCGTTGTTGAGCTCGAACTTCAGTCCGGTGAAATCGCCATCCAGCGTTTTGGCCATGGCCTGGAACAGGCCTGAATTGGCGCCCCCCGCCGATACCACCCGTACCAGCTGGCGCACATCCACCCCAGCCCTGGTGCCAACGGCAAAGGCCTCGGCCGCGGCCGTGCAGATGGCCTGCGCGACAAAGTTATTGAGCAGCTTGATGATGTGGCCTGCACCGGTCTCGCCCACATGGAAGACATTTTCGCAATAGGCCTGCAGCAGTGGTGAAATCTGCTCGAACACGGCCTGGCTGGCACCGACCATGGTGTTGAGCTTGCCCGCCTCGGCCTCGACCGGCGTGCGGGTCAGCGGGGCGTCCACATAAACCACGCCTTTGTCCCGGCACAGGGCCGCCAGACGGCGGGTGGAGTCGGGCTCGCTGGTGGAGGTGTCGATGACGATCAGGCCCGGGCGGGCTTGCGAGAGCAGGCCGCTCGGCCCGGCCACCACCGCCTCGACCTGGGGCGAGCCGGTCACGCAGATCACCACCGCGTCACAGGCCGCCAGGTCTGCGTAACCGGCGACCCGCCGTGCACCGGCCGCCAGCAGGTCCTGGACCGGCTCGCTGCGCTGGTGCACCGTGATCGACAACTCGAAGCCTTTGGCGCGGATGTTCTTGGCCATGCCATGGCCCATGAGGCCGGAAGCGCCGACAAACCCGATGTGTTTCATGGGTAACCCCTCTTGTTGGACAAAAACCTATTGTGCAGGTGCCCGCCCGCTCGCATCTGTCCCCAGGGCGCACCGCCCCTACAGGGCCAGCGCGGTGCTGTTCTTGACTTCTTCCATCACCGCGTAGGTGCGCGTTTCGCGCACGCCGGGCAGCAGCCAGAGCACTTCGCCCGAGAACCTGCGGTAGCTGTCCATATCGGCGGTGCGGATCTTGAGGAGGTAAT
>CAYMMK010000097.1:0-8514 GCA_964391575.1 uncultured Limnohabitans sp.
CCCGAGAAGGCGATGCCGACTTTTTGCCCCTTGGGCAGGTTTTGCAGGATGGTGGACATGGATTTAACCGAAATGGCAGATGTAGTGGTAGGCCTCGGTCACGCGGATCTCGAAGCTGGAGTTGCCGGGCACGTTGAATTTTTCGCCGGCCTTGGACTGGATCCAGGCGTCGGTGCCGGCGAGCTTGTATTCGCAGGAACCGGCCACGCATTCCATGATTTCGGGGGCGCCGGTGTTGAACGTCAGCGTGGCGGGCATGATCACGCCCACCGACAACTTGGTGCCGTCGGCACAGGTCAGGCTGTGGCTGACGCACTTGCCGTCAAAATAAACATTGGCCTTGGTGGTGACGGTAACGCCGTGGATGGTTTCGGTGGTCATGCTGGAGTCAGGATGGAGCGCGAACTGGCCGCAAAAAAGGGGCAGGGGCCTGATCAGGCCCCTGCCAATTGACGGTGCTGATTTTAGGCCAGTCCGTGGACGTCAGCGCCAGTGGCGGTGGCCGTGGTGGCCCCCCCTCCGGTAGGGCCATCCCCAGCCCAGTTGAATATGGGTGGTGACCGGCCAGGGACGGTAGTACACGGGCGGTGCGCTGTAGACCACGGCCGGCGGCGGGAGCACCAGCGGTTGGGAGGCAATGACGTTGGGCGTGACAGCATCGGATGGAGAGGCGGTCACCGCTCCCACCGGGGTGACCTGCAGCGCGATGGTGGGTCCCGGATCCTGGGCCAGCTGAACCGAATACTGTTTGCCAGCGTACTCGTAGAGCACCTGGTAGCCCACCAGCCGGTTTTCCATCAGGTTCTGAACCGTGCAGTGCTGTTGCAGACCAAGCTGCGCCGCGGGGGATTCGATGCGGTCGCCGAGCATGGCGCCACCAATCACACCGGCCATGGTGGCCAGGGCTTGACCGGATCCGCCACCGATCTGCTGGCCGATGGCGGCACCTGCAATGGCGCCCATAAGCGCACCTGCACCGCTGTTGGCAGGCTGAACCGCTGCAGCCACGGGCTGACACACCTGCCGGGGGACGGCCACCTGCTGGTACACCGGAGATCGTGAGATGACCTGGCCGAACTCCTGGGCCAGAGCGGCAGAGCAGGTGAGCGTGATGCTCAGGGGGGTCAGCCAGAGTTTCATGGTGAAGTCCTTGGGGTCATTCCAGGCCATGACGGCCAGATGCGTCCTGCACTGTGAGTGTACTGATGTGAAACGCAGCCTGTCCACCAGCGGTTGACAGACGGTTACATCCAAAAAATCCTACAAGGGCCATTGATCCGGCGCAAAGCCGACGCTCAGCTGGCCCGATGCCCAACGGATCACCGGACGCTTGATCACGCTGCTGTGGGCCCGCATCAGGGCCTGAGCGCTGGCAGCGTCCCGGACTGACGCCTGGATCTGGGAATCGAGCTTGCGCCAGGTGGTGCCTTGTCGGTTGAGCAGTCGTTCCCACCCCAATGCATCCACCCATTCCGGGAGTTCTCGATCAGGGACCCCCAGTTTCTTGAAATCATGGAAGGAGTAATCCAGCCCCCGGGCGGTGAGCCACGCGCGGGCTTTTTTGACCGTGTCGCATTGGGAAATGCCATAAAGGGTGATGGTGTTCATGGTCGGGGACGAGGGATGCAAAGAGGGCTCGGCGACAATCCATGCCTATGAAGACTTTACAAGAATGGCTTGACTATTGCGAGCGACTGCACCCGGTAAGCATCGACATGGGCCTTGAGCGGGTCCGTTCGGTGGCCGATCGCATGGGCCTGAACTTTGGCATCCCGGTCATCACGGTGGCCGGGACCAATGGCAAGGGTTCCACATGCGCCATGCTGGAGTCCGTATTGCTGCAGGCTGGGTACCGGACGGGTCTTTACACCTCGCCCCACCTGGTACATTTCGAAGAACGCTGCCGCGTAATGGGTGAGCCGGTCTCGTCTGAAGCGCTGGTGCCATCGTTTGCCGTGGTGCAGGCGGCGCGTGCCGAAACCAGTCTGACTTACTTTGAGTTCAGCACCCTGGCCATCATGCATTTGCTGTCCCGGTCGAATCTGGATGTCGTGATCCTGGAGGTCGGCCTCGGGGGGCGGCTCGACGCGGTCAACATCATCGACACCGACTGTGCCGTCATCACCAGCATCGACCTCGATCACACGGCGATCTTGGGGCCCGACCGCGAAAGCATTGGGCGCGAAAAAGCGGGCATCATGCGGTCCGGTCGTCCGGTCGTGGTGTCGGACCCGGTGGCGCCGGAAAGTGTGCTGGCGATGGCGGCCAGCCTGAATGCAGACCTGTGGTTGATGGGGCGCGATTTCAACTTTTCAGGTGACCAACAACAATGGTCCTGGGCGGGCAGGGGGCGTCGCTACAGCGGCCTGGCCTATCCCGCGCTTCGGGGGGCCAATCAGCTCATCAATGCCAGTGGTGTCCTTGCCGCGTTGCAGGTGCTGCGCCATCGGTTGCCCGTGACTGCGCAGGCGGTGCGCAATGGGCTGGCCATGGTGCATTTGCCCGGTCGATTCCAGATCGTGCCGGGTCAACCGGTGCTGGTGCTGGATGTTGCGCACAACCCTCAATCGGTTGCCGCCCTGACCGAAAATCTGGATGCCATGGGCTTTTATCCTTGCACCCATGCGGTGGTCGGCGCAATGGCCGACAAGGACTTGGTCCGCATGCTGGGCCGCATCGGCCCCCTGATCGACCGGTGGTATTTCAGTGACCTGCCCCTGCCACGTGCGGCCAGGGCCGAGGACCTGAGGAACCTTGCAGCTCAAACACAGGCAAGCGCCTTGACTGCGCAGACCCATCCCGACCCCCGTGCGGCCCTAGAGGCGGCCCTCGCTGCCGCAAACCCCGCTGATAGAATTGTTGTCTTTGGCTCATTCTTGACGGTAGGTGGCGTTCTCAAGGATGGATTGCCCCGCCTGGCTGCACGACATCTCAATTCCTGAAAACGGCGATCGCCATGGCTTTCTTCAAATTCCGTATCCCAAGCCTGAGATCCTCTCATGCCGGTGAGGCCACCGCGGCGGCATCGGAAAGTATTGAATCGGTTCGTCGCCAGGCCCGTTACCGCTTGATCGGCGCAGCCGTGCTGGTGCTGGTGGCTGTGGTTGTTTTTCCCCTGATTTTCGACACCCAGCCACGCCCCATTTTGGTTGACACGCCGATCATTGTTCCTGACAGGAACGCTGAACCTGCCCTGTCAGCGTCCTCCTTGCCGGCTGGCCATCGACCCGCACCGCCTCAGCAGATTGCCGTGGGGCCTCCCCAATCCGCCCTCTCGCAGCCTTCAGCGCCTACCGAGCCCCTGACACAGCAGGAATTGGAGGCCCTCAATTCGGCGTCTTCATCTCACCGACCGCAGGTCACCCCAGGCAGACAGGCATCCGCCTCGGAGGCAGCGGCCGTCAAGCCCGCGTCGGAACCGAGGTCCCCGGCGACAACCGCCGATGCCGACAAGGCTCGCACTCCACAGGATGCGTCCAAATCACCGGTCCGGTCGGAAACGGGTGAACGTCATGTCGTGCAGGTTGGAGCCTATACCGACCCCGAAAAGGTGCGTGAAGTGCGTCGGAAACTCGAGCAGGCCGGCTTCAAAACCTACGCCCAAGCCATTGATGGCAAGGATGGAAAACGGGTGGTGCGCGTGCGTATTGGTCCGTTTGACAAGAAAACCGAGGCGGAAAAAGTGGCGGCTCGTGTGCGCAAGCTTGATTTGCCGGTCAGCCTGATTGAATTGTGAGCGCCATGAGTACGACCGACTGGGCTTTCTTGGCCGTGGTGCTGTTGTCGATGCTCATGGGGGTGTGGCGAGGTCT
This sequence comes from uncultured Limnohabitans sp., assembly GCA_964391575.1. Lineage (GTDB taxonomy): Bacteria > Pseudomonadota > Gammaproteobacteria > Burkholderiales > Burkholderiaceae_C > Limnohabitans_A. Next base: position 3,813 of record CAYMMK010000097.1, read on the forward strand.
GGTGCGCGAAATGCTGTCGCTGGCGGGCTGGGTGGCGGCCTTCTTCCTGGCCCAATGGCTCGCTGCCGCGGTGGCGGTGCACCTGCCATTGCAATCAGCAGCCCCCTCGGTCCAGTATGCGGCTGGTTTTGTGATTGTCTTTGTGGGAGTGATTTTCTTGTCCGCTTTGCTGGCCTGGCTGTTGGGGCATCTCATGGGCGCCGTGGGGCTGCGCCCGGCAGACCGGGCCTTGGGAGCCTTGTTTGGTCTGGCGCGGGCAGGGGTGTTGCTGATGGCTCTGGCTGTCCTGGTTCGATTGATCGGCATGTCGGGCGAGGCCTGGTGGCGCGAGTCCATCATCGCGCCCTGGCTGCAGGTGATGCTCGATGGCCTCAGGCCCGTGTTGCCTGCAGCCTGGCAGGCTTTCATTGTTTGAATTCAATAACCGGACCTTCAAAAGGATCGCGAGATGTGTGGAATCGTCGGCGTGGTGAGCCCCGCGGCAGTCAACCAGCTGATTTATGACGCTTTGTTGCTGCTGCAGCACCGCGGCCAGGACGCTGCGGGCATCGTCACGCAGCTCGATCGAAAATTTTTCATGCATAAGGCCAAGGGCATGGTCCGCGATGTCTTTCGTACCCGCAACATGCGGGCGCTGACCGGCCCCTGCGGCTTGGGGCAGGTGCGCTACCCGACGGCTGGCAACGCCTTCAGCGAAGAGGAAGCCCAACCCTTCTATGTCAATGCGCCTTTCGGTCTGGTGCTGGTTCATAACGGCAACCTGACCAATGCGCAGGCGCTCAAGGCCGAGCTGTTTTCCATTGACCATCGCCACATCAACACCGAAAGCGATTCCGAGGTCCTGCTCAACGTGTTGGCGCACGAACTGGAAAAAACCACACGTGGGTTGCCGCTCAGGCCTGCTGATGTGTTTGCTGCCGTGCGTGGTGCCTACCAGCGCATCAAGGGCTCGTATGCCGTCATCGCGCTCATTGCCGGCCACGGTCTGTTGGCTTTCCGTGACCCTCATGGTATCCGTCCGCTGTGCATGGGTCGATCCAAGGACGGCACGGTGATGCTTGCCAGCGAGTCGGTGGCCCTGGAGGGCACCCTTCACCAATTCGAGCGTGATGTCGCGCCCGGCGAGGCGGTGTTTGTCGACCTGCAGGGCCAGGTTCACAGCGAGATATGTGTCCAGAGTGCACAACTCAACCCTTGCATTTTCGAATTTGTCTACCTGGCACGACCCGATTCCACTCTGGACGGCATTTCGGTCTACCAGGCCCGCCTGAATTTGGGTGAAACCCTGGCTAAGCGTGTGATCTCCACCGTTCCGCCCAGTGAAATCGATGTGATCATTCCGATTCCGGAGTCGAGTCGTCCCAGTGCCACGCAATTGGCCCACCTGCTGGGCATTCCTTACCGTGAAGGGTTCGTGAAGAACCGCTATGTGGGCCGCACCTTCATCATGCCGGGGCAGGCGGTGCGCAAAAAGTCGGTGCGCCAGAAACTCAATGTGATTACCAGCGAGTTCAAGGGACGCAATGTGCTGCTGGTGGATGACTCCATCGTGCGAGGTACCACCAGCAGGGAGATCGTTCAGATGGCCCGCGATGCCGGTGCGCGCAAGGTCTACCTGGCCAGTGCCGCTCCGCCTGTGCGTTACCCCAATGTCTATGGCATCGACATGCCCACCAAGCAGGAACTCGTGGCCCACGGGCGCACCATCGAGGAAATTCGCGAAATCATCGGCTGCGATGCCCTGATTTACCAGGATGTAGATGCCATGAAATCGGCCGTGGCCAGTGCGCGAATGGCCCCCACTGGCAAGCTCAGCGGCTTTGACGCCTCCTGCTTTGACGGCGTCTATGTGACCGGCGATGTTTCGGCCGACGATATTGTGCGCATCAATGAAAACCGCCTCAAGGTGGAAGAGGGCGACGCTGAGAACTCGCGCCTGGCCCTTCCCAATGCGTCGGAATAAGGCATCGGAGTGACAGATGACTGCAAAGAAATTGCCTGAAGGACTGCATATTGACACGCTGGCCGTGCGTGCAGCGGTCGACAAGAGCCAATATGGAGAGAACTCTGAAGCTCTTTTCCTGACGTCCAGCTTCACACAGCCTGACAGCGAGACTGCAGCGCGTCGGTTTTCCGGCCAGGAAGACGGCTACATCTATTCGCGCTTCACCAACCCGACCAATGCCAGCATGGAGCAGCGACTGGCGGCGCTCGAGGGCGCCGAGGCCTGCATTTCCACCTCCAGCGGCATGTCGGCCGTGCTGTTGATGTGCATGGGCCTGCTCAAGGCGGGCGATCATGTGGTGTGTTCGCAGTCGGTGTTTGGTTCCACCCTCAAATTGATTGGATCCGAATTCGCCAAGTTTGGTGTGCAGAGCACTTTTGTGTCGCAGACCGAAGTGGCCGCGTGGCAAGCGGCGGTGCAGCCCAACACCAGACTGCTCTTTGCCGAGACGCCGACCAACCCGCTGACCGAGGTGTGCGATATCCGGGCACTGGCCGGCATCGCTCACAACGCCGGGGCGCTACTGGCCGTGGACAATTGTTTTTGCACACCCGCTTTGCAGCGTCCCATCAGTTTGGGCGCTGACATCGTGGTGCATTCAGGTACGAAATACCTTGATGGCCAGGGCCGTGTGGTGGCGGGTGCGCTTTGCGCCAGCGATCAGCTGGTCAAGGACGTCTTCATCCCGGTCATGCGCAGTGCGGGTATGAGCCTGTCGCCGTTCAACGCTTGGGTGGTTCTCAAGGGGCTGGAAACGCTGGGAATACGCATGCAGGCCCAATCGGCACGTGCACTGGCCTTGGCCGAGTGGCTGCAAACACATCCCAAGGTGACACGGGTCTACTACCCTGGTCTGTCGAGCCATCCGCAACATGCTTTGGCCATGGCGCAGCAGTCTGGTCTGGGTGGGGCGGTGGTTTCGTTCGATGTGGTCGGTCAGACTCCCGATATCGGACGGCGTAACGCGTTCCACGTGATCGACCAGACCGAGTTGCTTTCGGTCACGGCCAATCTTGGCGATGTGAAAACCATCATCACCCAGCCGGCCAGCACTTCTCATGGCCGCCTGAGCGAAGCACAGCGCCTGGCTGCCGGCATCCGGCAGAACCTGATTCGGGTGGCGGTTGGTTTGGAACACCTGGACGACCTCAAGGCCGACCTCCTGCGCGGTCTCGACACCCTCTGACTTGCATGACCAAGATCCGCACCCGCATCGCCCCCTCTCCGACAGGTTTCCTGCACCTGGGCACCGCCCGCACGGCCCTTTATTCCTGGGCCTACGCTCGTCACTTCGGCGGTCAGTTCGTACTGCGTATCGAAGACACCGATGTCGCCCGTTCGTCGCAGGACTCGGTCGACCAGATCCTGCAGTCCATGCACTGGCTGGGCCTGCACTACGATGAGGGCCCCATTTACCAGATGCAGCGTCTTGATCGCTATCAGGCCGTGATCGACCAGATGCTGGCGGCCGGGACCGCTTACCGCTGCTACTGCTCGCCGCAAGACCTCGAAGCCATGAAGGCCGCACAGGAAGAACGTGGCGAAAAGCGCTTGTACGACCGCACCTGGAGGCCTGCGCCCGGCAAGGTGCTGCCGCCCATCCCCGAAGGGGTCAGGCCCGTCATCCGTTTTGCCAACCCGGTGGACGGTGTTGTGAGCTGGGATGATCTGGTCAAGGGACCCATCAGCATCAGCAACACTGAAATTGACGACCTGATCATCCTGCGTGCCGATGGCGTGCCTACCTACAACTTTGCCGTGGTGGTTGACGACTGGGACATGGCCATCAGTCATGTCTTTCGTGGCGATGAGCACATCAACAACACGCCCTGGCAGATCAACATTTACCGGGCTTTGGGTGCTGTACTGCCGCAGTTTGGCCACCTTCCAGTCATCCTGGGTGACGATGGCCAGAAACTGTCCAAGCGCCGGGGTGCCGTGGCGGTCTCCAGCTATGACCAGGCGGGCTATCTGCCCGAGGCCATGAACAACTACCTGGCCCGGTTGGGGTGGAGCCATGGCGACGACGAGATTTTCAGTCTTGAGCAGATGGTGCACTGGTTCGATGGCACGCACTTGTCAAAGAGCCCGGCGCAGTGGGACGCAGCCAAACTGCTCTGGGTCAATGCCCAGCACCTCAAGGCCATGCCCGACGATGCGCTCGCCCGGCGGCTTCAGCCCTTTGTCAAGGATCTGCAGACCGATGCCAGACTGCCGGAAATCTGCGCTCTTTTCAAAGACCGCTGCGACACGCTGGTCGCCCTGGCGACCTGGGTTCAGGCCGTCTACGGGGAAGTGCAACCCCAGTCACAGGATCTCGAGCAGCACCTACAGCCCGCTGTACGCCCTGCCCTGGATGTGCTGGAGGCCCGATTGCGCGAGGCCGAGTGGACTCCTGCGGCCATCGCCGCCGTGTTCAAGCAGGTGCTCACCGAGACCGGTCTCAAAATGCCACAACTGGCCATGCCGGTGCGTGTGCTGGTCATGGGCACCGCCCAGACACCTTCGGTGGAACGTGTGCTTCATCTGTGCGGGAGGGAAAAAGTTTTGGTTCGCCTGGGCAGACGCTAAATTTTCTGGCTATAATTTTGGTCTCGATATCATCAGGGTGGACCAAAAAAGGCGTATGTCTTTCAATGGATCCAACGGGGGTATAGCTCAGCTGGGAGAGCGCTTGCATGGCATGCAAGAGGTCAG
>CAYMMK010000098.1:0-8403 GCA_964391575.1 uncultured Limnohabitans sp.
GCCCTGCTAAGCTAGCGACCATGGGTTTGATGATTGATTCCTTCTGGCGCGCAGCGCTGTATTGCCTGTATCCCCGGGTGATCGGCCTGTCTCTGCTGCCCCTGGTCTTGATCGTGGCGGCCAGCTGGGCCCTGGGCTATGTGTATTGGGATGGCGCGGTGTCGGCGGTGCGGTCCTGGCTCGAAGGGGCGCAGTTGCTGGGCGGGTTGTGGGCCTGGCTTGAGCGCATGGGTGTGCCCGACCTCAAGACGGTGGTGGCCCCGCTGCTGGTGATTCTGGCGGTCACCCCGCTGGTGGTGGTGTCTACATTGCTGGCGGTCACCTTCTTCATGACGCCTTCGCTGGCCGCGCTGGTGGCCGACCGTCGCTTTGCCGGGCTGCAGCGCAAGCAGGGGGCAGGCTTGCTGCAAAGCGTGCTCTGGACCCTGGGCTCGGTACTGCTGGCCCTTGGTGCACTGGCCGTGACCTTGCCTTTGTGGCTGGTGCCGCCGCTGGCACTGGTGCTGCCCGCGCTTATCTGGGGCTGGCTGGGCTACCGGGTGATGGTGTTTGATGTGCTGGCACCTTTTGCCAGCAACGAAGAGCGCCAGGCCCTTCTGGCCCGCCACCGGCTGCGTCTGCTGGGTATCGGGGTGGTCAGTGGCCTGATCGGCGCGGCCCCCAGCCTGGTCTGGGCATCCGGGGCGCTGTTTGCCGCCGCCTTCGTGATCCTGGTGCCGCTGGCCATCTGGATTTACACCCTGGTGTTTGCCTTCACTTCACTTTGGTTTGCCCACTACGCCCTGGCGGCCTTGCATGCCCTGCGCCAGGAGCCCCTGGTCGCACCGGTTGCCCGAGCCGATGTGATCGATGGTGTGGTGATGCCCCTCGAGACGCCCCACCTGACCGAGCGGCTGACCTCGGCCAACGACCCCAAGGACCATCGACATGCAGGATCAAACCCCTGACGCAATGCAGGAGGCCCGGTTCGGCCTCATCATCATCGGCGACGAAATCCTGTCGGGCAAACGGGCCGACAAGCACATGCCCAAGGTGATCGAGCTTCTGGCGCGTCGCGGCCTGAACCTTTCCTGGGCCGAATACCTGGGTGATGATCCGCAGCGCATCACCGGGGCCTTGCAGCGGGCCTTGGCCGGCAGTGATGTGGTGTTTTCCTGTGGCGGTATCGGAGCCACCCCCGATGACCATACCCGCCAGTGCGCGGCCCGGGCGCTCGGGCAGCCCCTGGTGCTGCACCCCCAGGCCGAACGGCTGATTCGCGAACGCATGCAGGACGTGGCCCGTGAGCAGGGGGTGCCCTTCGAGCCGGACCGGGCGGACAATGTGCACCGTTTGCAGATGGGCGTGTTTCCCCAGGACTCGCGCATCATCCCCAACCCCTACAACAAGATCCCGGGTTTCAGTTGCGACGGACCGGGCGGTGGCACCGTGCATTTCTTGCCGGGCTTTCCGGTGATGGCCTGGCCGATGATCGAGGCGGTGCTCGATACCCATCATGCCCACCTCTTCCGACAGGGCGCCTGGCTGGAAAAGTCGGTGGTGGTATTCGGGGCCATGGAGGCCACGCTGACCCCTACCATGGAGCGCATCGAACATGACCACCCGGGTGTCAAGGTGTTCAGCCTGCCCAGTGTGGACCACCCGCAATGGGGCCGCCACATCGAGCTGGGCGTGAAGGGGGCACCACAGGCGGTGCAGACCGCTTATGACGACCTGCGCAGGCATCTGCAACCCTTCAGCCTGGAGTATGGCCCCGAATTGGTGCGCTGAGAAAAATCGCACATAATTAGTGCAATAATGCATCTATTTGGTGCAAAACCGCCGGGTTGCAGGGACTGTCCCCGGCGCTGACGGGTAAAAAGCACTGTGCTGACGCGGGTTTGAAGGATGCAGGTGGTCGCGCCAGCATCTGGCACAGAACCTGCGAGAATGCCGGCCGTAATGTTCAACCCCACCCCAACAGGAGAGTTCTGATGGCCAAGACCGTCGCAGATGTGATGAAGATGGTGCAGGAAAACGATGTCAAGTTCGTTGACTTCCGCTTCACCGATACCCGTGGCAAATGGCAGCACATCACCGTGCCGGTGTCGCAGTTCGACGAGGTCAAGTTCGAGCAGGGACAGGCTTTTGACGGTTCTTCCATTGCCGGCTGGAAAGGTATTGAAGCCTCTGACATGCTGCTCATGCCCGAACCGGGCACGGCTTTCATCGATCCTTTCTTTGAAGAAATCACTCTGGTGCTGGTGTGCGATGTGATCGAACCCACCGATGGCAAGGCCTATGAGCGCGACCCCCGCTCCATTGCCAAGCGTGCTGAAGCCTACCTCAAGGCCTCCGGCCTGGGCGATACCGCCTACTTTGGTCCTGAGCCCGAGTTTTTCCTGTTCGATGACGTGCGCTGGAGCAACGAGCCTGGTCACAGCTTCTATGCCATCGACGAGTACGAGGCCCCCTGGAACAGCGGCACCAAGATGGAGGGCGGCAACCGTGGCCACCGTCCCCGCACCAAGGGCGGATATTTTCCTGTGCCCCCGGTTGACAGCACTGTCGACATGCGCAATGAGATGTCTCAATTGCTCGAATCCGTGGGCATCCCGGTTGAGGTGCATCACCATGAAGTGGCGGGTGCCGGCCAGTGCGAAATTGGCACCAAATTCAGCACGCTGGTCGAGCGTGCCGACTGGACCCTGCTGCAGAAATACGTGATCCAGAGCGTGGCCAATGCTTACGGCAAAACCGCCACTTTCATGCCTAAGCCCTATCACGGCGACAACGGCTCGGGCATGCACGTGCACCAGTCGGTGTGGAAAGACGGGAAAAACCTGTTTGCCGGCAATGGCTATGCCGGCCTGTCGGAGTTCGCCCTGTTTTACATTGGCGGCATCATCAAGCATGCCCGCGCCCTCAATGCGATCACCAACCCCGGCACCAACAGTTACCGCCGCCTGGTGCCCGGCTTCGAAGCTCCGGTCAAGCTGGCTTACTCGGCCAAGAACCGCTCGGCCTCGATCCGCATCCCGAACGTGGCCTCTGACAAGGCTCGCCGCGTGGAAGCGCGCTTCCCCGATCCTCTGTGCAACCCCTATCTGGGCTTTGCTGCTCTGCTGATGGCCGGTCTGGATGGCGTGGAAAACAAGATCCACCCCGGCGAGGCGGCCACCAAGGACCTCTACCACCTGCCCCCGGAGGAGGACAAGTTGGTGCCCACCGTGTGCCACAGCCTGGACCAGGCGCTCGAGTGTCTCGACAAGGACCGAGCTTTCCTGACCAAGGGCGGTGTGTTCACAGACGCCTGGATCGATGCCTATATCGATCTGAAAATGCAGGAAGTCACCCGTGCCCGCACCGAGGTCACCCCGGTCGACTACGACATGTACTTCAGCTTCTGATGACTGCAGCGACCGGGTCAAAAAAGGACGGCGCTGCCGTCCTTTTTTTTCTGTAGCGCTTTGCCTACACTGTACCGATGAAGATGCCGACCGACAACGCCAAGCCTGTTGCAGGACGGGCCCAAGGGCCCTTCGCAACGCGCCTGACGGGCTTGCTCGGTTGTATCGGTGCTGCGATGTTGGTGGCCAGTCTCTGGCCAGCGTCGGCACACGCCCAGTCGGTGTTTCGTTGCGGCCAGTCCTACACCAATGCGCCGCCGCCGGGTCAGCTGTGTGAATTGATGCCAGAGCTGGCGGTGACCCGGATCGAGGGCACCCGCGTCCACCCGGGCAAACCACCCGTGCCTGGCGCCACAGCGGCGTCGAGTGAAGCCGCTGTGGCGCCCTCCGGTGCACCCGCGCCTGCCGAACCCCGGCAGACATCACAGCCTTGGCGGGACCAGCAGGCGCGCACCGTCCTCGAAACCGAGCGCGAGCGCCTGCGGTCGCAACTGCAGTCCCTGGAGCAGTCCCGGCAAGTCCAGGCCCCTTTGCAGGGCATCAGGCCCACCGATGGTTCCGGCCCTTCGCCGGGCACCGCAGTGGTGCAGGCCATCGAGCGCACCCGGCGTGACCTGCAAAGCCTCGAGCGCGAGCTGGCCCGTCTGGACAGCCGCCAGGAGCGCAGGTGATGGGTCCCTTGCACAGGCGCTATGAAGTGTTCGATGTGCTGGTCACGCCAGTGGCCGTGCTCGACGACAGCGCCCGGATCCTGTTTGTCAACTCGGCCCTGGAAGACCTGACCGGCCAGTCTGCCCGCAGCCTGCAGCACACCGACATGGGCGAGTGTTTCGCCGACCCGCTGCCGCTGCGCCACGCGATCGAGGGTGCACGCAGCAACGCTTTTGCCACCCTGCGCTATGAAGCCGCCTTGCGCCGCGCACACCACGGCGATCCGCTGCCCGTGCACGTGATGGTGGCGCCTACAGACCAGCCCGGCCAGCTGATCGTCGAGATGCTGCCGGTCGAGCAGCAGACCCGCCAGGAGCGCGAAGAACGCATTCTCGAGCAGTCGCACGCCAACAAGGAACTGATCCGCAACCTGGCGCACGAAATCAAGAACCCGCTCGGCGGTATCCGCGGGGCCGCCCAGTTGCTCGAAATGGACCTGCCCAACCGCGAGCTGGCCGAATACACCCAGGTCATCATCCATGAGGCCGACCGCCTGCAGACGCTGGTGGACCGCCTGCTGGCACCGCACCGTCGCCCCCATGTGGTGGGTGATGTGAACATCCACGAGGTGTGCGAGCGGGTGCGGGCGCTGATCCTGGCCGAGTTTCCCAAGGGGCTGGCGGTGGTGCGTGACTACGACATTTCGATTCCGGATTTCCGTGGCGATCGCGAACAGCTCATCCAGGCGGTGCTCAACATTGCCCACAATGCCGCACAGGCCCTGGTCGAGCGCATTGCGCAAGGCGATGCGCGCATCACCTTGCGCACCCGGGTGCTGCGCCAGGTCACTTTCGGCAAGCGCCGCTATCGACTGGCACTGGAATTGCATGTGATCGACAACGGGCCCGGTGTACCGGACTCGATCAAGGACCGTATTTTCTTCCCGCTGATTTCGGGACGCGAAGGGGGCTCCGGTCTGGGGCTGACACTGGCGCAAACCTTTGTGCAGCAACACCATGGCCTGATCGAGTGCGACAGCGAACCCGGATTGACGGATTTCAAGATTCTGATTCCATTGCCCTGAACACCTGAAAGCACGAACCGTATGAAGCCTATCTGGATCGTGGACGACGATCAGTCGATCCGTTTTGTGCTGGAGAAGGCCTTGCTGCGCGAGGGTCTGCCCACGCGCAGTTTCACGCATCCGCGCGAGGTGTTGGCCGCTCTTGACCGCCCCGGTGCCCTGGAGGGCCCGCAGGTGCTGGTCAGCGATATCCGCATGCCTGGGGGCTCCGGACTCGATCTGCTCACCCAGGTCAAGGAACGCCTGCCAGCCCTACCGGTCATCATCATGACCGCTTTTTCCGACCTGGACAGTGCCGTGTCGGCCTTCCAGCACGGTGCTTTTGAATACCTGCCCAAACCCTTTGACCTGCCCAAGGCGGTCGAGCTCATTCGCCGCGCGGTCGAGGAAAGCCAGCGCGAGGAGGTGCGGGACGACCCGATGGATGTCGCCCCGGAAATGCTGGGTCAGGCGCCCGCCATGCAGGATGTGTTTCGCGCCATCGGCCGGCTGTCGCAAAGCCAGGTCACGGTGCTGATCACGGGCGAATCGGGCTCGGGCAAGGAGCTGGTGGCCCGCGCCCTGCACAAGCACTCGCCACGGGCCAGCGGCCCCTTTGTAGCCATCAACACTGCGGCCATTCCCAAGGACCTGCTGGAAAGCGAGCTGTTCGGCCACGAGCGGGGTGCTTTCACCGGCGCGCAGACCTCACGCCGTGGGCGCTTTGAGCAGGCCGATGGCGGCACCCTGTTTCTTGACGAAATCGGCGACATGCCCTTTGACTTGCAGACCCGGCTGCTGCGGGTGCTCTCGGACGGTCATTTTTACCGGGTGGGCGGGCACAGTGCCATCAAGGCCAATGTGCGGGTCATTGCAGCCACCCACCAGGACCTGGAGCTAAGGGTCAAGGAAGGCGGGTTTCGTGAAGACCTGTTTCATCGGCTGAACGTGATCCGGCTGCGTCTGCCCGCCTTGCGCGAGCGGCCCGAGGACATTGCGATGCTGGCCCGGCATTTTCTGCTCCGCAGTGCACAGCAGTTGGGCGTGGAACCCAAGCGGATTTCTGACTCGGCGTTGCAGCGGATGTGCATGTTTGCCTTTCCGGGCAATGTTCGCCAGCTCGAGAACATCTGCCACTGGCTCACGGTGATGGCGCCGGCCCAGCTCATCGAACCCAAGGACCTGCCGCCCGAGGTCCATGGCGTGGCAGCAGTGCCCTCGTCTGCGGAACTGCCCGCCTCAGGGACAGACTTGCCGCCGGTGGCCTTGCCGGTTCTGGCAGCGGCCAGCGCGGCCCCAGGGCCTCAGGTATCGCCCGTCCATGCCGCCGACTGGGAATTGCAGTTGAGCCGCGAAGCCGTCGAATTGCTAGAGCAGGGTGGGGCTGAGGTATGGGATGTCCTGACCCGGCGTTTCGAGACCCGACTGATTCAGGCCGCCTTGTCGGCCACCCGAGGACGGCGCATCGAGGCTGCCCAGCGCCTGGGCATCGGGCGCAACACCATCACACGCAAAATTCAGGAGCTGGGCATTGACAACTGATGGGGCCTGTCTGCGCGGCCGCGGACCCCTCAGGGCTTCAGGCCGGTCCTTCGTAGACGATCTTCCATTGGTCGCCCTCCAAGCGCCAATAGGTCCTGACCAGGCCGTTTCGCTGGCCATTGCCCCGGGGCGCGGCGGAGAGGGTGGCCACCACGATGGCTTCCTCGTCATGCCAGGACAACATCGAGACCGGTGACAGCGCAGGGACCCGACGGGCATCGCCATATTCACGGGACAAAATCGGCCACCAGTGGTCCAGCCCGAGGTCTTCGCGTTCGAAACGCGGACTGTAAAAGCCCGCCAGTGCCTGGGCATTGCCCTGGCCTCGGCGCGAGAGCCAGTCCTGCAAGGTCGATGAAAAACCGGCGGGCAGGGTACTTCCGGATTTCGGGTCTACCCATTCAAGCTCCCGAGCGATCAGGACCGGGGTCATGCCAATGCCCGGCAGATCCAGCAACCTCTGCATGTCGATGTTGGGTAGCACCACGCAACCGTCGGTCGCCAGCGGAGAACGCGAATACTGCACGCTGGGTGAGCCATGCAGCCAGATACCCGAGCCCGTCTTGTTACGCATCACATCGATCGCATTGGGGTAGTTCAGGGTCAGGGCACCCACACCGAACAGGTCCGGCAGTTTCGCGCCGGGCAGTTGTCGCTGGATGAAGTACACCCCCAGCGGCGTTTTGCCATCACCCTCCCTGAATTTGCCCATGCCGTTGACGCCCACCGAAACATAGCTGTGGTGCATCAGTTCCAGTTGCGCAGTGCCATCGGGGCCTGGACGGTTGGCAAACCAGTAAATGCGGGATCTGGAAGCATCCACCGCAGCCACATAGCGGTGCTCGTCAGTGGGCAGATGGATGCCCTTGGGCACTTTGCCACGCAGGGCCTGCAAGGGAGGGTGCTGGATGCGGCGCAAGGTTTCGGTGACCAGTTCCTGGGCACGCCGCATCAGGGCCGGTGAGCCATCCCGTTCCAGACCCATCGGGTCGACCGGCCGGGGCAACTCGATGTTCAGCAGGTCGGCATACACCAGTTGCGCAAGCTGAAAATTGGGGTGCCGCAGCACCAGCGAATGGGCCTGCTCCAGGGCCAGGGCCCGCTGGCCGCTTTCCAGCGACTGGAAGATGCGCCGCAGCAAGGCCTCGGGGTCGGCCACATCGTGCAGATCGGTCGATGCCGGTGGCTGTGCGGGCTGCTCGAGTTGCCAGGCCAGGCCGCGCGCCTCGGGAGCAGGCGCTGGACGATCGAGCAACCAGAAGGCTGTCAGGAAGGTGGCCAGGGCCAGCAAGGGGGGTAGAGTCCAGCGCATTTGCCAAGGACTGGGCAGCCTGAACCATCGGGACCATGCCATGCCGGTCAGCCCACGGTTTCACGCAGGATGCGCCAGTGGCCATTTCGCAGCACCCAGGTCATGTTCTTGCGACTGACAGCCTTGAGGTTGTCGGAATCGTAGGACTGACGAAACTGAACCAGCGCTTCCTTGTCGCGCAGGGTGATCCTGACCTGGCTGATTTCGACCTGGATACGCTTTTTGCCGGTGATCCGCAGGCGGCGATCGGATTCCCACTGGCTGCGCCCGACACCCGAGGGTGTCTGGAAGTCCGCCGCGTAGTAACGCAGGTAGGCGGTCATGTCCTGGCGGCTCCAGGCCCTGGCCCAGGCCTCCAGGCTTTCACGCAGTTTTTGTTCCTGGGCATCGGCAGCATCGGCAGCATCGGCAGGGCGGGAGGCGGGCGAGGGGGCAGAGGCTTGCGC
>CAYMMK010000099.1:0-8047 GCA_964391575.1 uncultured Limnohabitans sp.
CTCACAATGGCCTCCTCCGTTTGGAGGAGTGAGCAGCACGGACACGATCAGCGGAACAGGCCAGCGGCCCTTCAAGAGCGCAGGGGGCCGCTATGGAAACGATCGAAGCGGTGTGCGCATTGCAGGGATTGCCGCCCGCTGCGCCACAGCCGCGGTCACTGGTGAATGCACACGTGATGCAGCAGCAAATCGGCTGTGCCGTCACTGTTCAAATCGTAGCCACTGCTGTATAGACCATGGATCAGTTCGACAACCGGAACAGGCGGCGTGTGCAGCACAGCAGCCAGCAGGGCGCTGGGGTCGTCGGATTCGGGCAAGGTCAGGGGGCTCGCCAGCAGATCCGTGGTGGTGAGTGTTTGCAGCCCAGTGGGTGCAGCAGCGTCGGTGGCTGTGGGTGTGAACGTCAAAGGCTTAGAAATTTCTGCACCTTCGGCCGGCATGCGGCCGGCAGGTGCTGGGGCGCTGGCCAGCGCAGTTGCTGTCGACTCCCACTCGGCCACATAGCCAGGGAAATAAGACTTGCGGGTCATGGCCTTGTCGAAGATGCGCTGTGCGTTTTCGAGCAATTGGGGGTGGCTGGCTGGATCGGTAATGCCTTGCAGGGCCCAGAGGTCTCCGATCCTGACATGCAACATGGGGTCGATGCGGTCCCCTTGCCAGGCAATGATGTCTTCCAGCACATGGGGCGGCGCCAGGGTCATTGGGGCCTTGGGCGGGACGATCGAACCTCCCACCCGGGTCTGGACAAATGTGTCGTTGCGGTTGACCCAAAAAGCGGCACGGTCGGCCTCTGTGGGCTCGGCGACGGCGCTCTGGATCGGTGGTGTTCCAGAAAATCCACCAACGACAAAACCGTCATGGATTTTCGCTTCCGCGCCACGGCCGGACGAAGGCTGCACCTCAGGTACAGCAATCCGGGGGGCGCTCTCTGCATGAGGGACTGTTGCGGGGGACGGCAAGGCCCATGATGCGGGTGCCCAAGGGTTGGAGAGCCCCACGGAGGCCACCGCTGGAGAAGCGGTCAAAGCCCAATACCCGTAGGGGTCCGGCAATGAACGAAATAGGCTTGGAAGGCCATACCCAAGACCGTCCGCTGTCACACGGTCTTGAGCCAGCAGGGACTCGCTGTCTTCCGATGACAACATGCGGATACGGTAAGTGGCTGCGATGGTCATGGTGGATACCCTTGTGCCGTTGAATTATGTGCAAGATGCTGGGGCGGGACAATCCTCCTTTTGGCAGGGCTGGGGTGCATTGACATTTGCGGACATGCAGGTGAACATGGCCCCCCATGTCCATTCAAGCCTTGATCGTCGGTATCCACCTTGCGCGCAGCACGCGCGGCCGACCAGGCGCTCCTCCGATCGCGTCCGATTGAAGCGCCGGCCCTGCAGGCCGGCATCCGTTTTCAATCGGGCGGGCGCCTGCTCCAAGGCGCTGCCCCTGCCTTCTGGAGCAATCAATGGCCGATCTGTTTGACAACCCCATGGGCCTGTGCGGCTTCGAATTCGTGGAATTCGCCTCGCCGACCCCCAACGTACTGGAGCCCCTCTTCGAGAAACTGGGCTTTCGCCGGGTGGCGCATCACCGATCCAAGGATGTGGTGCTGTACCGCCAGGGTGATATCAATTTCATCGTCAATCGCGAACCACGCAGCCTGGCGGGCTACTTTGCCGCCGAGCATGGCCCGGGGCCGTGTGCGCTGGCGTTTCGGGTGCGCGATGCCCACCAGGCCTACGCGCGCGCCATCGAGCTGGGGGCGCAGCCGATCGACGTGCCCACCGGGCCGATGGAGTTGCGGCTGCCGGCCATCAAGGGCATTGGCGGCGCACCGCTGTACCTGATCGACCGTTTCGAGGACGGGCGCAGCATCTACGACATCGATTTCGAATGGGTGCCCGGCGTGGACCGGCACCCGACGGGCCATGGATTGCGGGTCATCGACCACCTGACGCACAACGTCTACAAGGGCCGCATGGCGTTCTGGAGCGGGTTTTACGAGCGGATTTTCAATTTCCGTGAAATCCGCTACTTCGATATCCAGGGCGAGTACTCTGGCTTGGCGAGCCGGGCCATGAGCGCCCCCGATGGGTTGATCCGCATTCCGCTCAACGAGGAGTCGGGCCAGAACAGCGGCCAGATCGAGGAATTCCTGCGCCAGTTCAACGGCGAGGGCATCCAGCATATCGCCTTGTTGACCGATGACATTTTGGCCAGCGTGGATGCCCTGCAGATGGCCGGGGTGGCCCTGATGCCGGCCCCCAACGACATCTACTACGAAATGCTGGAGGAACGCATGCCCGGCCACGGCGAACCGGTGGCGGCGCTGCAAGCCCGGGGGATTCTGATGGACGGCTCGACCGCCGGAGGCCACAAGCGGGTGTTGCTGCAGATCTTCAGCCAGTCGATGCTGGGGCCGGTGTTCTTCGAGTTCATTCAGCGCAAGGCCGAGGAGGGTTTTGGCGAGGGGAATTTCAAGGCCCTGTTCGAGTCGATGGAGCGCGACCAGATCCGCCGAGGCGTGCTGACCACCGATAAAACCGTCGGCTGAGGGCTGGGCGCCAGGGACTTCAGTGCGACGCCATGACCGGGTCGGCTGGGGCGCCCTGACAGGCCCGCAGCACCTGTGGACCGTAGGCTTCGCGCTTCTTGGCCCCGATGCCGCTGATGCCGTCGAGGTCCTGCAGCGATTGCGGCGCGGCCTGGGCGATGGCGGCCAGGGTGGCATCGTGAAAGATCACGTAGGCGGGCAAATTGTGCTGGCGGGCCACCTCGGCACGCCAGGCCTTGAGGTGAATGAAGCGCACCATGGCGTCGGGGTCGAGGTTGGCAGCAGCCACGGCCGGGGCACTGCGACCCTTGCTGCGCGCGCTGCGCGGTGGTTTTTCCAGGCCCAGCGACTCGCGCAACAACACCGGCTGCTCGCCGCGCAGCACGGCGCGTGCGCCTTGCGTCAGCTGCAGGGTGTTAAAGCCGTCTTCGCTGCGGACCTGCACCGCGCCCATGGCTATGAGCTGGCGGAGCACAGCGCGCAGCTGTTGCTCGCTGTACTCGGCGCCCACCCCGAAAGTGCTGAGGGTGTCGTGACCGCGCTGCAAAACCTTGTCGGTGCGCTTGCCCCGCACAATGTCCATGGTGTGCGCGGCGCCAAAGCCACTGCGGCTGGCTTGCTGGCAGCGGTAGACGGTAGACAGCAGCTTGCGTGCAGCGTCGGTGCCGTCCCAGACCTCGGGGGGCTGCAGGCAGTTGTCGCAGTGGCCGCACCAGGGCATGTACACGCCGCCGCCGACATCCTGCCGGCCGCTGTAGGCCTCGCCAAAATAGCCCAGCAAGCGCGCCCGGCGGCAATCGGTGGCTTCGGCCAGCGCCAGCAGGGCATCGAGCTTGTCGCGCATGACCTGCTTGAAGGTTTCAGGGGCCGGGCTCTCATCAATCATGCGGCGTTGGTTGACCACGTCCTGCAGACCGTAAGCCATCCAGGCGTCGGCGGGCAGTCCGTCGCGCCCGGCCCGGCCCGTCTCCTGGTAGTAGCCCTCGATGTTCTTGGGCATGTCCAGATGGGCCACAAAGCGCACATCGGGTTTGTCGATACCCATGCCGAACGCAATGGTGGCAACCATCACCACGCCCTCCTCGCGCAGAAATTCGTTCTGGTGCTTTTGCCGCAATTCGGGAGCCAGCCCGGCGTGGTAGGGCAGCGCGCGAATGCCGGCCTGCACCAATTGAGAGGCGACTTCCTCGACGCGCTTGCGTGACTGGCAGTACACCACCCCGGCTTCATCGGGGTGTTC
Organism: uncultured Limnohabitans sp.; assembly: GCA_964391575.1. Taxonomy (GTDB): domain Bacteria; phylum Pseudomonadota; class Gammaproteobacteria; order Burkholderiales; family Burkholderiaceae_C; genus Limnohabitans_A. The sequence goes on from CAYMMK010000099.1 coordinate 3,792, forward strand.
GCGCTCGATGAAGCGCAGCAGCTGGGTGGTGGCGTCGCGTTTTTCAACCAGCCGGTAGCGGATGTTGGGTCGGTCAAAGCTGCTGACAAACTGGCAGGCCGACTCGAGCTGCAGCCGCTCGACGATGTCGGCACGGGTCAGGGCATCGGCAGTGGCGGTCAGGGCCACCCGTGGCACTGCGGCAAAGCGCTCATGCAGCAGCGTCAGGCCCCGGTACTCGGGCCGGAAATCGTGCCCCCACTGGCTGACGCAATGCGCTTCGTCAATGGCAAACAGCGACAGTTGCCCCCGCTCGTGCAGCGATTGCAGCAGTCCCAGGAAACGGGCGGTGGTCACCCGCTCGGGGGCGGCGTACAGCAAGGTGAGCTCGCCGCGCAGCAGGCGCTGCTCGGTATCCTGGGTCTCCTCGAGGTCCAGGGTGCTGTTGAGGAAGGCGGCCTCGACCCCGGCCTCGTGCAGGGCACCGACCTGGTCGTGCATCAGGGCGATCAGGGGCGAGATGACGATGGTCACACCCCTTCCGGCGCGCTGCCGAGCAATCGCCGGGATCTGGTAGCACAGGCTTTTGCCGCCCCCGGTGGGCATGAGCACCAGAGCGTCACCACCGGCAGCCACATGATCGATGATGGCTTCCTGCGGGCCACGGAAAGCGTCATAGCCAAAAATCTCGCGCAGGATGAGCTGGTGGGTGGACACGGCAGATGGGGGTGACAGCAAAGCCTAGCTATTGTCTGTCACAAAACCGTTGTACAAACCCCGCATGGCTGAAAGGAATCGTTCGATGTTGACGAAAAAATTGCGGATCGCTGCTTGCCTGGCACTGGCTGGCGTGCTGGGACTGTCGACTGCACAGGCGGTCAGTGACCCACCCTTTAGCTTTGTGGCCCTGGGCGATTTGCCTTATGGCTCAAATGAAAAATCCTATGCAAACTACCGCGCCCTGATTGATCGCATCAACCGGGTACAACCGGTGTTTTCGGTGCATGTGGGTGACATCAAGTCCGGCTCCAGCGAGTGCAGCGACCAGCTCTACACTGAGCAGCTGGAAATGTTTGGCCGCTTTGAAGGTGCGGTGGTCTACACGCCCGGCGACAACGAATGGACCGATTGCCACCGCATCTCCAACGGGCGCTACAACCCAATTGAGCGCCTGAGTGTGTTGAGGCAGCGCTTTTTCAAGCCCGGACGCTCGCTGGGGGCCGTGCCAATCCGTGTCGACAACCAATCGAACCTGATGCCGGCCCATGCCGCCTTTGTTGAAAACCAGCGCTGGATGCACCGGGGCGTGCTCTTTGCCACCGTTCACATTGTGGGCAGCAACAACAATTTTGAAAGCCGAGACGCTCAGGCGGTGCAGGAATTTTTTGAACGCGATGCGGCCAATGTGGCCTGGATCGAGGCCGCCTTTGCCCATGCCCGCCAGCGACAGGCGCGGGCTCTGGTGCTGGCGTTCCAGGCCGACATGTTTGAGAGCAAATCTGTGTGGGAGGACTTCCCGGCCTCATCGGGCTTTCAACGCAGCATTCAGCAAACCCTTTTGCCACTGGCCCGCAGCTGGGGTCGACCGGTGCTGGTGGTGCATGGCGACAGCCACCGCTTTCGCATTGACCAGCCATTCACATTGGAGGGGCAGCCGCTGACCAACATCACCCGCCTGATCGTACCGGGTGCCAACGATGTGCGGGCGGTACACGTGCGGGTAGGCCCAGACTCGGGCTTCAAGTTCGAACTGCTCGAGCCTTTGCGCTGAGTCGATCGTTACGGCCGGGGGCGTTTTCTACAATACAGGGCATGAAGCCCCTGACCTACACCCGTGCCGCCGCACTGCCCGAGACCCTGAGCCATCGCATCGTCATCCTCGATGGGGCGATGGGCACCATGATCCAGCGCTTCAAGCTTGGCGAAGCCGACTACCGGGGTGAGCGTTTCAAGGACTTCCCCAGGGATGTCAAGGGCAACAACGAGCTGCTGAGCCTGACGCGCCCGGATGTGATCCGCGATATCCACGAAGGTTACCTGGCCGCCGGTGCCGACCTGATTGAAACCAACACCTTCGGCGCCACCACCATTGCCCAGGAAGACTACGGCATGGCCGACCTGGCGCGCGAGATGAACCACGCCTCGGCCCGTCTGGCCAAGGCCGCCTGTGAGAAGTTCTCCACCCCCGACAAGCCCCGCTACGCGGCAGGCGCCCTGGGCCCGACCCCCAAGACCGCCAGCATCAGCCCCGATGTGAACGACCCGGGTGCGCGCAACATCACTTTCGAGGCCTTGCGGCAGGCCTATTACGAACAGGTCGAGGCCCTGGTCGAGGGCGGCGTGGATGTGTTGCTGGTCGAGACAATTTTCGACACCTTGAATGCCAAAGCTGCGCTGTTTGCCATTGATGAATACTTTGACAAGAGTGGACAGCGCCTGCCCCTGATCATCAGCGGCACCGTGACCGACGCCTCGGGCCGCATCCTCAGCGGCCAGACGGTGACCGCCTTCTGGCACAGCGTGCGCCATGCACGTCCACTGGCCATTGGGCTCAATTGCGCGCTGGGCGCGACGCTGATGCGCCCCTACATCCAGGAGTTGCACAAGGCCGTGGGTGACGAGGCCTTCATCAGCTGCTACCCCAACGCCGGACTGCCCAACCCCATGAGCGACACCGGCTTTGACGAAACCCCCGACGTCACGAGCCGACTGTTGCACGAGTTTGCCCGCGAGGGACTGGTCAACATTGTGGGCGGCTGCTGCGGCACCACGCCCGAACACATTGGTGCCATAGGCCAGGCCGTAGGCCCCCTGGCACCGCGTGCGGTGCACCGCAACGCCTTCTACCGCGAAGCCGCCTGACCGGTCCTCAGTCCTGCAGCAGCTGGCGCCGGATCTCCAGCAATTGACCGGGACCCAGCCCCACCGGGCCGTGCAGGTAGGCGGTCATGCCGCCGTGGCGCTGCTCGACCTCGTGCAGCGCCGCCTGCAAAAAGGCCGGCTGGACCTGCCACAAGACCTCGCGCACATGCACCGGTGTCAGACCTTCGGCCTGCGGATCGCGGCGGTACAGGCGGTTGGTCAGCAGGTAATCCTGCTCAATGATGGCGGGCGGCACCTCGAGCGCCGACAGCAGCAGTACCGCTGCGAAACCGGTGCGGTCCTTGCCCGCCGTGCAGTGAAACACCTGGGGTGAAGGCTGTTCGAGCAAATGGGTCAGGAAGCGTCCGAACACAGGGGCGTTGTGGTTGACGAAGTCGCGGTAGGTCTGGCGCATGAGCTCGACAGTGTCATCGGCCGTCGGCACGATGCCTTGCGACACCAGCGCCTGCATGCGCGCAACCACGGTAGGCTCGATGGACAGGGCCACCCGAGTCACCCCGTCTAAGGCATAGGGCGTGGCCGCCGACTCGTGCGTGCCACGAAAGTCCAGACTGTGGGTGATGCCCAGATCAGCCAGCCGCTGACGATCGCTCTCGGTCAAGCGGGCCAGATGGTCGGAGCGAAACACACGCCCGCTGCGCACCCGCCGCCCGTGGCGGTTGCGGTAACCGCCCAGATCACGGAAATTGGAAGCGCCTTCGAGCATGGGTCCGCCTGGGGTGTGCAAAAGAAGGATTGTGAGGCCAGCCGAACCTCAAGGCTGTCATCCTTCGCAGGTCATCAAGTCTCCCCATGGGTGGCACAGTAAAATGTCGACATCCCCAAGGAGCGTTGCAGCCTGCCGCCCTACCGGCGCGGCAGGTCAGGCTTGGGGCTTGTCCTGTGCCAACGACGCTCACCTGTGTTCAGAAGGTGAGTGCGCGTGTCTGTTGCTGTGTCCGTCCCCCCCATGAAGCTGTCCGGCCTGGAGCCTGTCTCCATCGGCACGGGCGGGCTGTTCGTCAACGTGGGTGAGCGCACCAATGTGACCGGCTCCAAAGCCTTTGCCCGCATGATCCTCAATGGCCACTACGAGGAGGCCCTGGCCGTGGCCCGCCAGCAGGTTGAAAACGGCGCGCAGATCATCGACATCAACATGGACGAGGCCATGCTCGACAGCCAGGCGGCCATGGTGCGTTTTTTGCAGCTGATCGCCTCCGAGCCCGACATCGCACGCGTGCCCATCATGGTCGATTCGTCCAAGTGGTCGGTGATCGAGGCCGGGCTGCAGTGCATTCAGGGCAAGGCCGTCGTCAATTCGATCAGCATGAAGGAAGGCGTTCATGAATTCAAACGCCAGGCCCAACTGATCAAGCGCTATGGCGCCGCCACGGTGGTGATGGCGTTTGACGAAA
>CAYMMK010000100.1:0-5618 GCA_964391575.1 uncultured Limnohabitans sp.
ACACGGCTGCAAGTCGAGCATCCGGTCACCGAAGCCATCACCGGGCTGGACCTGGTGGAGTGGCAGCTGCGCGTGGCCAGCGGTGAACCCTTGCCGCTGCGTCAGGAAGACATCCGCATGCAGGGCCATGCGATCGAGGCCCGCATCTGCGCCGAAACCCCCGACAACAACTTCCTGCCGGCCACGGGCACGCTGGAGGTCTACCGCAAGCCACAGGCCGTGAGTTTCGAGCGGGGTGACATTCGCTTTGACGATGGCGTGCGCGAGGGCGACACCATCAGCCCCTTTTACGACTCGATGGTGGCCAAGCTCATCGTGCACGGCGACACGCGCGAGCAGGCGCTGGCCCGGCTCGATGCGGCGCTGGCGCAGACGCACATCGTGGGCCTGAACACCAACGTGCAGTTCCTGCGCCATGTGGTTCACAGCGCTTCGTTTGCGACCGCCAAACTGGACACCGCGCTGATCCAGCGGGAAAGCGAAGTGTTGTTCAAGCAGGACCCGGTGGGCGTACAGGCGGCAGCGGCTGCCGTGGTGGCCCACACGCTGGCGGCCGAGCAGGCACTGGCCGGTGCCGACCCTTTCAGCCGCCGCGACGGTTTCCAGTCGCACGCCCTCACGCGCCGCCGCTTCGAGCTGGAATACCATGGCGAGAAGGTCCGTGCGCTGCTGACGTACGGGCGCGATGGCCTCACGCTGCAGGTGGGCGAGGGTGAGGCGCTTGCGCTGACCTTCACCGCCCAGGGCGATGGCTTGTGGGTGCAGCATACCGAGCGCCTGCACAGCACGGTGTACTGGCAGGGCGAGATCGCACATGTCTTCACCCCACGCGGTGCCACGCGCATCGGCCTGCTCGACCCGTTGGCCCATGCCGGTGAGGCCGCGACCGAAGGTGGGCGCCTGACGGCACCCATGCCGGGCAAGGTGGTGTCGTTCGCCGTCCAGGCAGGTGACAAGGTCAAGGCTGGCCAGCCGCTGGCCGTGATGGAAGCCATGAAGATGGAACACACCATCGCCGCACCGCACGCCGGCACCGTGGCCGAACTGCTGTACGCACCGGGTGACCAGGTGAGCGAAGGTGCCGAGCTGCTCAAGCTGCAGGCCGCCTGATTCCGCAGCGCCCGCCGCCCAAGGTGACAGCCTGCTGCCCGGGCCATGGACACAATGCCGGCATGAACATCACTGTCTGTTTTGATCAGCTCGACGCCCGGCCCTGGGTGCAGGGTGTACAGGCCGCTTTGCCGCAAGCGCGCGTTTCGGCCTGGACGCCGGGAGCGCCTCAGGCCGATCTGGCGATCGTCTGGGCTCCGCCGCAAACCTTCATTGACGAACAACCGGGTCTGCAGGCCCTGTTCAACATCGGCGCCGGAGTGGATGCCTTGCTCAAGCTCCGCCTGCCGCCTGCCCTCAAGGTGGTGCGTCTGGACGATGCGGGCATGTCGGTGCAGATGGCTGAATATGTTGGTCATGCGGTGATCCGCCATTTCCGAGAATTTGACGCTTACGAAGCCGACAGCCGCATGGGCAGGTGGTCTTACCGCAAGCCGCGCAGCCGCGCCGACTTTGCCGTCGGCGTCATGGGCCTGGGCGTGCTGGGCGAGCGCGTGGCCAGGACGCTGCAGGTGTTCGACTTTCCGGTCAATGGCTACAGCCGCACCCCCAAGCAGATCGATGGCGTGCGCTGTTTTGCAGGGCCAGAGCAACTGGGCGACTTTCTGCAAGCCAGCCGCATCCTGGTGAACCTGATGCCGCTCACGCCAGCGACCGAAAACATCCTCAACCGCGACACGCTCTCGCAGTTGCAGCGTGGCGGCTACCTCGTCAACGTGGCACGCGGGCGCCACCTGGTCGAAGAGGACCTGATCGCCCTGATCGACGAAGGCCATCTGGCCGGGGCCACGCTCGATGTCTTTCGCACCGAGCCCTTGCCGCCACAGCATCCGTTCTGGCAGCACCCGAAGATCACCGTCACCCCGCACACCTCGGCCCGCACCCTGCGCGAGGAAAGCATTGCGCAGATCGTCGGCAAAATCGGGGCCTTGCAACGGGGGGAACCGATCAACGGCGTGGTCGATCCCCAAAAAGGTTACTGAAAGTCCCTGTCATGTCCTTGCCTTCCCAAGTTCGAATCATCGATGTCGGCCCCCGCGATGGCCTGCAAAACGAAAAACAGCCCGTCCCCGCTGCCGTCAAGATCGGGCTGGTGCATCGGCTGCAGGCTGCGGGCCTGAAGGAAATCGAAGTCACCAGCTATGTGTCACCCAAGTGGGTGCCGCAGATGGCCGATAACCACGAGGTGATGTCGGGCATGACACGACAGGGCGGCGTGCGCTATTCGGTGCTCACGCCCAACCTCAAGGGCTACGAGTCGGCGGTGCTGGACAAGCCCGACGAGATCGTGGTGTTTGGCGCCGCCAGTGAGGCTTTCAGCCAGCGAAACATCAACTGCACGATCGCCGAGAGCATCGAGCGCTTTGCCCCGATAGTCGAGGCGGCGCGGGACGCCGGCATTGCCGTGCGCGGGGCCATGAGCTGCACCGTGGGCTGCCCTTACGAAGGCGAGATTGCCCCTGAGCGGGTGGGGTATCTGGCGGGCCTGATGAAACAGATCGGCGTGCAGCGTGTGGACGTGGCCGACACGATCGGTGTGGGCACGCCGCTCAAGGTGCAGCGTGCCATGGAGGCTGCGCTGCAGCACTACGGCATCGATCAGATCAGCGGGCACTTCCACGATACTTATGGTCAGGCGTTGTCCAACACGCTGGCCGCCTTGCAGATGGGGGTGTGGAATTTCCAGTCCTCGGTGGCCGGTCTGGGCGGCTGTCCCTATGCCAAGGGCGCGACCGGCAATGTCGCCACCGAAGACCTGGTGTACCTGCTGCACGGCATGGACATCGAGACCGGCATCGATCTGGACCGGCTGATCGATGCCGGTGCTTTCATCAGCGACCAGCTCGACCGCAAGCCCAACTCCCGGGTGGCCACCGCCATCCTCAACAAGCGCGCCGCATGAGGCGCTGCGGGCCCATGGCCCGCAGTCAACAGACCCTCAGGCGGTCAGCAGACGCCGCCGTGCAAAGCGCACCACCGTCACGCCGGCGCGGGCCTGCCGCACCGAGGGCATGACGAGCACGCAGTCGTCGTAAGGCGTGGTGACGGGTTCGCCGTCGTTGTCGCCAATCACCGTGCCCGCCTGGGCAATGCACTCCAGCCCCTTGAACGGCGCTGTAAAGCGGAATTGCCTGCTGCGCGCCACCACCGGTCCGGTCACTTCCAGGGCCCACTGCTGCCCGGCATCGGCTTGCTTCCAGCCGGGCAGGCTGTCCTGCAACGTGGCTTCGGAAACTGCGCCTGAGACCGCCAGGAACCTGGCGCACATGTCGCGGGCCACATCGCGGCTGGCCGGATCGCCATGAAAGCCGCATTCGATCAGCAGCGAGCGGGTGTCCGGTGCCTGGGCATCCGGCAGGCCCAGGCGCGCGTAGTCGCGCATGCGCACGCCGTCCTTGTGCCCGGCATCCACCACGATGTGCACCGGGTTGGCCAGAGCGCGGGCCAGTTGCAGGTTGCGCGGCTGCACACCGGTCAGCAGCAGCGGCGCGCCACTCTCGTGCATGGAGTGCAGGTCCAGCACCCAGTCGGCCTGGCGCACCCAGGGGGCAAGGGCCGCCACCCGCTGGCGCTCCAGTGTGCGGGGCTCGGCGATGCGCTCGTCCATCCACTGCCGGTTCATGTCTTCGTCCACAAAACGCGAGGCGTCGTGATTCGCAGCGTCAAAGCGATCGAAAGCCGACAGGTTGGCAAACATCAGGGTCAGCCGGCCCGCCGTCGGACGGATGCCCGCTTCCAGCAGACCCTTGAGGGCCCAGGCGCCGCACAGCTCATTGCCATGGATGAGGGCGCTGATCAACACATGGCGCCCCGGTGTGCCTGCATCGAAATGCCAGACGCCCTCGGTGCCGGTATTGCCCTGTCGCCACACCGCAATGTCGGGACAGGGCAGATCAAACGCCAGGGCCGTCATTCGCGGATCTTGGCAAAGTCCACGATGCGCTGGTACTTGACGGTCTCGTCGCGCAGGAACTTGTTCATGTCCACCGCGCCTTGGGCGACGGCCGAACCCGAGGCTTCGAGCTTGCTGCGCAATTCCGGGTTTTGCAGCGCATCGGCCAGGCCTTTCCTGAGTTTGGCTGCAATCGGCTCAGGCAACTTGCCCGGGGCCATCAGCACAAACCAGGTGCTGATGTCGGTGTTCCTGAGTGCAGGGTGTTCGGCCAGCGCGGGAATCTCGGGCGTGACCTTCGAGCGGTTTTTTTCGCTGGTGCCCAGGGCCACCACCTTGCCACTGCGGATGTGAGGCAGACCGCTGGAGAGGACGAACACGCCGAACTCCAGGTTGTTGCCGATCAGGTCGGTGGCCAGCGGGGCCACACCGCGGTAGGGGATGTGGGTCATGAAAATGCCCGCCTGTTCCTTGACCATTTCACCGGCCAGGTGCAGCGAGGTGCCCACGCCGGAGCTGCCGTAGCTGAAGCGGCCGGGATTGGCCTTGGTCAGCTTGATGAACTCTTCGGTGTTTTTCACCCCCATCCTGGTGGAAGCCACCAGCACCAGCGGCTGCGAGGCGATCAGGCCGATGGGTGTGAAGTCCTGCCAGCTGTATTTGATGGTGGGAGACACCAGCCGGTTGATCGCCACTTCGTTGTTGGCGCCCACCAGCAGGGTATAGCCATCGGGTGCGGCGTTGAGCACCTTCTGGGCGCCAATCGCACCACCGGCCCCCCCCACATTCTCGACCACAACGGTGGCGTTCAGGCTTTTGGCCAGCGCGGCCGCCACCACCCGCCCGGTCAGGTCGGTGCTGCCCCCTGGGGGGTAACCCACCACGATAGTGACAGGCTTGGAGGGGTAGTTGTCAGCCTGGGCGTGGACTGCAGGGGACAGGGCGGCCATGGTGCTGGCCAAAAGACCCAGGATGTTTCGCAGGACCGTGGTGTTCATTGCGGACTCTTTCATGTGGGTAGGCATTCGCGATTGTGTCCTGCCGGGAGCAGGCTGCAGTGCCAGATCGGCAAGATCGGTTGCCATTTTGGCATTACAGACCGGGGGTGGCCTGCCAGACCTTTTCTGCCATCGGGCCCAGCCTTCGACGCAGGCGGACCAGGCGAACCTCGAAGGGAATTTCCATGCTGCGGTCCCAGCACACCTCCAGCAGGTCTTGCTGGCAGGCCGAGGCCACCAGGGACCAGGGCAACCAGCATACCCCCAGGCCCTTGATCGCGTATTCCATCAAGGCATCGGCCGAATCGCACTCCATCACCCTGCGCAGGCTGTCTGGGCTTGGGCAGCGTTCCAGAGGGTCATCCACCAGTCCGGCGAGGGCCAGGCTGGGCGCATACGCGAGCCAGGGCAGGGGGCTGCCTGTCGCGGGACGCAGGTGCAGGCGTCGCCGCCTGACCGGCACCAGCTTGTCCTGGGCCAGTACCTTTTGCAGGAAGCCGCGCCCTCGAGGGCGCTGGGCAATCGCCGGATGGTGGTAGGCCACCAGCAGGTCGGTCTGACCCTGCTCGAGCCAGACCAGGGTCTCGGCCAGTCCGCCGGTTCTCACTTCCAGCCGC
>CAYMMK010000100.1:5718-7954 GCA_964391575.1 uncultured Limnohabitans sp.
GCCGCCCGGGCCAGACTGCCTGCCCTGCCGATGGCGACCAGGTCTTCGAGCCATTTGAGATCCATGCTTCATCCATTGAATCCAGCAGCGCACATCCTAGCGGCCTGCAGGCGCTGCCAGGGACAGGGATAATCCGGGCAAGGGTGGGCATGCTGCCGACCGCATGGAGAGCAATGGTGTGTGGTGGTGAACTTCAGGCCCGTCCGGAGGGCGTCCAGCGGGTGGCTGGTCTGTTGCAGGCACAAAGGCATCCGCATGCACCCGTGATGCTTGACGGGGCGGCGCGCACCGCCCAGCAGGCTGCCGACAGCCTGGGTGTGCAATTGGGCCAGATTGCCAAGAGCGTGATTTTCCGGCGCCTGCGGGACGCCGTCGCGGTGCTGGTGGTGACCTCTGGCGATCGCCGGGTCGACGAGAGCAAGGTAGCGGCTCTTGTGGGCCCGGTGGGCCGGGCCGATGCCGACTTTGTCAAGGCGCGCACAGGCTTTGCCATCGGCGGCGTGGCGCCGCTGGCGCATGTCCAGCCACCCGTGACCTTGCTCGACCGCGAACTCTGGCGTTTTGAAACCCTCTGGGCAGCCGCCGGACACCCCCATGCCGTGTTCCAGCTCCAGCCCGAGGACCTTCGGCGCCTGACGGGCGCGCCCGTGGCCGATGTGGTGGTGTCCTCATGAGTCCTCAGCAGGTCCACACCAGCGACCGGCGCTGGCGCCGGTTGTTGCAGATGGCCTCACAGCTGGGCCAGGGTCCGCATGTGCCCTCACCCTGCCAGTCGGTGTGCGTCATGCATCCCGGCACCGGATGGTGTGAGGGTTGCCTGCGCAGTCTCGACGAGATTGCCGCCTGGAGCCGGCTCGATCCTGCCGCCCAAAGGGCGGTCTGGGCCCAATTGCCCCAGCGCATGCAGCAGCGGCTTGTCCTCGACCGTGCGCCATGAAAACGGTCACTTTCTATCTGGATTTCATCTCGCCTTATGCCTGGCTGGCCTTTGACGCCTGGCCCCGCGCCCTCGAGGGGGTCGAACACCATGTGGTTTACCGGCCGATCCTGTTTGGCGCCCTGCTCAAGCACCATGGGCAGCTCGGACCGGCGGAAATCGCCGGCAAACGCGAATGGACTTACCGCCAGGTGATGTGGCTGGCGCACCGCCAGGGCACGCCCCTGGTGTTGCCGGCCTCACACCCTTTCAATCCCCTGGCCTTGCTGCGACTGGCTTTGGCGTGCGACGAGCGGGGCGCGCCTGGGCGCCAGGTGTGTGAGCGGATCTTCCGCCATGTGTGGTGTGAGGGGCAGGAGGCCGCCGATCCTTTGCGGCTTGCGGATCTGACCGCGCAACTGGCCCCCGTTCGTGACCCATCGGGTGCCGAGGTCAGGCAGGACCTCCATACCCGGACCCGAGAAGCGGTGGACAGAGGGGTGTTCGGCGTGCCCAGCTTCGAGGTCGACGGCAGGCTGTTCTGGGGTCAGGATGCGCTGCCCATGCTCAGGGCCTGCCTGCTGGGAGATCCTTGGTTTGAGGGTCCCGCCTGGAGCGATGCCGGACAGGCCCGCAATGCGCTGCGCCGTCAATGACTGCTGACTCCACCGGGCCCGGTCAAAAGCCGGATTCATGGGTGATCGCCCATGAAAAAACCCACCGCAAGCGGTGGGTTTTGAAGGCTAGAGAGTCGGCAGCATGACGCTGCCGAGGACACTCAGGTGGCGCGGGTGTCGATATCACCGGCCAGGCTGGGGTAGCGGACATGCTCCACCAGTTCCTGGACTTCGCGGCGAGGTGCCGGCGTCACCAGGCTGACGAGGATGATGGCGGCAAAACCCAGCGGTACACCGAACACACCCGCCGAGATCGGCAAGATGCCCCACCACAGGCTGACCGGATCGGTCACACCAAAGATGGTGCGCATCCAGGCATGGTTGCTGGCCATGTAGTACAGGGTCACGCCGAAACCGGCGATCATCCCGACCACAGCCCCGGCGGCCGTGGCCCGCTTCCAGAAGATACCCAGCACCAGAGCCGGGAAGAATCCGGCGGCAGCAAACGAGAAGGCGGCCGAGACCAGGAACAGGATGTCCGCCTGCTTGGTCACATACACCGTGTACGCCGTGTAGGCAGCGGCCAGGGCGACCACCAGCAGCAGGATTTTCGAAATCATCACACGACGCGAGGTCGAAGCGTTGGGATCGATCATCTTGTAGTACAGGTCGTGCGACAGCGCGTTGGCAATCGTCAGCAGCA
>CAYMMK010000101.1:0-7407 GCA_964391575.1 uncultured Limnohabitans sp.
ACTACGACAGCCGCAAAGGCCAAGAATTGGCCGGCAACCCCTACGCGGCGCTGCAGTTTCATTGGGTCGAGCTCGAGCGGGTGGTGCGCATTGAAGGCCGGGTGGAACGGGTCAGCGAGCAGGAAAGCGATGCCTACTTTCACAGCCGGCCACTGGATTCGCGTATTGGCGCGTGGGCCTCGCCCCAAAGCCAGGTGATTGACAGCCGTGCGGTGCTGGTGAGCAATGCCGCCCGCTACGGCGCGCAATACCTGCTGCAGCCGCCCCGCCCGCCCCACTGGGGCGGCTTCAGGCTGGTGCCGGACCGCTGGGAGTTCTGGCAGGGCCGCAAGAGCCGCCTGCACGACCGGCTGCGCTACCGCCTGGAAGCGGGCCAATGGGTGCGCGAGCGTCTGGCCCCCTGAACGATCTGGCAGCGGCCGCCGGGCCGCAATTTCAAGGTCCCCCGGCGCAGCACTGGCCCTTACCGGGCCACGGTCTGGCGTACGGCATGGGCCCAGGCCTGCAGCCGGTTTTGCGCGGCCACCCGGTCCATCGCCGGCTCGAAGCGACGTTCGGCCTGCCACAGGGCTGCAACCTCTTGGGTGCTGCTGTAAAGACCGGTGCCCAGGCCGGCCAGGTAGGCCGCGCCCAGGGCGGTGGTTTCGGTCACCTTGGGCCGCACCACCTCGATGCCCAGCAGATCGGCCTGCATCTGCATCAGCAGGTCGTTGCGCGCAGCACCCCCGTCCACGCGCAACTCGGTGGGCATGCGCAGACCGGCGCTGGCGGCATCCTGGGCCATGGCGTCAAACAGCGCTGCGCTCTGAAAGGCAATGCTTTCAAGGGCAGCACGGGCAATGTGGGCGCGGGTGCTGCCCCGCGACAGGCCCACGATGGTGCCCCGCGCATCGGGCTGCCAGTACGGTGCGCCCAGACCGGTGAACGCCGGCACCAGACAGACGCCGCCGCTGTCGTCGACGCTGCGTGCGAGGGCCTCGATCTCGTCGCTGCTGCGGATCAGGCCCAGACCGTCGCGCAGCCACTGCACCACTGCGCCGCCCACAAACACGCTGCCTTCAAGGGCCAGGGCAACCTGCGGATCGGGCTGGGCCGCGCTGGTGGTGACCAGACCGTGTGCGCTCAGGCCGAAATCGTGCCCGACCGGCATCAGCATGAAGCAGCCGGTGCCATAGGTGTTTTTGGCCAGCCCGGGCGCAAACCCGGCCTGCCCGACCAGCGAGCTTTGCTGGTCGCCGGCCATGCCCCCAATCGGCACGGCTGCGCCCAGCAACTCGGCACGCACCTGGCCGAATCGGTGGGCACTGGGGTGCACCTGTGGCAGCAAGGCCTGCGGAATGTCCATGGCCTGCAGCAGCGATTCGCTCCAGCGGTTGTGATGAATGTCAAACAGCTGGGTGCGCGAGGCATTGCTGACATCGGTGGCATGCACCTGCCCCCCGGTCAGCTGCCACAGCAGCCAGCTGTCGATGGTGCCGAAGGCCAGTTCGCCACGCTCGGCGCGCACGCGCAGGCCCGGCACATGCTCGAGCAGCCAGACCAGCTTGGGCGCAGAGAAATAGGCGTCGATGACCAGCCCGGTCGTGGCGGCGATGCGCTCGGCCAGCCCCTGGGCCCGCCAGCGGGCACACACGCTTTCGGCGCGGCGGTCCTGCCAGACGATGGCGGGGTGCACCGGCTCACCAGTGCAGCGGTCCCACAGCACGGTGGTTTCGCGCTGGTTGGTGACGCCCACCGCCTGCAACTGCTCGGCGCGAACCCCGGCCTGCTGCAGCACCTGTTGCGCCGTGGCCAGCTGGTCGTGCCAGATGCGCATCGGGTCGTGCTCGACCCAGCCGGGCTGCGGATAGATCTGGGGCAGCTCGCGCTGGGCCACGGCGACCACGCCGCCCCGGGCGTCAAACAGGATGCTGCGTGAACTGGAAGTGCCCTGGTCGAGGGCCAGCAGGTAGGTCATGGTCGTGCCTCTCGGACAGTCGGGTGTGCTCAGGACAGGCCGGCGTATTGTGCCGCCAGGGTCTGGAATTCGGCCAGGGCCTGCATGTCGGGTGGCTGGCCCCGTTCTTCGGCCAGCAGCCGCGCGACCTCGGGCGACACACGCAGGGCCTCGCGCGCATCCAGGAACAGCAAGCGGCTGCGCCGCGCCAATACATCCTCGACCGTGCAGGCCATTTCGTGCCGTACCGCAAAGCGCACCATGGCCTCGCTCAGGCCGCCGTCACCGTCACGCCAGAGCCAGCGATCGGCACCGGGCAAGGCCATCAGAAGGGGCTGCTCGGTGCCGTACAGGGCCGCTGCCGGCGGCTGGTGCAGCGAGCGCGATGCCGTGGCGGGCGCGCCCAGCAAGGGCAGCCGGGCGGTGCGTGACGGGCCGCGCGGGTCCAGCAGCCCGGCCCGCACGCACTCGGCCAGCACGTCCTCGGCCATGGCCCGGCAGGTGGTCCATTTGCCGCCCCAGACCCCCACCAGGCCCGAGGGCGCCACCGTGATGGTGTGTTCGCGCGAGAGCCGCTGGGTCTGGGCGCCGGCGTGACCGGCCGGGCGCACCAGTGGGCGCAGGCCGGCCCATTGGGAGCGGATGTCGGCGCGGGTGGGCGGGCGCCGCAGACTGCGCCCGATCTCGGCCAGGATCCAGTCGATTTCTGACGGCAGTGGACGCGGTTCGAGAGGGCGGTCCTGTCGCAGTGTGTCGGTGGTACCCAGCAGCACCTTGCCCAGCCAGGGTACTGCAAACAGCACACGCCCGTCGCTGGCCGGCACGATCAGGGCTTCTTGGGAGGGCCAGAACTCCCGGTCCACCACCAGATGCACGCCCTGGCTGGGGCTGACTCCGCCGCCAGCGGCATCGGCCCCGGGGTCCGGCTGCTGGCCCTGCGCGGCCACCTGCTCAACCCACACGCCGGCCGCATTGACCACGCAGGCGGCCCGCAGCGCAAATGCCTGGCCGGTTTCGTCATCGCGCACCTGCACGCCGCAGACGCGGCCCTGCGCCATCAGCAGTTGAGTGACCGGTGCGTGATTGAGCACCAGCGCCCCTAAATGAGCGGCCGTGCGGGCCATGGCCAGGGCCAGTCGGGCGTCTTCAAATTGACCGTCCCAGAATCGCACGCCCCCGCCCGGCCTGGGGCCCAGCGCCGGCAGACAGTGCTGCAGCTGCGTGGCCGACAGGCTGCGGGTCGGGCCCAGGCTGCGCCGGCCCGCCAGCCCGTCGTAGAGTCGCAGGCCGGCGGCAAAAAGGGCCCGCTGCAGGATGTTCGCGGCCGGCATCACAAAGGCCAGCGGCTGCGCCAGGTGGGGCGCGTTGGCCATCAGCACGGCACGCTCGTGCAGGGCCTCGCGCACCAGCCCGATCTGACCCTGGGCCAGATAACGCACCCCGCCGTGCAGCAGCTTGGTGGCTCGCGACGAGGTGCCCTTGGCAAAATCCACCGCCTCCAGCAACGCCACCTGGTGTCCCCTGGCGACCGCATCCAGAGCGATGGCCACGCCGGTGGCACCCCCGCCGATCACCACCAGATCGACCTCGGCTTGCTGCGCCAGGCGATCACACAGGGCGCGGCGCGGGTCAGTGCGGGATTCGGGGCTCATGACCTGGCGTGCGCTTGCACAGCGTGGGCGGGCAGATGCGCGGCAGACACCATGGGCACAGGCCAGCCTGGCACGTCCACGCGGGTCTGCAGCACGTAGCCGGCCATGGGGTCTGCCGCAAGTTCATCGGCCGGGCGATTGTGGCGCGCGGTGGTCACATACAAAGTGCGCAGATCATCACCGCCAAAGCAAGGCATGGTGGCACATTGCACCGGCACGGCCAGCGTCTGCAGCAGCTCGCCCGTCGGCGACAGTCGCACCAGCTGACGGCCTTCAAACAAAGCGCTCCAGTAGCAGCCCTCGGCATCCACCGCCGCGCCATCGGGACGGCCCGCATAGGTGTGCAGCGGCTGCCCCGGCGTTCGCACCGGCCAGGCGCGCAGCAACTGGCGATCGCCTTGTGGCAGACCCTGCGCATCAAGCGCCCACTGGAACACCCGGTGGGTGGTGGTGTCGGCCCAGTACAGGGTGCCCCCCTGCGGACTGAAGGCCAGGCCGTTGCTGACGGTACAGTCGCCAGACACTGCATGCAGGCCGTCGGTCTCCAGCCGGTACAGCGTGGCGGCGGGACGGTCGCGGGGTTCGTGCAGGGTCCCGATCCACCAGCGGCCATGGGCATCGACCTTGCCATCGTTGAAGCGCTGCAGGGCCGGATCGTAAGGGGGCGCACAGAAAATTTCGCAATGGCCGCTACCGGTGTCAAAGTGGGCCAGCCCGTCTCGCATGGCCAGCAACAGGCCTTGCTGCACAGCGGCCAGGCAGCCGGTCTCGCTGGGCAGATGCCACTGGCGGTGGCTGTGGGCGCGCGGGTCCCACCGGTGCAGGGTGCGACCCGGAATGTCGGTCCAGTAAAGCACCCGCTGCAGCGGGTGCCACAGGGGCGATTCGCCCAGCAGGCTGGGGGGGGTGGGCAAGGCGGTCCAAGCAGAAGTCATGGGCGGGTGTGTTCAGGCCGCCTGCGGTCTGCGGCCGTCAAAAGGGGGCAGGACAGGATCATCTGTCGGCATGGCCGGCGATTATCCGTGCTCGCACCCGGGCGCTGCGGCCACAGCGGCATCAGCCGGTTTTGCGCGCCAGCCGGGCAAAAGTCTGCCTGAACTTGGCCACCTTGGGGGCGGCCACCGCCAGGCAATAGCCCTGGGTGGGGTTGCGGGCAAAGAAGTCCTGGTGGTAGGCCTCGGCGGCATGGTAGCGATCCAGCGGACTGACCTCGGTCACGATCGGTCGGCCAAACACCTGCTCGCGCGTGAGCTCGTCGATCAGGCTGCGGGCCTGGTCTTGCTGTGCGGGGGTGGTGAAGTAAATGCCGCTGCGGTACTGCGTGCCCACATCATGGCCCTGGCGATTGAGGGTGGTGGGGTCATGGATCAGGAAAAAGATTTCCAGCAGCTCGCGGGTGCTGACCCGGGAAGGGTCGTACACCAGTTTGACAACTTCATTGTGGCCAGTGGTGCCGCTGCAGACTGCTTCGTAAGTGGGCGCGTCGGTGTGTCCGTTGCAGTAGCCCGATTCGACATCGAGCACGCCTTGCACCTCGACATACACCGCCTCGGTGCACCAGAAACAGCCGCCACCCAGCACCAGGGTTTCGGTCGGGGAAGTGATCTTGTCCATGCGCAGACATTATCCGGCCAGCGCAGCTTCGTTGCGCAAGATGGCCACAAAGTCCTGCAGGGCGGTCTGGTCGCGGCCGCTGTGCCACAGGCAGCGGGTGTCATAGCGCAAGTTGCAGTCCTGCAGGGGCACGAACACCGCACCGGCCAGCGCCGAGCGGGCCAGGGCCTGCGGCACCAGGGCCACCCCCTGCCCTTGCGCCACCAGCGCCACCACGCTCAGCCAGTGACGCAACTCGTGCACCACGGTCGGCAGCCAGCCCGCCAGTTCGCATTCGGCCAGGATGCGTTCGTGGTAGTCGGGCGAGACCGTGCGCGAAACCACCACCAGGGCCTGCGCCTGCAAGTCCTGCAGGTGGATCGAAGCTGCAGTGGCCAGAGGGTGGGTCCGGGGCAGACACACCATCAACGACTGGCTGGCCACCAGAAACTGCTCGAACCCCGGCGGCACGCGCGGCGTGTGCACAAACGCCAGGTCCAGCCGGTCGCGCACCAGTTCAGAGAGCTGCTCGCTCGAACTGAGCTCGCGCAACACCAGCCGCAGCCTGGGGTGGCTGTCCTGGAAACGCTGCAACACCTGCGGCAGTCCGCAGTACAGCAAGGTGCCGGCAAAACCGATCTGCAGCTCGCCGGCCTGGCCCAGGGCCACCTCGCGGGCTTCGCGCATGGCGGCAGACGCCTGCTCCAACAAGGCCCGCGCTGCCGGCACAAAGGCCTGGCCAGCCGCCGTGAGCTGCACCCCCCGGCTGTTGCGTGTGAACAGCCGAGCGCCGACCGATGCTTCGAGTTGCTGGATATTGAGGGACAGCGGCGGCTGGGAAATCGACAGGCGCTGCGCTGCGCGACCGAAGTGCAGCTCCTCGGCCAGCGCCAGGAAATAGCGAAGGTGACGGAATTCCATTGATTTGAAAATTATATTGCTGAATCGATATTTGATATTAGACAGCTATTCATGATGTCCGGACAATCCATATCCATCCATTGCGAAGGATCTCCCCCATGTCCCACAAAGCCACGTTTTCCTGGTCTGACCCATTCAACCTTGATGCGCAGCTCACCGACGACGAGCGGCAGGTGCGCGAGGCGGCCCACGCCTATTGCCAGGAGCGGCTGGCGCCCCGCGTGATGGACGCCTTCCTGCAAGAAAAGACTGATCGCGCCATCTTCAACGAGATGGGCGAGCTGGGCCTGCTGGGCCCGACGATTCCCGAAGCCTACGGCGGCGCCGGCCTGAACTATGTGTGCTACGGCCTGGTGGCGCGCGAGGTCGAGCGCATCGACTCGGGCTACCGCAGCATGATGAGCGTGCAGTCGTCGCTGGTGATGGTCCCGATCCACGAGTTCGGCACCGAAGCACAGAAACAGAAGTACCTGCCCAGGCTGGCGCGCGGCGAATGGGTGGGCTGCTTTGGCCTGACCGAACCCAACCACGGCTCGGACCCCGGCAGCATGATCACCCGCGCCAAAAAGGTGCCCGGCGGCTATTCGCTCAGCGGCGCCAAGATGTGGATCACCAACAGCCCCATCGCTGATGTGTTCGTGGTCTGGGCCAAGGACGACCAGGGCCAGATCCGCGGCTTCATTCTGGAAAAGGGCTGGAAAGGCCTGTCGGCCCCTGCCGTGCACGGCAAGGTGGGTCTGCGCGCCAGCATCACCGGCGAGATCGTGATGGACGAGGTGTTCTGCCCGGAAGAGAACGCTTTCCCCGAAGTGCGCGGCCTCAAAGGCCCGTTCACCTGCCTCAACAGCGCCCGCTACGGCATCGCCTGGGGCGCTTTGGGCGCCGCCGAAGATTGCTACACCCGCGCCCGTCAGTACGTGATGGACCGCCAGCAATTCGGCCGCCCGTTGGCGGCCAACCAGCTGATCCAGAAGAAGCTGGCCGACATGCTGACCGAAATCAGCCTGGGCCTGCAGGGCTGCCTGGCGCTGGGCCGCATGAAGGATGCGGGCAACGCCCCGGTGGAGGTGACCTCCATCCTCAAGCGCAACAGCTGCGGCAAGGCGCTCGACATCGCACGCATGGCCCGCGACATGATGGGCGGCAACGGCATCAGCGCCGAATACGGCGTGGCGCGCCACCTGGTGAACCTGGAAGTGGTCAACACCTACGAGGGCACGCACGATGTGCACGCCCTGATCCTGGGGCGAGCCATCACGGGAATTGCGGCTTTTGCCAACTGAACATCTCCACTTCAGCTGGTCC